>VFFB01000029.1 GCA_018882585.1 Candidatus Kapaibacterium sp.
ACCCTCAAACATGCGTGGCGTCGGTCGATAGCGTCGTTGTCATGCTGAAGGAACCCAGAATTCCGGAGACGTTTACGACCGGGACGACCTTCTGTGAGGGCGACACAGCCACCATCGCTGTGTCAAATCCAACCTTCCTGCAGTACCGCTGGTCCACCGGATCTACCTCGTCCGTGATATGGCCTACGGAAAGCGGTACCTATCGCGTCGAAGCACTCGATACCAATGGCTGCTGGTCAACGTCGGAAAGCATCACGCTTACCTTCAACAAGCGCCCTACGGCAGAGCTGACGGTGAGCGGGCCTACGACGTTCTGTCTTGATGACAGCGTCGTCATCAGCTTGAAAGGCTCATACGCCTCATACGTATGGTCGAATGGCGCAACGACTCCATCTCTCACGGTCAAACAGCCTGGTACCTTCTTTGTGATCGTTACCGACGTTAACGGCTGTGTTGACACGAGTGAGGTGCTGGCTATTGACGTTATACAGACCCGCAACAAGATCGAACTGCTGGGCCTGCAACGGCCCTTCGTTGTTGGTGATCACGACGTCGGCTCGCGTGCCTGCGCCGACATTCGCATACGCAACCGATCTACCGATGAAACGCTCGTCATTGCGCGTCCGATCCTCGTAAACAACACGACATTCGGCATCCCGCCCTCGCAACTTCCCATCATCATTCCGCCGGGCCAGGATCGGCAGCTTACGGTATGCTGTGCGGCCGTCGACACAGGAATGGTCGCCGATACCATCTTTTTGCCCGACACCTGTTCACCGTCTGTCATTCCCGTTGTTTCCAGGGGGCTGCCGTATGACCTGCTTAGCTCCTCAAGGTGCGACGTAGCGACGCAGGTAACCGTCATACGCGCAGGCCTGTCGTACCGTACCTCGCCTCCGTATCCAATTCCGGCTGATAAAGGGGCGCTGTTCAGCATTGTGATGCCGCGGGGCAGCGACGCCCCCGACGTCACGCTTCGCGACGCAACGCTTCGCGAGATACGCCGTGTTGAGGTGACCCGTCACGACCAGCTCGAACATGAACTGGGGTGGACGTATTCCATACGGACCGACGACCTGCCTGCCGGCCTCTACGTCCTGGTTGCCACCAGTCCGCTGGGCGTATTTCATACCGTGCCCATTCCCGTGCTACACTGACGTTTGTCAGGTCTTGAGCCGTTCTGGTCATCGTATCTTTGCCGCATGGCTACGATCATTTCCCTCGACCCGCGTATCACGCGGCTGCAGCTCGAATCGGAAAAACCCGAACATCTCGAGCCGAAACAGGAGCTTGACCAGCTCCAGACCTACGAGGTCTTCCATCAGCAGAAAACGGGAGGCCGCCACATCCACGTTGGCAGCCTGCATGCTCCGTCGCGCGAGCTGGCCCTGCTCCTTGCAAAGGAGCAGTACGGCCGCCGTGGGCAGACGACCAACATGTGGGTCGTGAACACGCGTGACGTCTTTGCCATGCGTGCCGAAGATGCCGACGTCTTTGCCACGACGCCCGAGAAGAAGTATCGCGACGTTGCCGCCTACATGGTCCGCAACAAGGTCGAAGCCTTCAAGAAAGAACAACAAGCCGAAGGGACGGGCGCATGAATTCCGAAGCCATCGTCAACCTGCTGTATCGCGTGGCCGATGACGAATTGATCATCGCCCACCGTCACTCCGAGTGGACCGGCCTTGGGCCCATCCTCGAAGAGGATATTGCCTTTTCGTCGATCGCCCAGGACAAGCTTGGCCATGCCCAGGCGCTGTATGCCATCATGCACGAGCATTTCGGTCAGCCCGAGCCGGACCAGGCAGCCTTTATGCGGAATGCCGATGCCATGCGGTGCAGCCATTTCGTCGAGCTGCCCAACGGCGAGTACGACTTCTCGCTCGTACGTCACTTCCTGTTCGACTCGGCCGAGATGTTCCGGTACCATGCCTTCACGGATTCGACGTTGGAGCCGTTGGCCAAGCTCGCCCGGAAGGTGATCGGCGAGATCAAGTATCACTTGTACCATGCGCAGACATGGATGGTGCAACTTGGTGCACAGGGCAACGACGTAAGCCATGCCCGCATGCAGAGCGCCCTTAACGAAGCCTGGCCCTATGCCCTTGGCATGTTCGAACCCGGCCCCTTTGAAGCCGACCTTATCAACGACGGTGTGTTTGTTGGCGAAGATGCCGTCAAGGGGCAATGGATGGCGTTTGTGACTGACGTCTGCCGCGATTCGAACCTTACGATCCCGTCCGATGTTGACCCCGTGTACGGCGGACGCAGCGGATATCACACTGAGCATCTGCAGCCACTGCTGGACGAGATGACCGAGGTGTTTCGCATTGACCCAACTGCCGAATGGTGATATGACCGTCGATGATGTGTATGCGGCGCTGATGACCGTGAAGGATCCCGAGATCCCGACGATCAGCATTGTTGATATGGGTATCGTGACGGACGTCGCGGTGTCGGAAGATGGCGACGTACACGTGGCCATGACGCCGACGTTCGTTGGTTGTCCTGCGATCGACGTGATGCGTCGCGATGCGCAGGCAGCCGTGGAACAGGCCGGCGCGCGCAACGTCACCGTCGATGTGACCTTTGATACGCCATGGAATACCAACAGGCTGACCGAGGCTGGCCGTGCAGCCTTGCTCAAACATGGTCTTGCACCACCGGTGGAGTACGACACCGTCCTTGACCTGACGGTGCTGAACAACGCCGCATGTCCGTACTGCAACAGTCGCAACACGACGCTGAAGTCCATCTTTGGTCCGACGCTCTGCCGATCGTTGCACTACTGCAACAACTGTCTGCAAGCCTTCGAGTCCTTCAAGCCCGTGTAACGCGCTTCGCGCGTCAGAACCGAATGCTCGACTGCAGGAAGGCCTGACGTCCAACCAAGCCCGGGATGAGCGTCGGACGGACAACATCAAGCAGGTTGTTGATGCCGGCACCGATGGTGACCGAGCCAACGGATGTCCACGTGAAGGACCGCGTCAGCGCGAGGTTGACAACCGCATAGCCGGCCACGTATTCATCCGGACGGTCGAGTGCGCGACGCGGAGGGTTGCTTATCACGAAGCCGTTTTTGTCCAGCGACTCGTCGCCGTATCTACCCACAAGCTGTACCCGCAGGGCTGCACTCCAGTCGCGCTCGGGTGTGTCGAACTGCAGTCGGATCGAGCCACTGCGTTGCGATCGCAGCCACAGGCCGCCGTATTCGTCTGCCGTCAGCGCATCGTCGATGGTTCCGGCCTCGCCCCGCTCGATGGCATCCATGATGCTAAGGTCGCGGGCATCCAGATACTGAAAGCCAACATCGAAGCTGAATACACCGGTCTGATCATAGACAAGGGCGGCTCGAAGCGTCGCCTCAAGTCCCTGCGTCATGGCAGCCGAGATGTTGCGGTAGGAGTAGATCGTGCGTCCGTCGATGGTGCCGGCAAAGACGTTCTCGATCAGGTTCGAGATATCATTCCGGAACAGGCGGAACTCTGCGTTGTATACGATGGCCACGTCGTTGCTCAGCACGCGGCGGCCATCATCGTACTGAAATCGAAGGTCGTACGAGATGCTGCGTTCGGCTTCGAGGTCGACGCCAAGACGGCGTGCGCCGATAAGGTCGTATCCCGCACCGGCAAGTCGGTTAGAGAATGCCACAAAGAGCTGTCGGAAGTCCGGGGCCTTGAAGCCAGTGCCGATAGACCCGCCAATGCGCCAGTGGTCATCGGGTTTATACAGCAGCGCAAACCTGGGGCTGAGGGCTTCGCCATAGACGTTGTTGGCATCGATGCGCGCACTCAAGACGTATGAGATCCACGAGGTAGGAATACCCTCCCACTGGGCAAACGCTACGCCGGTACGATAGAACGGCCTGCTGTTAGGCGAAATCGAGTCGAAGTATCGTGTGCCGCCGATATCGTCGTACAAGAACTCTCCACCAAGGGTCATGCGGTTCTTCTCGCCGAACAGCAGATCGTACTGTGTGAACAGCCGCGTGTTCCGACGTTCCTGATCGTCGATCCGGCCGCGACCGCCTTGGTCTGTGTCGAACACGTAGCGCTCCTGGAAGGTTGTCGCATAGGCCGTCGTCTGCAAGCGGGCACGGCCATGCGTCCAGTCGGCACCCAGCGTGCCGCTCAGGTCCCACTGCGTTACCGACCCCTTGTTCTGTGCGATCTGGCCAAAGACGCTTTCGATGAAGGTGCCCTCGGTCTCGGATCCAAAGGCGCGAAGCGTACTCCGCAGGCGCCAGCCGTTGCCTGCCTTCCAAAGCAGCTTGGCATGGACCGTTCCGTCGTGAAAGCCGGCATAGGGGATGGTAAGAGTATCGCTTTTCAGCGAGAACGGTGACGCCTGTTTGACGTTGACGAAGACGGATGTTTCGACATCGGCATTGGCCCAGCCTACTTCGGACTGCAGGTCGGTAGGGCCAAGCGACGTCGACTGTGCCGACACGCGACCGCTCCATCCTTGATCGGGCCGCTTTGTGATGATGTTCACCACGCCGGCAAGGGCTTCGCTGCCGTACATGCTCGACATTGGCCCCTTCACTACTTCGACGCGCTCGATGTTGCCAACGGAGATGCGAGACAGGTCAAGGATGCCCGCAACACGACCCACAACGGGCTGGCCGTCGATCAGGATCATGGTGTAGTCGGCACCGAGGCCGTTCATCTGGATGCCGTTCCGGATGGCACCCGTCATCAGCAGCCCCGTCTGCTCCTTCAGCAGATCGCCCACGTTCACCATGGCCGTGGTACGGATCCGTTCGTTCCCGATTACTTCGACGCGAATGGGCGAGTCAGACAGGCGGATATCGTTTCGCGTTCCGGTGACAACAACGCGCTCCTTTTCGTAAAGTCGGATACTGTCGATGGCACGCAGCGCACGGGCCGTATCCGGAACGGCCGCAGTGGTGAAAAGGGGCAAGGAAGAAACGAGGGCTACAGCGAGCGCTAACCTGACGAGCATCAGGCAAAACTACGGCATCAGCGCAGAAGCGTCATGCCCATGGTCTGACTTCCGAATGGTTCCAGCAGCTGCACGAAGTACGAGCCGCTGCCCAACCCTGTCAGGTCGGCCGTGAGCGTCAGCTCGCGGGCATCGCCCCGCGGACGATGCACTGACCCTTCCCAGACCACCTTGCCCTGCGTAGAGATGATGCGGGCAACATGCAGGCCGGGCTCGGAGCCGGAGATGATGATGTCGACCATGCCATCGTTCGGACGCTGCATGAGGCGGAACGATGCTTCGCCGAAATACTTGATAAGTCGACCCTGGATGAAGCAACCCGATACGTACAGTGTGCCATTCTGGGTGCTCACCGTCGGACAGAACTCGCCCTTCCACGACACGTTCTCCCACACGAACGGCGTGAACACCTCATTTCCCAGCAGCACCTGGCCCGTTATCGTGGTCAGGCGTTGCGAGGGCGACAGCAGCTGGACGTCTTGCAGGGTGAGAATCGTGATGCGGCGTTCGTCTGATGTGCGACCGATGACAACGTCGCCACGCTCTGCAGAGCGCGGCATGAAGACCGTCAGATCCGAGTTGATCTCGGCCCGCAGCTCGTCGATCTGGATCGGCAGCAGGTTGGGGTCGGCCTCGACGAAGATGGGAATATTGACAAGGTCTTCGCCGGCCTTGGCCGTCACCGAGCCGAGGCGCAGCCGCAGCGGAACCGTATCACGAACGGTTACCGTGACTCGTGCCTGATCGCGGCAGCCGAACTGATCTTCGGCAAGCACCATGTACGTCGTGGTGACGGACGGTGATGCCACAGGGTTGCTGATGGTTGGGTCGGACAGGCCATCCGACGGAATCCAGGTGAAGCGCGAAGCACCACCGTCTGCACGAAGCTCGATCCCCGAGCCACGGCAGATCGTCGTATCCGACGAGACGCTGATGTCGAGCGATGAAACATGGACCGTCATCGAGTCCTTCAGGATGCACGTGCCGGCATCGATCGTCAGAACATACGTCGTTGTTACCGCGGGTGAAGCCAGTGGCGAAAGCGATGTCGGATCGTCGAGACCCGTTGTGGGCGACCATGCGTAGGTCGCATTGGATGGGCCGATGCCGGCCAGCTGGACGGCGTCGCCACGGCAGATCGACTTGTCGATGCCTGCACTTACCTTGACCATGTCGATGACGATCACCGTTACGCTGTCGCTCGAGACACAGGCCTCGTCGTCGAATGCCTCGACATGGTACGTCGTGGTCTGCTGCGGTACGACAACCGGTGTACGACTTGAGGGATCGTCCAGACCAACTGTGGGCGTCCAACGAACGTTCGCTGCCGCCGTGATGACACGCAATTGCGCGCTGTTACCGGGGCAGATCGTGGCGTTACCGATGGCCGTGATGGAAGGCCGCTGCATCACGTCGATCACCACACTATCGGTGGCTGTGCAGGATCCGCTGGTTGCTGTCACGGTCAGCACCGTGCGTTCGTTGACCACAACTCGCGGCTGACGCGCCGTTGCATCGCTGACGGCAGAGGCAGGGCTCCACCATACTTGGCCGGCGCTGCCCACTGCCTCGACGGTGACAGTGTCGCCGGCGCAGACAGATGCCGGTGCCGAGATCGCAACATGAACACTGTCGACGACCGTTACAACGACCGTGTCAACCTCTATACACTCGCCCGACGTCATGGTAACGGTGTACGCCGTGGTCGCCTTGGGCGTAGCCAGCGGTACAGCCGAACGCGGATCGTCCAGTCCATCCGCCGGTGCCCATTGATACGCCAAGGCGCCGTCTGCTCGAAGTCGAACGGTGTCGCCTCGGCAGATGGCAACGTCAGCTCCGGCCTGCATCTGCGGAATGCGTACCAGGACCGTTGCCGAATCGACGCATCCGTTGACCGACGTTCCGATAACGGTGTAACGTGTCGTCGCGGTGGGTCGCGCAAGGGGGGTAGCCGAAGTTGGATCGTCAAGCGTCGAGGCCGGATACCAACGATATGTTTCGGCTCCGGTTACGGACAGTCGTACGGGACTGCCACTGCATGCCACTACTTCTTTGGTGACGTCAAGGGTTGGCGGAGGCATGATCGTGATCGAGCGGTCCATGGTGTCGGCACCGTCATCGTTCGACACCACGAGTCGCACGCGATACGTACCGGGGCGAGCGTAGCACACCCTTGACGGCGAGCGAAGGGTTGACGAAGGCGGATCGGCACCCTCGAATGTCCACTGCCAGGTAGTGATCGACCCCATGCTTTCGTCGAGGAACGAGACGCATCCGCCGGCACACGTCGTAGGCACGGCAAACGAAGCTCGAGGAACGTCGCATGCAGGCGTACCCTTCTGCGTGAACAACGACGAGCCGATGACGTTAGGCAGACCGCTCTGGCTGCGACCCGTTAGCACGATGGCCGTATCTATGATCCGAATCGAATCGAGGTTCACATTCGACGCACGTGTGATGGAGCTCAGGATGGGCTCGCCGGGTCGGCCAATGTAGATCGCCGAGTCAGGCGCCAACTGCAGCGGCAGCGGTGTAGGCACAAGGCCAAAGCCGCCACGCACGAACTGGCGTGACGTGACCGTGGCTGCGGCCGAGGGCATGTCCGTTCGGAATCGGAATAGCTCGTTCGGGATGCGGGAGCGGTTGCTGACAGCGATGTAGACGTACTTGTTGTCTGCCGAAAATGCTGCGCCATAGTGTACGCCCTGGACATCGTCGGGAAACAGATTGATGCCGCTGGTGACCTTGCCCGATGACGGGCTGAAGTTGTACAACTGCGAGTTGCCCGAAACAGACGTGATCACCAGCCGGCGTCCATTCGGCGAGATGTGCATCTGGCCGCCGCTCCGGATCACCAGCTGCGGGTTGCTGGCGTCACTGACGACGGGAGTGGTGACAAGGCCGGCGTCCGACAGGTGAAACGACAGAAAGTGACGCGATGAGCGGCTTCGGACAACGATCCAGAACGTGCCGTCGTCGCAGCGGCTGGTTGCCGTGATGTGTTCGGTGATATCATCGACCACGACAATGTTCTTCTGCACCACGTCGCCAAAACCGTTCTCGCGACGCATGTCGACGATGGAATACGTCAGGCACAGGCACCGCCCGTCGAGCGACGGCGCCGACACCGGGGCAGCGTTGAAGACATAGTAAACATATTGACTGCCTGGCATTGGTACGATGATGACACCCTGGCTGGTCGTCGCATCGCCATGCAGACCCGTGCCATTTGGCATCACTTCGTGCAGTCGATTCCATATCGTGATACCATCGGTATAGAACAGCAGTTCGCCCGTTGCGCGGTCGGACTGCGAAGCGCAGCCCTTCGGCGTCGACATCATGCCGTCCGACAATACTTCGGCCTGACCGTTGCGAAACGTAATGCCCGCACGGTTGCCGAAATACCAGTTCCACACCTGTTTCTGCGCCGTCGTCGGTAGGCAAGCACATGCCATCACGAGGACGACGGTCGCAGCAGGAGCGAACCGCCATATGGAGTGGCTGAACATGTTTAGATGTTACCGCGAAAGATACGAACCGTCACCCCCCGTACAACGTGCGGCAGCAGTTTCTGCGGCGGCCGTAAATTCACGTCATGATAAAGATCTGGATCCTCAAGGCCGTTGTGCAGAAGGCCATCTCGTGGCTTCCCTGGAAGCACTCTGTTAACTTCTTGATGCAGCGATACATTTCGAAGAGTGTTCAGCTGTCCGATGAGTACTTTTTTGATCGCCTTGAGCAAGCCGTTGCCCACCTTCGCGCATGTGCAGACGTAAGGGGCCGTGTTCCCGGGCGGACATTCGAGCTTGGCACGGGTTGGTATCCGGTAGTGCCCGTAGCCATGTACCTGTCGGGCGCCGAACACGTGACGACCGTTGATATCAGCAGACTTGCGAACCGGGATCGAGTGCTGACAACGCTGCGACGTTTTGTCGAAGCGCACGCGGCTGGCAGACTCTCCGGTTTGACGGTCCTGCCAGAGCGGATGCAGCGAGTCGAACGACTCCTTGTGCAGGCCCCTTCGTCGCTGGAGGCGCTCCTTGCCGAGCTTGGCATCAGCTACGTGATCACCGATGCACGACACACGTCGTTCGACGATGGGATGTTCGATTTCGTCCACTCCAACAACGTATTCGAGCATATCCCGGCGGACGTGCTGAATGGACTGCTCAAGGAGTTTGAACGGATTCGCACCGACGATGGCGTTATGAGCCATTTCATCGATATGAGTGACCACTTCGCCCATCTTGACAGGACCATCACGATCTATAATTTCCTTCGGTACTCCGAGCGTGCCTGGCAGTTGATCGACAACGACATTCAGCCGCAGAACCGTATGCGCCTGCCACAGTACCTGGATCTGTATCGGCAGCGTGGTATCAACGTGCTGCGTATGTCGTGTCGGCCGGGCAGTATAGCAGATGTGCAACGAGTACCATTGGCCCACCCGTTCTCGGAGATGGACGTCGCCGATGTGGCCGTGAGCCATGCGTACATTGTCTCGGCATGAGAAACCACGCCGTAGCGTGGTGCTCCATGCCTGCCGGTGATCGTGATGCGTTCGTACGTTATGCGTTCTTAACAGGCCTACGAAGCAAGTCGTCCATAGCTTTGCGTTACCACAATGAGCTCCACACGCATGAGTGAGCAGACCATCCTGATCGTTGACGATGAACAGGACATTCTTGACCTGATCTCGTACAACCTAAGCAAAGAGGGATTCAAGGTCCACACGGCCATCAACGGTCTTCAGGCCGTGGAGATTGCATCAAGTGTGCGGCCGGATCTGGTGATCCTGGACATCATGATGCCCGGCATGGACGGCTTCGAAGTGTGTCGTACGCTGCGCAACAACGCCGAAACGGCGGCCACAGCAATCATGTTCCTTACGGCCAAATCCGGCGAGATCGATCAGGTTCTTGGCCTTGAACTTGGAGCCGACGACTTTATCCAGAAGCCCATCAGCCCCCGCGTCCTCATCGCCAGGGTCAAAACGATCCTGCGGCGCGGCATCGAACGCGTTCGCACGGAAACGGTTGCCGCGCCCGAGGTTCTTCGTGTTGGTTCCATCGAGATCAACCGACAGAACTACACCGTCCGCATCGACGGAACAGAGCGATTCTTCCCCAAAAAAGAGTTCGAGCTGCTGGCCTTCCTGGCAACGAATGAAGGCAAGGTCTTCAGCCGCGAGTCTCTGTTACGTCGCATTTGGGGCGAAAGCGTCTATGTGGTCGACAGAACGGTCGATGTCCACGTATCGAAAGTCCGGGAAAAACTCGGTAATTACGCGTCGTTCATCGAAACGGTGAAGGGCGTAGGCTATCGATTCCGACAACATCAATAGGTCAACACAAGGCGTGCCCCAGCAACGCTCGTCGGTTCTGCGCATGGTAACGGTCGTTGTCGTGTGCTCGATACTGCTGGCCACGGGCATTGGCCAATGGTTCGGCAGCAGCGGTGCCTGGCTGGCCTCTGTTGCCCTTGGTATCGCAGCAGCATCCATGCTGCAGCGGTTTCTTTCCCGCCGCCTACTTCGCCCCTTGCAGGCCATTGAAGACACGACAACAGTGATCAGGGAAGGGGCAGTGTCGGTTCGAATCGAAGTGCCTGCAGACGCCGCCGCCGAGGTGCGCGCCGTGGCCGAAGCAGTGAATGCCCTTGCCGACCGCGGGGCAACGGATGTGGCCGAAATGCGACGGCTTGAGCGTGTGCGCAGCGAATTCATGGCCAACGTGTCGCATGAACTCCGTACGCCCATCTTCAGTGTGCAGGGCTATCTGGAGACGTTGCTGGACGGAGCTGCCGACGATCCCGAGGTAAGCAAGCAATTCCTGGAAAAAGCCTATTCGAATGCCCTGCGACTGAACAGTCTGCTAAGCGACCTGATCGACCTGTCGCGCATTGAGTCCGGCGAGATGCGCATGAGCTTCCGCTACTTCGACCTTTCGGAGCTGATCCACGATCTGCTGCAAACGATGGAGATCCGCGCGACGCAACGGGGCGTGACGTTGCACTATGACCAACCATCGCAGTCGCTGTCCGTCTATGGCGATCGTGAGCGCCTTACCCAGGTGCTGACAAATCTGATCGACAATGCCATCAAGTATAACGTCGAGGGCGGCAGCGTCAGCGTCTGCACAACGCGCAGCAACGGCGATGTCGAGGTGGCCGTCGCCGATACCGGCATCGGCATTCCTGAAGAGCACGTGCAGCGGATCTTCGAGCGGTTTTACCGCGTAGACAAGGACCGCTCGCGTCTTGTTGGCGGAACCGGCCTTGGACTTGCCATCGTAAAGCATATCCTTGAGGCGCACCAGTCCACGGTCCGCCTTGAAAGCCGGTCCGGCGTAGGCACCACCGTCCGCTTCAACCTGAAGGCCGGCTGATCAGCGGTACACCACGATCCGCGTCGCATGGACGCTGCTGCCTTGTGTGACGTGCAGCGTGTACGTGCCGGGTGCCAGTGATCGGATATCGACGACAAGGGTTCGACCCTCGAGATCCCACGGAACAGCCACAGAACTGCCATCGATGGCGATGACGCGCAGAGTGGTCACGGCTGCATCGGAGGACAGACCCACGACGACCGACGTCGATGCAGGCATGGGGTGAACCCCAAGGACGGCATCGGCGGCCTCGTCAACGCTTGTGGTTTCTTCGATGGTGATGTCATCGATGTAGACGCCGTCGGAGTTACGCGTTGCGTTTGTGCGCATGCGCAGACGCAGGAAGAGCGTGTCCTCGCGCTCGGTACGAATCGTCAGCCGCTCGTAACGCCACGCGTCGGCACTCTTCGTAGTGTCTGCCCATCGCGCATACGTTCCCGCATTGAACTTCGCATCGGTCGACCACGGTCCTGCCGCGTCATAGGCGTGTTCGACGAATGCCGTATCGCCATTGTCCAGAAAGGCG
This sequence comes from Candidatus Kapaibacterium sp., assembly GCA_018882585.1. GTDB lineage: Bacteria > Bacteroidota > Ignavibacteria > Kapaibacteriales > Kapaibacteriaceae > ZLKRG46. The sequence continues at coordinate 11,878 of VFFB01000029.1, forward strand.
GCGATGCGCATCGACACGATGGTATTGCCTAGGTCGGTTCCGCGTCCGACGCGTCGGGGATAGAGCATTACGGTGTCGTGCCGCAGCTGCGTGTAGTTGCCGGACGGACTGTCGGTGTACGAGGCTGGGTCGCTGAAGGCGAATGACGTGCTTCGGCCCCAGTTACCTTTGATGACATTGAGGGCCGGCAGCGAGTCGAATGATTCCTTGTTCCACTCCAAGCCGCCGGTATAGCAGATGAGTGTATCGGACGAGGGCGACACGTTGCCGTCGGCATCGACGGCTTGGACGCTGACGCGATACCATCCGTTTGCATTGGGAGCAAGTGTGAAGGCCTGTTCTGCTCCGGCCTGTGTGGCGCCTTCGGTGGCCGACCATGCATTTGCCTTGAAGGACAGGCTGGCAAGATTGACCAGCGTGGTCACACCATCAAGGCGAAGCTTGGGCAACTCGACGAAGGCGATGATCGTTCCGGTTTCGCTGCCGGTCACGCTGAGCAGTTTCGGAATGCCGGGTTCCTTCGATCCGCCTGCGAAGGCACTTGCCGAACGCGCCGTGCTGGTATCTACATCGTCGACCACTGCGAGCGAGTAGGCATACCGTCGATACTTGGTAAGCCCTGTGTCGAGAAACGTCGTATCCGTCATTCCAAGCGTGGCGATCGGTGCACCATCCCGACGCAGCACATAGCGGGCGCGCTGCAGGTCGAGTGGCTGGCCGAATGTCCGGTCGGAAACGGCAGACCATGCAAGGGCAATGCTTGTTGGCTGTTGTGGCAACGTCGTTGCGGTGAATGTCGACGGTGCCGACGGCGTATTCACCTTGACGATGGCGGTATAGACGTCGTTGTCGGACGGCGTTGTGTACGTGTTTCGCATATCCACCCACGATGGGTAGACGATGCCGTTGTGGAAGTCGCAGCCGCTATAGTCGCCGGCAAAGGTGCTGCCGGCAAACGGATTGCGTCGAAGATCCGTGCCTTCGTCGGCCGTGCGACGATCTGTCCACGTGGTGCCACCGTCACGAGAGTAACTCACATAGCAGTTCACCAGGATGTTCTCGGCGTCGTCGCGGCTGTCGAAGTACATCACGGCAAGATCGCCGTTCGTCGGGTCCAGGGCGAGCCAGGGCCAGAACTGGTCGTTCGACGTGTCGTTGTGCACGATGATGGGGGTAGACCAAGTATCGCCATTGTCGGTCGATCGCGAGAAGTAGACGTTGGGAATGGCGTCGGCCGACCACACCAGGTACAGCCAGCCGTTGCGCGGGCCGTTGGTGCAGTCGACGACGAGCGTGGGATAGGCCTCGGCGCGGACGACGCCCTTGACGCGGGAGTTGACCGATCCGGCCACTTCACTCTTGGTGCCGAAACTCTGGTAGCGGTGCAGGATCCGCGGTTCGCTGAAGGTACCGCCTCCGTCGGTCGACCGCGCATATCGCACGGCACGCTCGGTGCCGCTGTTCCATACTACGTGGACGGTTCCGTCGGGCCCCGTTCGTGCCAGCGGAAAGCTCTGTCCAAACGTCGTATCCTCGCTTGTGCGCGAGAAGCGTGCGCTCACGTTGGACGGGACGGTCCAGCTTCGCCCCCTGTCGGTACTGTGCGAGATGACGATCTGTGTTGACGAGTCGCGATTGATGACGCGCTTCCAGGGGATATACAGTCGGCCACGGAAGGGCGACGATGCCGCTGTGTCAGCGTGAATGTAGTACTTGTCTTCGAAGGCCGAGTCCGCTGTCTGCATGCCCGTATGCACGATCACGGGAATATGCGCGCCTGGCCAGGTTGTGCCGCCGTCGTCGGTATAGGCAACGAAGATGCCATTCTCGCCGAACTGTGCATTCCCCGTGCGATTGAAGGCACCGTAGCACAGGTAGCCGCGTCCCAGATGGTCGAAGGCAACCGAGGGGTCGTTGCCCGAGGGCCAGCCATTCTGGGCCTTGCCAAGGTCCTTGTTGATCCAGGTGCGACCGCTGTTCGTGGTGTAGTACACCCACCGTGACGAGTTGTTGCGATAGTCGACGGCAGCACCGATCACGTTACGCGGGTTGCGTGGGTTGACGGCGATCGACGATTCGTTCTGTGCCGGAAGGCCTTCTTCGACGCCGACAATCAGGTTCGTATTCTCGAACTGCGATGTGTACGGCATCTGTTCGGTAACGAAGGGCAGCTTTAGCACATGTTCTTGCAGCTTGGAGTCGGAAAGGGGCGTCGGATGTGCCCGTTCCATGTGGCGGACGTTGGGGTGATCCTGCGCAGTGGCTACACCAATGGCAAGCAAGGCCGCAAGGAGCGACGTGAGGCGGGCAGTCATGATACGTCTCCGGTCTGGTACTTACACGGCAAGGTCGGCGCGCATGCCGCTCCAGCCACGCACACTCACAAGTCTACGCAGGGAGCGTTCGTAGCGTTCGACAGACGTGTCGCCCAGCTCACGCAAAGTAAGAATGATATTGCCCAGCGTCACGATGCGCGTGTTTACTGGCAGTGCCGCGGCAATGCGCGAAGCTTCGTACAGCAGCGCGCGTGCATGGGCGGCATCGTTCTGCCGCAGGGCAAGCGTGGCCCGCAGGTTAAGCAGCAGACACCGATCGCGCTGCGAGATATCGGCGATGCGTTCGGCTTCGTCGATGCGCGCTTCGGCTTCGGCCCACAGCGAAAGCTCGATGCTGGCGCGTGCGGCAAGCGACAGCAGCGTTACGCGCTCCGAGGCCAGCAGCTGCGGTGAAGATGCGATTGCAGCCGTGGCAAGTGTCGATGCCGTTAGTGCATCACCGCCGATGATGGCATCAGCGATGGCGCGTATGAGCGTTTGCACGGGCGTACCGGCCGATGTGCCGGCGCTGACCTCGGCGTCGGCAACGTTGGACGCAGCTGGAACGGCAGCCTGCAGCGAGGCCTGCGCATAGTCTGACAGGAGCGTGGTGCGGATATACGTCGAGATGTCGTTCGCTCCCATGTCGTCGGCCCCTTCGGCACTCACATGCAGCATGCGCTCGACCGTGTCGGTATCGTCGGCTTCCATGCTGTGAGCGGCGATGAAGCTTGCCAGATGCTGGCGCACTTCGTCGAGTTCTGCGCTGGCATACTCGCGGGAAAGGATCTCGCCGATGCGTTGATGCAGGTGCTTGCGTTCTTCGTACTCGGCGTAGTGCAGAAAGTGCGTGTAGGCAGCTGTTTGCGTGAAGGTATAGACGGTGGTCTTTACACCGTACCGTGTTCGCATGCCAAGGCTTTTGATCATGCCTGTGCGCTGCGTCACACCACGCAGGGTGCGGATGGCCGTAAGTACATCCTGATTCATCAGGGCGGCCACCATGAAGGCCGTGAACTCACGTCCCTCGGCCGCTGCAAGCGTCAGCACAGCGGCATCGTCGGCGCTCACGCTGTGCAGGGCAACATCGGTTGCGGGGTGATCGCTGCGGCTAAGGCCCGGCGTTTCCAGGGCTCCGTCGGCCAGGGTTCCGTCAGATGCCACCTGCGATGTCTGCTGCAGGTATCTGATGTACTCACGCACAATGCCGGGAGTACCGGCCGTTCGGTCATGCAGCAGCGTCCACTCGCGCTCCGTGAATGCGGCATTCGGCACCATGCTCCTCACAAGGTCGCGCACGGCATCGGCCGACAGGGAGGGCAGACCGACGAGGGAGTCCTGGAAGACACTCTCCTGCATCATCGACTGTAGTGGCAGGTTGACGCGTCTGGACGAGGCTGTGTCGACAGCCCAGACGATGAGCAACGGCAAGTCTGCAATGCGTGGCAGCAGGTGTCGCAGCACGTCAACGCTTTGCGAGTCGCACCAGTGAGCGTCATCGACGAGCAGGGCGACGGGACGCTGTGCAACGATGCGCGTGAGCGTTGCGACGCATTCGTCGACGGCGGCGCGCTTCTTATGCTGCAGCGCTGATGTATCACGCTTGTACTCGCTTAGATCTTGCGAGACGGACTTGACGGCATAGAAGATGTCGCCGGCGATCGGTATCGACGCCAGCAGCGACATGCCAATGTTCATGGCCAGGCGCTTCTTGGCGGCCTGTTCGCTTTGCACGTAGAGTTGCTCGATTGCATAGCCGAAGGGTTGCAGCGGCTGGATGCCGGACACGTTGAAGCTGCCGATCGGTGGCCGACAGTCTACGCGTACTGCCTCGTCGCCGATTGCCGTAGCCATCCAGTCGAGTACGGATGTCTTGCCCATGCCGGCTTCGCCGCGTAGCACGATGATGGCCCCGTGACCTTGCCGCCAACGTTGGACGTCGCGGTCCAGGCGGGAGCATACCTCGGCACGTCCGGGCAGTACGGCTGTCATCATGAGTTGTCACCCTGCGTGTTCGACCGGGGCGTGGCCAGGAAGGCGCGCAGAAGTTGCTCGGTGTCGGCATCGCGCTCGTCGCCGCCTTGCAGTTCGGCGGCCGCAGGTCGGTGCGCGTCGCCCCCTTCCTCGACCCTGCCGTACATCAGGACAACGGCATAGGTGATGAGGAGCGTGAATTCCAGGCCGAGGGCGCCCAGGACGATGGACGGATCGGAGCCGGGGATGAACTTCAGGCCGCGCAGACCGATGACGATGATCAGGACGGCGGCACCGATGTAGACAAAACCGAGGACGGCGTTGGCGTAGCGGTCGGTGAAGTATTCCCGCATGTAGAACTTGATGCCGTCGTGAACACGCAGCAGCTTTTGAATGCCGGTGCCTTCACGCCAGCGTACGGCATTGCGCAGCAGTTCAAGGTCGGTGAAGCGCACGCCATAGATGTCGGCAAGATCGTGCAGACGTCGAATGTCTGCTACCGTGATGTCCTTTACCAAGCGCTTGATCTCGTCGGCCGTATGCTCTCCATACTGCGCCCATGCAAGGCGATCGAGTGCGTTCAGGATCTCGCGCTCGATCTTTTGTCGGATGAAGCCAACTCCTGCCGGCAGCAGCGCTGTCAGGAGCGAGGCAACGACCAGGCCACCGACGGCTACCAGCGGTCCCAGGGCGATGACGGGCTGAAACACGTACTCGGCGCGCGGCAGGCGCACGATCTTCGACGTGGATGCCTTGCGTGCCGGTTCGGCAAGGGCCCACAGCGTCGTTGGGTCCGTTGTTAGGGTGTCGTCGGGACGTGATTCGCTAAGGCGGTACACGACGCGTTCGCCGCTCATCAAGACCTTGCTTTGCAGAAACGTTCCGAAGAACGACTGCATGACGGGCGTTGCCACGTACAGGAAGAGCGTTGCAACACCCACGATGGACAACGTCCAGAACAGCAGCACCTGCGTCGGATTGTGCTGATGCAGTTCGATGGCCTTGGATCGGGTGGAAGGAGTCATAGACAAAGATAGGATGCCGGACCGGCGAGAATCCAAGCATATGGCGTGCCACATTGATGCGACGTTGGGCGGACCCCTAAACGACCACAGGCACGCGCTGGCGTGCCTGTGATTGCATATCCGGATGTTCGGTAGTAGGAAGCTGGATTACTTCTCGTCGACAATGGTGTAATCGGCATCTTCGACCTTGTTGCCATCGGCCGAGGTGCCTGCGTCGGCATCGCCGGCAGCGGCACCCGGCTGGGGTTCGGCCGAGGCCTGCTGATACATCTTGGTTGATGCTTCGCTCCACAGTTGATTGAGCGCATCCATGGCCGGACGAATGTCCGAGGCGTTATTCTTGATGGCGTCGGACAGACGGTCCTTAGCCTTCGAGATTCGGTCCTTGGTCTCGGCATCCAGCTTATCGGCAAACTCGTTGAGTTGCTTCTCGGTGCTGTACACCAGCTGGTCGCCCTGGTTGCGCAGTTCGATCTCTTCCTTGCGCTTCTTGTCTTCGGCGGCGTGGTCCTGGGCATCGCGCTTCATGCGTTCGACCTCGTTCTTGTCAAGGCCGCTCGAGCCGGTGATGCGGATGTTCTGTTCCTTGCCCGTGGCCTTGTCCTTGGCCATCACGCTCAGGATACCATTGGCATCGATGTCGAAGGTCACCTCGATCTGCGGCACGCCGCGGGGGGCCGGCGGAATTCCGTCAAGGTGGAACTTGCCGAGCGTCTTGTTGTCCGACGCCATCGAGCGTTCGCCTTGCAGGATGTGGATCTCCACGCTGGGCTGACTGTCGCTGGCGGTCGAGAATGTCTCCGTCTTCTTGTGTGGGATGGTCGTATTGGCTTGGATCATCGGCGTCATCACGCCGCCCATGGTCTCGATGCCAAGGGTCAGCGGGGTCACGTCAAGCAGGAGTACATCCTTGACATCGCCTGCCAGCACGCCACCTTGGATGGCTGCGCCAACAGCGACCACTTCGTCGGGATTCACGCCGCGGTTCGGGTCTTTGCCAAAGAAGTTCTTTACAAGCTCCTGGATCTTGGGGATCCGCGTGGAGCCACCCACCAGAATCACGTCGTTGATCTGCGTGGGCGTGATCTTGGCATCACGCAGAGCTGCTTCGCAGGGCTTCAGCGAGCGCTCGAACAGGTCGGTACACATCTGCTCGAACTTGGCGCGCGTGATGTTCACATTCAAGTGCTTCGGACCTTCGGCCGTTGCCGTGATGAAGGGCAGGTTTACGTCGGTCTGCAGCATCTGCGACAGCTCGATCTTGGCTTTTTCGGCGGCTTCGCGCAGACGTTGCAGTGCCATGGGATCCTTGCGCAGGTCGATACCTTCGGCCTTGTTGAACTCATCGGCAAGGAAGTCGATCAGGCGCTGGTCGAAGTTATCGCCGCCAAGGTGTCCGTCGCCATTAGTCGACTTCACCTCGAACACGCCATCGCCGATCTCAAGGATCGAGATGTCGAACGTACCGCCACCAAGGTCGTACACGGCAACGATCTGGTTCTGGCCTTTCTTGTCCAGACCATAGGCCAAGGCGGCAGCCGTGGGCTCGTTGATGATGCGTCGCACGGTCAGACCGGCGATCTCGCCGGCATCCTTCGTTGCCTGACGCTGTGCATCGTTGAAGTAGGCAGGCACGGTGATCACGGCCTCGGTCACCTTTTCGCCAAGGTAATCTTCGGCCGTCTGCTTCATCTTTTGCAGGATCATGGCCGAGATCTCCGGCGGCGAGTACAGGCGTCCATCCACTTCAACACGGGCCGTGTTGTTGTCGCCGGCGACGACGGCATAGGGTACGGACTTCGATTCGTCCGACACTTCGCTCATCTGCCTGCCCATGAAGCGCTTGATGGAGTAGACGGTGTTTTTGGGGTTCGTGACGGACTGACGTTTTGCTGCCTGGCCTACGAGCCGTTCCCCGCTCTTCGTGAATGCCACCACGGATGGCGTGGTGCGCATGCCCTCGGCATTGGCGATCACAACCGGTGCCGTGCCTTCCATGACAGACACGCAGCTGTTGGTTGTTCCGAGGTCGATTCCGATGATCTTGCCCATGTATGGTCCCTTTGCAAATAAAAGCTCCGGCCCCCGGAGTTCGGGGGCCGGATGGTGAATGCTTAGTGAATGCTGATCTCGTGGTGCTTCGGCTTTGACGGCTCCTTCTTCGGAATGCTGATGTTCAGCACGCCGTTGTCGAAGTGTGCGTCAACCTTGTCGGTCCAAAGGTTGTCCGGCAGGTTGAACGACCGCGTGAAGCTGCCGTAGCTGCGCTCGACGCGCATGTAATTCTTGCCTTCGGCCTTCTCCTCGCGCTTCTTCTCTCCGGTGATCGTCAGGATGTTCTCGTCCGACACGGTCACCTTGACCTGATCCTTGTTGATGCCCGGCAGTTCGACGTGAAACGTCAGCGCCTTCTCGTCTTCGCACACGTCAACACGCGGCGAAAAATCCCCGATCTCGAACTTCAGTCCGCCGTTCATCGACTCTTCAAATGCCTCGTTGAAACGACGTACCATCGTGTCAAAACCGCGGAACGGATCTACCTTGATGATAGACATGGTTGGCCTCCTGTGCAGTGTTCGTAGTGTGAACATGGTGGTTGTGTGTAGTGTGTGATTGGGTAGGGCTAGTACCTTGTTCGCAGTACGATCGACGTTCATGGAAAAGCGTGCCAAACCTGAAAACCTGTCATGGTGTCAGTTATGGGGCGGCGCAGCACCTGTTGGCGTGGCAGTAGCGTGACAAATTGGCATTCACCCATAAATGGCATTCGCCCACGAATCAACTCGTGGGCGAAGCGCCCCTCTGTTCACTCGCGGGTTACTACCCGCCGGGCGCCGACGTAGCGGGGGGCCCAGTAGCGGTCGTGCAGGGGCGTTCGGGTGACGCCGGTCGAGGTGCCGGAATGGATGAACTGGGAGTCGCCCAGATAGATGCCCACGTGCGAGATGCCACGGCCGTTCGTAGTGAAGAACACCAGGTCGCCCGGGACGAGGTCGCTGCGATCGACCGGGGCGCCAACGTCGTACTGCTGCTGCGACGTGCGGGGAAGAGCGATGCCCACACCGGCAAAGCAATGCGTGGTGAAGCCCGAGCAGTCGAAACAGTCAGGCGTTACGCCGGCACTGCAGTAGCGCGTACCAAGCAGATCCTCGGCGGTCGACAGCAGTCGGTCGACAGTACTGCCGGCTGTGCGGCCGGGCGGACGCACGCTAGAACATGCGGTAACGACGATGGCAAGGCCGACGAGGAGGGCCGCGCGAAGGACCTGCCGTGTCGACAGGTTACGCATTGCCCCCTTCCGAGGCATCGGATGTTGCTGGGTCGCGCTGCGGGAAGAGGATCGATGCAAGGATCGATATCGTCAAGACAAGGACGATGACGCCCAGGGCGATCTCGATGGGCAGCTTGTACCAGTGCTGGATGAACATCTTAACGCCAATGAACGTCAGGATGACGCTCAGGCCGTACTTCAGGTAATGGAACAACCCCATGACGCCGGCAACGGCGAAGAACAGGGAGCGCAGACCCATGACGGCAAAGACGTTCGAAGTGAAGACGATGAAGGAATCGTGCGTGACGGCAAAGATGGCCGGGATACTGTCGACGGCAAAGATCAGGTCGGTGAACTCGACCACGATGAGAACAAGGAACAGCGGCGTGAAGTATCGGACGCCTTGCTGCTTGATGCTGAATGCATCCTGGTGGTACTCGTTGGTGACACGGAGCCAGCGGCGTGAATACTTCACGACCGTGTTCTGCTCGAGATCTTCAGCATCGTCATCACTGAAGGCCATTCTGATGCCCGTGAAGATCAGGAAGGCGCCGAACACGTAGAATATCCATTCGAACTGATGGATCAGGAAGGCGCCCACACCGATCATGATGCCCCGCATGAGCAACGCACCGATGATGCCCCAGAACAACACTTTGTGATGGTACTGCGGCGCAACCTTGAAGTACCGTAGTATCAGGATGATGACAAAGATGTTGTCGACCGACAATGACTGTTCCAGCAGGTAGCCCGCGAAGAACTCCGTAGCTGCAACGGGGCCACGCGTGTAATACACGAACAGGTTGAACAGCATGGCCATGCTCACCCACACGGCCGTCCAGCCGAGAGCTTCCTTCAGCTTGACCACGTGTGGCGTGCGGTTGAACAGCCCAAGGTCAAGCGCCAGAAAGAACAGGATAAGCAGCACAAAGCCGCCATACATCCACAGGTCATTCAGTTCCATGGCCGCAAAATTGCCTCAAAACAACAACGTAGCACGTATCACGCGAAGAATCGCGGTATGTTCGCCTGCGTTACGCCGAGTTCCACTGATATCTACCCACCATGCCCGGCCCGATCATCCTTATCGACGCAATGGCCCTTGTGTTCCGTGCCTACCACGCACTGCAACGCACGGGCATGCAGTCCAATACCGGCGAGCCGACGTTTGCCGTGTTTGCCTTTGCCAATATGCTGACGTCGCTGCTGGATAAGCACGACCCCGATGCGATCGCCGTGGTGTTCGATACCAAGGAGCCGACGTTCCGGCACGAGTTGTACGATCAGTACAAGGCGCACCGAGATGCATTCCCGGATGACCTTGTACCGCAGCTTGGTCGCATCAAGGACCTTATCACCCTGATGGGTCTCGAGCGCATCGAAATGCCGGGGTTCGAGGCCGATGATATCATTGGGACGATCGCTTCGAGGGAATCGGTGGACGGACACGACATCCTGTGTGTGACGTCCGACAAGGATTACTTCCAGCTTGTGAACGATAAGGTGAAGGTGCTCCGTCCCGGCAAGGACGTTGGCGAGTACGAAGTGTACGATGCCAAAAAAGTGAAGGAGAAGTTCGGAGTCAAACCAGACCATGTGATCGATGTGCTGGCGCTGATCGGCGATTCGTCCGACAACGTGCCAGGCGTCAAAGGCGTCGGCGAAAAGACGGCCATCCCGCTGATCGAGCAGTTTGATACGGTCGAGAATATCTATGCCAACCTCGACGCCATCGAGAAGGCCTCGCTGCGAACCAAACTCGAAGCCTCGCGCGACATGGCCATGCTGTCGAAGCAGCTGGTGACGATCCATACCGATGTGCCGATCGACGCGAAGCGTGTTGCCCTGCACAGGAAGCAGATGGACTTTCAGGCCATCGACGAGTTCTGTCATGCGCTTGGCTTCGGCACGCTCCGACGCAAGTTCCAGAAGTATGCCGATAAGGCCGGCGTCGAGATCATGCCCGTGGCGCCGCCGCCCACCGATGCCGATGCACCGCCCGAACCGGGCGCCGTTGCCGAACATGAACAGGGTGGCATGCTGCAACACCTTGCCGATGTGCCGCACGACTACCAGCTGGTTGATACGTGGCCGTTGTTCGACGCGATGATGAAGGAGCTTGGCAAACCGAAGCTGCTGAGTGTCGACCTCGAAACCACATCGCTCCAGGCCATGCAATGCGGCATGGTGGGCGTTGCCCTGTGCGCCAACTCCGGCAGGGCCTTCTACGTGGCCGTCGTCGATGATGCCGACGCCGCCCCGGATTCGCTCTTCGGCAGCGCGCAAGGGCATGGTCTGCCAGTGGCCGAGGTCATGCATCGCTTGCGGCCATTGCTGCATGACAAGCATGTGGGCAAGGTTGGACAGAACCTGAAGTACGATTCGCTTGTGCTGCGTCGTCACGACATCGTTGTCCACCCCATTGCCTTCGACGCGATGCTGGCCAGCTACATCCTCGACGCCGACAAGCCGCACAACCTTGACGCACTGTCGCAGCGCTGGCTTGGCTACGAGCCCATTCCCATCACTGCCCTCATTGGCGAAAAGAAGGGGGCACAGCGTTCCATGCGTGATGTCGATCCGAAGGTCGTTGCCGAGTACGCTGCAGAAGACGCCGATCTGGCGATGAAGCTTGCCGAGCGACTCTCGCCCGAACTTGAACGCGAGGGCCTGATGGATCTTGCCGTCAAGGTCGAGTTCCCGGTCGAAGAAGTGCTGACGGCGATGGAGTTCAACGGCATCGCCATCGACACGTCGGCGCTGCACGAGCTGGGGACCTTCATGCGCGAGGAAGCCCATCGGCTGGAACAGGCCATCTGGAAAGAGGCAGGCGAGGAGTTCTCGATCAACTCGCCAAAGCAACTCGGCGAAGTGCTGTTCGAGAGGATGATGCTTCCCGTCCAGCGCAAGACGAAGACAGGCTACAGCACCGATGCTGCCGTGCTGACGGAGCTGGCCGAGATCTATCCCATCGCGAGAATGGTGATGGAATACCGTCAGGTCGAAAAACTCCGGTCGACCTACGTCGAGTCGCTGCCCCGCCTGATCAATCCGCACACCAAGCGTGTGCATACGACGTACAATCAAACGGTGGCAGCTACGGGACGTCTTTCGTCGACCGAGCCCAACCTGCAGAACATCCCCGTCCGCTCCGAACTTGGTCTGCGCATCCGCAAAGCCTTTGTGCCACAGCATCACGATGCCGTCATCCTGTCGGCCGACTATTCGCAGATCGAACTGCGCATCATGGCTGCCATCTCGCAGGATGCCGGACTGATGCAGGCCTTTGCCGGCGGCGCCGACGTGCACGCCGCCACGGCGGCGCAGCTGTTCGATACGCCGATCGAACACGTCACCGCAGATCAACGTCGCGTGGCCAAGACCGTGAACTTCGGCATCATGTACGGCCAAGGCGCCCACGGCCTGTCGCAACAGCTTGGCATCTCGCGTACCGAGGCGCAACAGATCATCGCCAGCTACTTCGAGAAGTATGCCGGCATCAAGCGCTACATCGACAGTACGGTCGAGTCGACTCGGTCGAAGGGCTATGCCACGACCTTGCTCGGACGCCGCCGCTACTTCCCGCTGATCGAAAGCGACAACAGGGGGTTGCGCACGGCGGCGGAACGCGCCGCCGTGAACATGCCCATTCAGGGCACGGCTGCCGATATGATGAAACTGGCCATGATCCGCGTTCACGCCGAGATGCAACGCCACAAGATGCGCTCGCTGCTGATGCTGCAGGTGCATGACGAATTAGTGTTGGAAGCGTTCAACGATGAGGTGGATGACCTTCGTGCTCTTGTGGTGGAGGAGATGCAGAACGCCCTTCCGCTTGACGGTGTGCCCGTGCTTGTGGAATCCGGCGTCGGCCCCTCCTGGTATCACGCCAAGTAGACCGTTCGTCGACTTCATCGTCGTTCCACGGCAGTGCATTGCAGCATGGGTCAGACGTTGCGCGGTTGGGCTTCAGGGCTGTGTTGTTGGTCAGCGTCGTCATCCAACGTTTCGTCGTCGTCCAATACCAAGTACCTGTCATCGCCCGGTTCGAGTTCCGCCACTTCCTCATCGCTGGTGTCAGACACATCAAGGCACTCTCCCCCCGCCTGTTGCAGCAGGAGTTCTGCCTCGCGCTCTTCGCGAAGCTTCCACGCGCGGCGTCGTTCTACCCAGCCCCGCCATTGTCCGCGATACTCGGGGTCGCGCTCAAGAATGGCATTGGCAAATTCGATGGTGCTGATCGACAGGCTGCGCAGACTGCGCGTAAGCATCACGCCTTCGTGCTCGTCGAGCAGGGCCCGGTTGATCGATCGATAGACGCTGTGCTTGGC
>VFFB01000142.1 GCA_018882585.1 Candidatus Kapaibacterium sp.
GGAGTGATGGCGTTGCTCGCCTTGTTACCACGTCTATTGTTAGTGAATTACGGCAGTTGTCGCATGATTTGGAGGTACGTGGCGTTGACTCGGTGAAATACAAGCATCCAAAGTTATTGTGGGAAGCCGCGAGACGCATCGAGCAGATGGAATCGGTTTTGAGGCAAATGCAAGAAGCGAACCTAATGGATTGCTTTGTATTGATGGCTCGCATGGAGTTCGATGATTTACCGGTGCGAGTGTTTGCCACCGAAACAGCGATGGGGCATTGGTTGCAGTTTTCAAAACTCACGTTCGACGCAGACATCAGTCCATTGGGGAATTACTACGGTTATCTAAACCAGCTCACGATCTCGAACTGCCTGTTCGATCAATCATATACCACATGGATCTACAACGTCAATGATGTTGTCGTGGCAGGCAATCGATTCAACGGTTACTACGACCCAGGGACATATTCCGGATGGGGCGGATTGTACATTTCTGACGTCTATGGCATCGCTGTCATCGGCGAAAATAGCTTCGACGTAAACTATACCGGGTTGATGTTGCAGGGCTCTGTCGCATCTGCCATCATTTCGAACAACGATTTTGCGAACTCAGAAAGTCAAGCGGTCTTTATCAATGCTTGGAATAGCATTGATGGCATCGAGATCCGCAATAACATGTTTGCCGGTGGCAACGACGTAAGTACCATCGCCGTCTATGCCGTGCACGGCCAAGGCGTCAAGGTCAACGTCACGCAGAACAGCTTCGGATACGATCCTGCCAATTCGACGACTGCCATCATCAACGCCTCGCAAGATGTTCTTCCAGCGACGTGTAACTACTTCGGCACGAATGACGTTTCGACGATCGCCATGCGCAACGTGGGGAACCTGGAAATCGGCCCGTATAACGCTGTAGGAACAGATATCGACGGCGGCGCGCTGGGCTTCATTCCCGATCCGAATGAAGCATGCGCAACGGAAGCACCGGTGAAGACATCTACGGACTATTCACGGAGCTTCTTCTCGATTCAGTCGGCAATTGACGCGTCGACAGCCGGTGCGACCATCCGCGTGCAAAAGGGAACATTCAATGGGCAGTTGAATATCAATAAGTCGCTGACGATCATCGGTAGCCATGAACCGTTCACGAAGGATGGCACTGGTAACTACGTTTGGACGTTTGATGCAACAGACGCACGAACGAAGTCTGCGGCACCATCTGCGTGGACTGCCGTGAACGGCAACATCACTATTACGGCCGGTGCCGACGATGTGGTGTTGAACGCCCTGTTGATCGACGCCGACGTTACCACGCGGCCCATCAACTCTAATGCGCTGCGCACCTTGTCGCTGCAGAATTCGCGCATCAATGCCGGGTTTTGCGGAACGGCGGTGCCCCTTCAGTCAGCCATCACGCTCAACCGTGCGGCAGCACTTACCGTGAACAACTCCGTGATCGATGCATATGGCTACGATCCGTCGTGCGGAGATCAGCGCATTCGCGCCCTTACATGCGCGATCGGCAACCTTGCACGGAACATCACGATCTCGAACTCAAATATCGAGGGTTCGCTTGAGTTCCGCGGTCTGAGTGCCACATCGACGGTGACGATCCGTGGCAACAAGATCACGAATGCCGGTGCCGATGGTATCGCCCTGATCGGTAACACGATCCAGAACTTCACGATCGAAAGCAACGAGATCACAGGCGCAAACCAGCACGGCATTGCCTTCCGCAATAGCGGCAGTTTCGGTACAGCCCTGCGCATCAACAACAACACCGTCCTCAATTCAGGGGCGTCGGGTTCCGGCTACGCCGCTCTGAGCTTCGCTTCGGCGACGACCGGTACAATTGCATCGATCTTCGAGAACTACTTTGGTCCGGCAACAAATGGTGTTGCCATCAGCAACGGCCGCACGGCCGAGCTGCCTGCCTCGTGCAACTACTTCGGCTCATCGTCGGGTAACAACATCGATCCTGAGATATCCGGTAACGTCGATTATGATCCCTGGCAGGTGCAGAACGAAACGAATCCGAGCATCGGCTTCAATCCTCCGGCCAACAAGTGCATCGGCACGAACTTCAACTTGAGTAACCCCGCTCCGGCCATCATCTGCTACGGTACGTCCGACGGAGCGATCGACCTTACCGTAACGCCCGTGAGCACGGTTGTACCGGCTCCGGTCTACTCCTACCTGTGGAGCAACGGTGCAACCACGCAGGACCTGACGGGCATTCCCGCAGGCACCTATACGGTGACCGTGACCGACAACCACAACACGTCGAAGACGTCTTCGGCCATCGTCGTTCCGCAGCGTCCGCAGTTTACGTCCGGCGCGATCAACGCCGCCGGCGAAACGATCTGCTACAACGGTACGCCGTCGACAATCGGCAGCACGACGCCTGCAAGCGGCGGCGACAATACCATCACGTATTCGTGGCGCTCGTCGGCCGATGGCTATACCACGGCTATCAGCGGCGCAACGGCTGCGACCTACACGCCGCCGTCAAACATGATCAGCACGACGAGCTATCGTCGCTATGCCAAGGACGGTACCTGTAACACGACGTTCACGCAGTCGACAGGCACGTGGACGGTGACGGTACGTCCGCAGTTCACACCGGGTGGCATTGCCACAACAGGTCAGACGATCTGCTCCGGCGGCACGCCGTCCGTAATCGGCAGCATGACGAATGCCAGTGGCGGTGACAACAACATCACGTATTCGTGGCGTTCGTCGGCCGACAACTATACGGCCGCCATCAGTGGCGCCACGGGTAATACCTATACGCCTCCGACCGGTCTGACGGTTACGACGAGCTATCGTCGCTATGCCAAGGATGGAACGTGTAACACAACGCCCGAGCTGGCTGATGGCACGTGGACAGTGACGGTGAATGACGTTACGGCAGGTTCCATTGCCGGCAATCAGACGATCTGCGAAGGCGGCGATCCCGCAGCCTTCACGTCGGTTGCAGCTACAGGCTCCGGCGTGGTAACGTACCAGTGGCAAGTGAACCAGAATCTTGTAACACCGAACTGGTCGAACGTCAGCGGCGCAACATCGGCAACGTATGATGTCGGCCCGCTTGCAGCTGATGCCCAGTATCGCCGTGTCGCAACGAGCACGCTCAACGGCATTGCTTGTACCGCCACGTCGAACGTTGTTACGGTGACGGTGAACAACATGACGGCCGGCTCAATCTCGGCCAACCAGACGATCTGTGATGGTGGCGACCCTGCTGCCTTCACGTCGGTTGCCGCCACGGGTGACGGTACGATCACGTATCAGTGGCAGCTGAACACGAACATCGCTACACCGAGCTGGTCGAACATCAGCGGCGCCACGTCGGCAACGTATGATGCCGGTGTACTGAACGCCGATGCGCAGTATCGTCGCGTTGCCACGAGCACGCTCAACAGCGTTGCCTGTACAGCCACGTCGAACGTGGTAACGGTGACGGTGAACAACATGACGGCCGGCACGATTGCAGCCGACCAGACGATCTGTGATGGTGGCGACCCCGCTGCCTTTACGTCGGTAGCGGCCACGGGTGACGGTACGATCACGTATCAGTGGCAGGTGAACACGAACCTTGCTACACCAAGCTGGTCGAACATCGGTGGCGCCACGTCGGCAACGTATGACGCCGGTGTGCTGAACGCCGATGCGCAGTATCGCCGTGTTGCCACGAGCACGCTCAACAGCGTTGCCTGTACGGCCACGACGAACGTTGTGACGGTGACGGTGAACAACCTGACGACCGGTTCGATCGCGGGCAGCCAGACAATTTGTGACGGTGGTGATCCTGTTGCCTTGACGTCTCTGTCGGCCGCAACAGGTGATGGAGTCATAACCTATCAGTGGCAGGTGAATACCAACCTTGCCACGCCGAACTGGACGAACATCAGCGGTGCAACGTCGAGTACGTTCGACCCTGGTGTACTGAACGCAGACGTGCAGTATCGCCGCATGGCGATCAGCACGCTCAACGGCGTCGCCTGCTCGGGTCTCTCGGGTAACACGGTGAATATCACCGTGAACAACATGACGGCCGGCTCGATCGCAGCCGACCAGACGATCTGTGATGGTGGCGACCCTGCTGCCTTTACGTCGGTAGCTGCCACGGGCGACGGCACGATCACGTATCAGTGGCAGGTGAACACGAACCTTGCTACGCCGAGCTGGTCCAACATCAGCGGCGCCACGTTGGCAACGTATGATGCCGGTGTGCTGAACGCCGATGCCCAATATCGCCGTGTTGCCACAAGCACGCTCAACAGCGTTGCCTGTACGGCCACGTCAAACGTTGTGACGGTGACGGTGAACAACATGACGGCCGGTTCGATCTCGGCCACTCAGACGATCTGTGATGGTGGCGACCCCGCTGCCTTTACGTCGGTAGCCGCCACGGGTGACGGCACGATCACGTATCAATGGCAGCTGAACACGAACATCGCTACACCGAACTGGTCCAACATCAGCGGCGCCACGTTGGCAACGTATGATGCCGGCGTGCTGAATGCAGATGCCCAATATCGCCGTGTTGCCACGAGCACGCTTAACAGCGTTGCCTGTACGCTGATTTCGAATGTGGTGACGGTGACAGTGAATAACATGACGGCCGGCACGATTGCGGGCGACCAGACGATCTGTGATGGTGGCGATCCTGCAGCCTTCACGTCGGTTGCGGCCACGGGTGATGGCACGATCACGTATCAATGGCAGCTGAACACGAACATCGCTACACCGAGCTGGTCGAACATCAGCGGTGCCACCTCGGCAACGTATGATGCCGGTGTACTCAACGCCGATGCGCAGTATCGCCGTGTTGCCACGAGCACGCTCAACAGCGTTGCCTGTACCGCCACGTCGAACGTTGTGACGGTGACGGTGAACAACATGTCGGCCGGCACGATCGCGGCCACGCAGACGATCTGTGACGGCGGCGACCCTGCTGCCTTCACGTCGATTGCAGCCACGGGTGACGGCACGATCACGTATCAATGGCAGGTGAACACGAACCTTGCTACACCGAGCTGGTCGAACATCAGCGGCGCCACCTTGGCAACGTATGATGCCGGTGTGCTGAATGCCGATGCCCAGTATCGCCGTGTTGCCACGAGCACGCTTAACAGCATTGCCTGTACGGCCACGACGAACGTTGTGACGGTGACGGTGAACAACATGACGGCCGGCTCGATCGCGGCCAATCAGACGATTTGTGATGGTGGCGATCCTGCTGCCTTCACGTCGGTAGCCGCCACGGGTGACGGCACGATCACGTATCAGTGGCAGCTGAATACGAACCTTGTCACACCGAACTGGACGAACATCAGCGGTGCGACGTTGGCAACGTATGATGCCGGTGTGCTGAATGCCGATGCCCAATATCGCCGTGTCGCAACGAGCACGCTCAATAGCGTTGCCTGTACGCTGATTTCGAACGTGGTGACGGTGACAGTGAACAACATGACGGCCGGCTCGATCGCAGGCGACCAGACGATCTGTGACGGTGGCGACCCCGCAGCCTTCACGTCGGTTGCGGCCACGGGTGACGGTACGATCACGTATCAGTGGCAGGTGAACACGAACCTTGCTACACCGAGCTGGTCGAACATCGGTGGCGCCACGTCGGCAACGTATGACGCCGGTGTGCTGAGCGCCGATGCCCAATATCGCCGTGTTGCCACGAGCACGCTCAACAGCGTTGCCTGTACGGCCACGTCGAACGTTGTGACGGTGACGGTGAATAACCTGACGACCGGTTCGATCGCGGGTAGCCAGACAATTTGTGACGGTGGTGATCCTGTTGCCTTGACGTCTTTGTCTGCCGCAACAGGTGATGGAGTCATAACCTATCAGTGGCAGGTGAATACCAACCTTGTCACGCCGAACTGGACGAACATCAGCGGTGCAACGTCGAGTACGTTCGACCCTGGTGTACTGAACGCAGACGTGCAGTATCGCCG
>VFFB01000030.1 GCA_018882585.1 Candidatus Kapaibacterium sp.
GGTAAAGGCCGCAAAGTATCAATGGCGTGATTCAGGACTCTTGCATGCTCTTCTTGGACTCCGCAACATCGATCAAGTTATGGGGCATCCAATCTGTGGACATTCCTGGGAAGGTTATTGCGCAGAGCAACTGCTCAATGCCCTACCAAAGAGTATCATGGTAAGTCACTATCGAACGCATGCCGGTGCCGAGGTAGACCTTGTGCTTTCGCTTCCCGATGGACGCACCCATGCTGTAGAGATCAAGCGCACACTCTCTCCGAAAGTCACGCCATCGCTCATCGAAAGCATGAACACCATAAATGCTGACAGAGCAACCATCATCATCCCCGCGGGAACCGCGTTTGCTCTCGCTTCATCTATCGATGTGATGCCAATATCTGCTGCAATCAGAACTGGTTGGATCTAAGTACACATCGATGATTGACACACCGCCATTCAGTTTCGATGGTGTTTTGCTCCAACGTGGACGTAGCCGCTCCTGTACTCAGCCGCGCTCGCTCAGTTCCAGCCAACGCATTGTTGCCACGTCAATGGCCTCGAGCACGCTACCGTGTTCGTCGCCAAGGTTCGCCAGAATCTGGTAGTCTTCTGTCGCTTCGGACAATCGACGCTCGATGTCGTCGCGCTTTGTCTCGAGTTCGGCGATCGTCTTCTCCAGTTGCTCCAGTTCGCGTCGTTCATTGAACGAGAGTTTTTTAGGGGCCGTGGAATCGCGCGATGCAGACGCCGATGGCTTCGGCTGTGTGGGCGCTGCAGGCTGCTGCGTGCGCGCTGCCTCGATCTTCTCGAGATAGGCCGAGTAATTGCCGGGATATTCCTTGACGCGGCCGTCGGATTCGAACGACCAGATGGTCTGCACGGTGCGATCCAGGAAGGCACGGTCGTGCGATACGATCAGCAACACACCTTTGAAGTGATCCAGGTAGTCTTCGAGCGCGGTCAGCGTGGCAATGTCAAAGTCATTCGTCGGCTCGTCAAGGAAGATCACGTTGGGGTCTGCCATCAGCAACTGCAGCAGGGCAAGACGTCGCTGCTCGCCGCCACTGAGCGTATGCACATACGCATTCTGCTGCTTGCGCGAAAACAGAAAGCGGTCCAGCAACTCCGTGGCCGTGATATATCGCTCGCGTCCTACGCCAACGTCGATATACTCGGCAATGTCACGCAGGTTTGCCGTCACTGTCCGATTCGGATCCAGCGACTTGATCTCCTGATCGAAGAAGCCAATCTTGACGGTCTCGCCGATATCAACGAAGCCGCTGTCGGGTTGGCTGCGTCCGGCAAGGACGTTCAGCAGGGTGGATTTCCCGGCGCCATTCGGACCGATGATACCGATGCGGTCGCCCGGTGCGGCGCGGTACGTCACGTCTGCAAAGAGTGGCTTGCCGTTGATGCGTTTCGAAACGTTGACGGCGTCGATGATCTTGCCGCCAAGAAAGCGATGTCCGATCTCGATCTCGATTGTGCGTTGCTCAACCGGCTTGTCTGAAGCCTGCATCGAGGCGATCCAGTCGATACGACTCTTCTGTTTTGTGCGTCGGGCTTTGGCGCCTTTCTGCAGCCACGCAAGTTCTCGCCGCAGCTTGTTCCGCTCGTGATCCGCCGTAGCCTCCTGCACGCTCAGCATCGTCTCTTTCCGCTCGAGGTATTTTTCGTAGCCCCCTTCGAACGAATACATGCGTTGCTGGTCGAGTTCCAGGATGCGGGTGCTGACGGCGTCCAGGAAGTAGCGGTCGTGGGTTACAAGCAGCAGGCCACGTCGGGTTGACTGCAACTCGTCCTGCAGCCATTGAACCGAGTCGGCATCAAGATGATTCGTTGGCTCGTCCAGGATGAGCAGGTCCGGTTCGGAGATAAGGGCGCGGGCAAGTGCCACGCGCTTGCGTTGTCCACCCGACATGGCATGGACGTTCCGCGTTGCGTCATGGATGCCAAGTTTACCAAGCATGATCGTGGCCCGGGTCTCGACCTCCCACGGCTCGTATATGTCGTGCGTGGTGCGATAGGCATTGCAGACGGCATCAAGAGCCGTGGCATCCACGTCAAACTGTGGCTGCTGTTCAAGGTATTCGATGCGGCATCCGCGCATCATGGCCACATTGCCGGCATCCGCTTCGTCGAGTCCGGCGATGATGCGCAGCAGCGACGACTTCCCAACGCCGTTGCGTCCGATGATGCCGATGCGCTCACCCTCGTCGATGCCAAACGAAATGTGTTCGAACAGGACCTTCTCGAAGTAGGCTTTCGAGAGGTCCGTACAGGATATCAGATTCATGAACATGCAAACTACGACAGTTCGCCTCGAACTGCCGGAGTTGCTTCGGCCTGATACGTCTCAACTCTTTGTTGTTGTTGCGTAACCATTGTTCACGACACGGGTTTTGCGATTTTGCGCAACAACTCAACGTTAGGAGCATTTATGGCCCGTGCTTTATGGATGTCGTTGCTGACCATCGTCATGATGGCAGTGTATGCCTGTAATCCTTCGACCGATCCCGGCGAACCGGATCCGACCACAACGGTAACGACAACGATCACCGGACGCGTGATCGACGAAGCCGGTCGGTCCGTGCAGGGCGCCTTGGTCAAGGGCCACGGTGCAACCACCACAACAAATACGAACGGCGTCTTCGTCCTCGAGAACGTCACCGTACCTTCGACGCGTGCCGTCGTGACGGTATCAAAGGGTGGCTACTTTACCGGAGCCCGCGCGGCGTATCCGTCGGCGTCGAAGATCACGACCATGATGCTCACGCTGCAAGAGGCCAAGCAGACGCGCACGATCAATGCTGCCAGCGGAGGTAAGGTCACCATCGGCAATGCCAGCGTCGACCTTCCTGCCGATGGCTACATCGACGCTCAGGGCAACACGTACGCAGGTACCGTGAGCGTCGCGGCCCGATATCTGGATCCGACGGCCGACAACTACTACGAGAGTTTTTCGGGCGACATGGCCGCCATCCGTGCCGACGGATCATCGACTGAGCTTACGTCATATGGCGTGCTTCGTGTCCTGCTCACCGGCACCCAAGGCCAGAAACTCAATCTTCGTCAGGGGGCAACGGCAACGCTGACGTTCCCCGCTGCAGGTGCTTCCGAGGCGTCGATCCCGCTGTGGCACTTCGACGAAAGCCGCGGCATCTGGGTGGAAGAGGGAACGGCTACGCGCACCGGCGGTGACTACGTGGGAACCGTGACGCACTTTACCGACTGGAATCTTGACGTGCCCAACGCACGTCGCGCCTTCATCGAAGGCAAGGTTACCTGCGGCGAGAATGTTCCGCTTGCGGGCATCGTCGTCGAGATCGGCCAGGTCTCGGTCATAACGGATCAGGACGGCATGTACCGTCGTCGCGTACCGGCAGACCTCGTGTTCGACGTCGAAGTCAAAGCCATCCGCAACGAAGGCATCAGCGCTGCAGCGTCAAGCGTGGGCCCGATCGCCGAGAACGAGACACTTCGCAAGGACATTTCGGTGTCGCCCTGTCCCACGCTGCTCGAAGCGCAGGTCGTCGATTGCGACAACAAACCTGTCGGTGGCTTTGTCCAGGTGATCACTCCCACGGGTGTCAAGATCGCCTCGTCAACAACGGGCCGCATCCTTGTAACGGTGCCCGGTGGCGTGCCGCTTACGCTTGAGGGATACAGTACCGAGGGACGCACGATCGCATCCACGCCGATCGCTGCCATTACGCCCGGCGCGCTGTTCAACGCCGGCAACGTCCAGGCATGTGGCGGTGTTGCCACCGACTATCTCGACATCATGCTGCCCGACGGCGAGGCTGCCCGCTACGTTGCCATGAGCGCCGATGGTGCACTTGCCGCCGTGGTCACACAGTCGAACGTCCACGTCTACGACGCATCGACCGGCGCAAAGCGCTGGAGCTCGGCCGTGCAGGGTACGGTAGCGTATCCGACGGGGCTAACCTTTGTGGCCAACGATCAGCGCCTTGCCGTGCTATCGCAAAAGGGGACGCTGGTCTTTGATGCAGCCAGCGGACAGACCGCTGCGCAGATCGTCGCCAGTGGACGGCAGTTCATCACGCCCGACGGTGCATCCGTCTATGTCAAGCGTGATTCAGCCGCTACGAATGAACTTGTCGAGTATGATGCCACGACGGGTGCACAGCGTCGCATTGTTACCATCAATGCGCAACTGCAGCAAGGCATGTTCCTTGGTCTGCAATGGAACGACCGTGCCATCCTGCTTAGCTACACGCCTAGAGCAATCCTGACGGCTGACCTGGCAACGGGCGACATTGTGCGCACCTACAACGGCGCAAGCGACTCAACCACCGTAAGCGAAGCTGGTACGCTGTCGCCGTCGGGCAAGGTCCTGCTTTTGTATGGCCGCGGCAGCAGCGGTTCCACCAGCGGCGAAATGCAAGCCATCGACCTCGTCGCCGGAAGCATCATCTCGCGTATCTCGACATCGTCATCCGTCTACGCCATTTCGTTTGACGACGATCAGTACGTCTCGCGGTCTTACACGCAGGGCGCCCCGCCAACGCTCATGGCCCTGCGTACGCAGCAGCTACTGCGCGTTCTGCCGTGGACGGCCGCTTCGAAGTCAGACTATCCGTCAAACTTCGCCTTCAGCGGTAACGGAACTCGGCTTGCAGGTATCTCTGCCGACGGCGCAAACGGCCAACCTGCTGGCGGTAACAGCCGCATACGGATCTTCACGATCAAGTAAACATGACGGACTCGCGCTGGATGGCCGCAGGCTGAAATCTGCGGTTATCCGGCGCGCAGCAGTCGTTCTACCTCGTCGTCTTCGACCTGATCGAAGTGCCGGTAGAACTGACCGACGCCCATGAAGTCGCGTGGTGTCGACAAGATGACAATCTCATCGGCAAGAGGCCGGAGCTCCTTCGGGATCGACGGAGCTGCCACGGGTGCCGCAACGATGATGCGCCGTGGGTGCTGTGCACGCACGGTCATGATGGCCACACGGATGGTCAGACCCGTGGCGATACCGTCATCGACGATGATGACGGTGCGTCCTGCAATGGCCGGCGTAACATGGGCCTTGGCGATAGCGGCCTGCCGCGCCCGCAGCAGTGCGCGCAGACGCAACGTCTCCTGCTCGATGTAGGCCGCCGGCACATCGTCATGGCCTGGGTCGATCTGTACTGCATCAAGACTCACTGCTCCAATGGCATACTCGGCATCGGCAGGGTGACCGATCTTCTTGGTAAGGACAACGCCGAGCGGGCAGTGCTTCTGCTGTGCGATGACGGAGCCGATAACGACGCCGCCACGCGGTATGGCCAGCACGGTGATGTCGTCGTCCTGCACGTGGGCCAGCCTTGGCAGTAGTCTCGTCGCTGCCTCGACGCGATCATGAAACATGGTCAACATTATGTCGGCCAACAGCCATTGCGCAAGCGTTGGACTACGGACTTACACCTTCCCACGGCCGACGAATGAATTCGTCGGCCATGCGCGTGCCTGCGTCTCGCCCCTACGTGCGACGACACCCTGTGTACCTGCGTTAACCAGAACGCCCCATCACGAACAGAATCGTGATGGGGCGTTCACATGTTCAAACCGTGCGAAGCACGGTAGTGCTGCTGCGGCGGAGTTACTTCGTGATGTCCAGAAGTTCGACGTCGAAGATCAGCACCTCGGCGGGGCCGATGTCAGAGCCGGCACCTTGATCGCCGTAGGCAAGATCGGAGGGGATGAAGAACGTGAACTTCGAGCCAACCGACATCAGTTGTACGCCTTCGGTCCATCCGGCAATCACGCCGTTCAGCGGAAACTCGATGGGCTCCTTGCGCTCGTAGGAGCTATCGAAGACCTTGCCGCTCAGCAGACGTCCTTCGTAGTGGACCTTGACCGTGTTGGCAGCCGTGGGCTTGGCACCGGTGCCCTGGCGGACGACCTTGTACTGCAGACCGCTGGCCGTTGTCATCACGCCTTCCTTGCCCTTGTTCTCGGCAAGGAACTTCTCGCCCTTCTCGCGATTGGCAGAGGAAGCAGCCTTGCGCTCAGTATCAGCCTTGGCTTGCATCTCTTGCTGCAGACCAACGAATGCTGCCTGCATCTGCTCGGGCGTCAGCAGCGACTTCTCGGCCATGGCGTCGCGGATACCGGCCATCACCATGTCGATGTTGAACATCGCTGCGTCCTTGCGCAGGTTGTTGCCAATGTTCACGCCAACGGCATAGCTGGCAGTGTCTTTCTTGTTGGTAGGCTTCACGCTGTTGACCTGAGATTCTGCAGTGCAGGAAAAAATGAGGAGCGCCGAAAGCGCTGATAAGAAGATTCTCATGGGAGACGTCCCGTTGCTGTGGCAAAATGTGAACGGCAAAAATACATCGTAGACCCGAGTTGCAGCGTTTTTCCGGACCAAGAATCCTTGTCTCAAAGGCTTCTGTCCGGTAAGGGGGCAGCGAGATTCGCGGCTGCGCAGCGCGCTGCGCGGTCGGCCGTCAGGTCCAACCGTTGGCGACGGCAATGGCCGAGGCGACGTTCTGTCCGTCCAGTGCAGCCGAGACGATGCCGCCGGCATAGCCGGCGCCTTCGCCGCAGGGATAGAGGCCGGCAATGCCCAGATGTTCGTACGTGTCACGGTCGCGCGGAATGCGCACCGGCGAGCTTGTGCGACTCTCGGTGGCCACCACAACGGCTTCCTCGGTCAGATAGCCGCGCATCATGCGTCCGAACTCGCCGATGGCCTGCCGCAGACGCCGGTCGACCGGGGCCGGCAGGACCGACCGAAGATCGACGCTGGCCAGCTTGGGGATGTAGGACGTGCCGGGAAGCGACGCCGAGACACGTCCTGCGACGTAGTCGGTAAGGCGCTGTGCCGGAGCCCGTTGCGAGGCGTCAGCCACGCTGTTGAACGCCGCTACTTCCACCGCCCCCTGATATTCCATGGCGGCAAGAGGGCCGTGTTTGGCGTACGAGGCCCAGTCCGACTCGTCCACGGTGACCACCGTGCCGCTGTTGGCATAGGGCGAGTCGCGACGTGACATGCTCATGCCGTTGACGACGAGTTCGCCGGGCGAGGTTGATGCCGGGACGATGATGCCACCCGGACACATGCAGAACGAGAAGACGCCTTTGCCGTTGGCCTGGCAGACGAGTTTGTACGACGATGCCGGCAGGTGCGGGTCACGCACGCTGGTGTGGTATTGGATGCTGTCGATAAGGGGCTGCGGATGTTCGATGCGAACACCAAGGGCAAACGGCTTGGACTCGATGGCCACGCCCTGCCGCACACACATGCGCATCACGTCGCGCGCGCTGTGTCCGGTGGCCAGTACAACGGCGTCGGCCAGTAATTCTTCCGTACCATGGACCACCACGCCGCGTACTCTGTCGTGATGGATCAGCAGGTCGGTCACCCACGCGTCGAAGCGTACCTCGCCTCCATGCGCAAGGATCGTCTCGCGGATGCGCTGAACCACAAGCCACAGCTTGTTCGACCCGATGTGCGGATGACTGTCAACCAGGATATCATCCGTCGCCCCATGGTCGACCAAGAGCTGGAGTACGTTTTCGATAGAGCCACGCTTGTGCGATCTGGTGTAGAGCTTGCCGTCGCTGTACGTGCCGGCACCGCCCTCGCCAAAGCAGTAGTTGGAATGCTCGTCTACGATGCCAAACTGCTGGATGGCGCGAAGGTCTCGACGTCGCGCCCGCACGTCCTTACCGCGGTCCAGCACGATGGGTGTTGCCCCATGTTCCAGCAGACGCAGAGCGGCGAAGTACCCTGCCGGGCCGGCGCCGACAATGATGACACGCCTTGCGGGGTTGGCGCTGCGCAGACGCTGCACGGCCGACGGACGTGCCGGCTCCTGCTCGCCGGCATAGACGTCGGCCACGATGCGAACGCGAACGGATCGGCCGCGCGCATCGATCGACCGACGGTGCTGGCGCACCGCGGTGACGGCGTCGAGCGGAAGGCCCGCGGCCTGCGCCGCCGCCATGCGCACGGCTGCGGCATCGGCGGCCTGCGCGGGAGAGAGAACGATATCGACACGTGTCTGCATCGGACTAAATTGCAACGCATGACAGAATCACACGACTTCTTTCAGCGCGTGTATGACGTGGTCCGGCGCATTCCGATGGGCAGGGTGACCACCTACGGTCACATCGCGGCCTATCTTGGCGCGCGCTCCTCGGCCCGCATGGTGGGCTTCGCCATGAATGCCGTCACGCATGACGCACGTGCATCCGACGTGCCGGCACACCGCGTGGTGAATCGCTTTGGAGCCCTTACGGGCCGAATGCACTTTGCAACACCCTTCCTGATGCGCGAACGCCTTGAAGCCGAAGGCGTCACCTTTGTGGACGAGCACGTGGATTTGCAACGACATCTATGGGAGCCGGCTGACTAACTTTGTTGCCATGTCTATGACTCCCATCATGCGTGTGCTGCGTCGCGCCATCGCTACGGCCCGAGCTTCGGCCGACGGTGCTGCCAGCGCGTCGCGTCGCGACGCGTTGCGTACACTCGCCATCGGCGGTGCCGCGACGATGGTTCCATCGTGGCTGACAGGGTGCGCAAGACCGCATGACAGACCCGTGTCGACAGCCGCTCGCATCGCCATCGTTGGCGCCGGTATCGCCGGTATGCGCACGGCGCATCTGCTGCGCAATATGCCGGGTGGCTCTGCTCTCGAGATCGATGTGTTCGAAGCGGCCCCGCGCATCGGTGGCCGCATGTATTCCGTGAATGACCTGTTGGTGCGTGGCGTTGCCACCGAGATGGGCGGCGAGTTCATTGATACCGACCATCATGAGATGCTGTCGATGGTGTCGGACTTCGGCCTTGAGCTTGTCGATCTATCACGCGATCCGTACGCGTCGATGAACCAGGTGCTGTTCTTTGACGGAAGGCACTATACCGAGGTTGACGTCGTACGCGAGATAGCTCCGGTATTGGAACGCATCCAGCAGGACATGGAGCGTCTGCCTGCGGATCTTTCGAAGCTGGCAACGTCGCCCGCCGCCGCCCTCGACATGATGTCGCTCGAGTCGTACTTCACCTCGCTCGGTCTTACAGGTTGGCTCCGCAGCTTCCTCGACGTGGCCTTCGTTACCGAGAACGGCCTTGAGCTCGGCGATCAGTCGGCACTGAACCTGTTGACCATGATCTCGACCGATCTGTCGTCGGGCTCCTTCAAACCGTACGGCCAAAGCGACGAGCGCTTCAAGATCCGAGGCGGCAACCAACAGCTGGTGCAGGCCCTTGCGCGGAGCGTGAAGGACCGCATTCACGTAAGCCACGCGTTGGAGCGCATCGCCATGGTCGGCGACCGCTATGCGCTGACCTTCAGGCGCGACCATACGAGCGTGGAAGTCGATGCCGATGTCGTCGTCCTTGCCCTGCCCTTCACCACGCTGCGTGACGTTCGCATCGATGTGGAGCTGCCACAGGCAAAACGACGTGCCATCAACGAACTCCGATACGGAAACAACAGCAAGGTGGTGATGAGCTTTGCAACACCATTCTGGCACGAGCGCGGTCAGAACGGACTGGCCTTCACCGATACCATGCTGCAGAATGTGTGGGACAACACGGCAATGCTTGGCACTGGTGCGGCAGGCCTTACGGTGTTTAATGGCGGCGCCATGAGCAGGCGTATCGGCAGCATGACCAAGGAGCAGGCCGGTGCCATGCTGGTTGACGAGTTGGCCGCCGTGTGGCCCGAGATCGCAAGCCACCCTCCGGGCCGCACGGAGCGGTTTGACTGGACCTCGTATGCCTACAGCAAGGGCAGCTACTCTGGCTATGCGGCAGGACAGTGGACGTCGATGTTCGGCGTCGAGGGACGTCCGGTTGGACGTTTGTTCTTTGCCGGCGAACACTGCAGTATGCGCTACAAGGGCTTCATGAACGGCGCTGCCGAGTCGGCCGTCGTTGCAGCC
The DNA here is from genome assembly GCA_018882585.1 of Candidatus Kapaibacterium sp. GTDB lineage: Bacteria > Bacteroidota > Ignavibacteria > Kapaibacteriales > Kapaibacteriaceae > ZLKRG46. Next base: position 9,892 of record VFFB01000030.1, read on the forward strand.
AATGCCATTGCCAAGCTGCTGTCGTAACGACGTTACTTACGCAGGATCCTGAACACGGTGCGCCGATTACGGGCGCGACCTTCGGCAGTCTCGTTCGTGGCAACAGGCATGCTCATGCCAAGACCACGCACGCGCAGACGTGACTCGTCGATGCCACGCAGGATCAATGCCGTCTTGACGGATTCGGCACGGGCGAGCGAGAGACGCTTGTTGTATTCTTCGCCGCCGACGCTGTCGGTATGGCCCTGTACTTCGAGTACCACGCGCTCGAACCGCTGCAAGTTGTCGGCAAGCTCGTCAAGATGAAAGAACGTGGTAGAGTCGATCTCGGCACTGTTGTAGGCGAACAGAATGGGTTTCGAAAACTCATCCGTTACGTCCATGGGATTCAACGGCGTCTTGTCGTAGATGCCGCGTGCGATCATCGTATCACGTCCCGGCACGGAGACTGTCACATCTGCCGTATGCAGGCCGTCGTATTTGGGCGGCTTGTACGACACAAGGTAGAAGTTGCGCAGGCTGCGATGGATGTCGAGCATGATGGCGAGCAGTTCAGCCTTTGAGTAGGCGCGGTAGTACTTGCCGCCGGTATAGACCGACAGGTTTTGCAGGGCTTCGTCGTTGGCGTAGCCGAAGCCAACGCAGTAGATCGACACGTTGTGCTTGACGGCGTATTCGAAGATGTCGCCGATCTTGGTGCGCGACGAGTTTTCGTCGCCGTCGGCAAAGACCACGCAGATTTTTGGTCGGTCGATCGGCACGGTGTCGAGCTCTCGCAGGGCCGCCATGATGCCGTCGTTCGCAACGGTAAACAGCCCCACGCCACGCTTATGGTAAGCGCGATACTCACGCAGCATCTGCTCGGTGTCATTCGTAAGCGGGAATACCTTCGTGATGTCCTTGTGAAAGGCCGTCATGGCAATGTTGTCGCACGGACGTCCAAGCTCCAGGAAGATCTCGGTGCCGTAGGCAACCATCTCCACTGCCCCTTTCATCGACCCAGAATAGTCGATGGCAAGCGAGATGTAGGTGGGGATGGAGTCGCCCTCGCCATACTCACGGACGGTAAAGTCGGTGATGTTGGCCGTCTTCTTGAAGCGTCGGCTGGTGCCGAGCGTTTCCTTCAGCGCGGTAAAGTAGTCCGGTGCGTCTGGGCGCTTGTACGGCTGGGCCATGTTGGTCACCACGTAGCCTGTCGAATCCAGGACGCGCACAAACAGCTTGATGCTGTCGGGGTACTTGTAGTGCTCGACCTTCCAGACGTCGGCGTCAAGATTGGTGATGTCGACAGAGTCGATGCTGCGCGTCTGGGTGAAACGCACTTCTTTCGTGCGCTCGCCTTCGGACCGAAGGTCGAAGATCTGTCCGACGGTGTGGGACTGTCTGCAGCCGACGGCAGTGACTGCAAGACACGAGCATAGCATAAGCTGACGGATCGTCATCAGCGTTTGACTCCGATGGTCATGCCGTCGCCCAGCGGCACAAGGGTGCACTGCAGATCCGGGTGGGCGGCCATGTAGGCGTTAAAGGCTCTGATGCCGGCCACGTTCTCGGGTTCGAAGGTCGTATGCTCGTTCGCCACCTCGCCCCAGGCAAGGGCATTGTCGCCAATGATGATGCCACCCGACCGCAGGTGTGGCAACACGGCTTCGACGTAGGCAACGTAGTTGGGTTTGTCGGCATCGATGAAGACGGCATCGATCATGACGTCAGGGGGCAGTGAGCGAAGCGTGGCAAGGGCGGGGCCGTCGGCCACGGTGATGACGTCGGCCAGTCCGGCTTCGTGTGCCTTGCGTCGGATGAAGGCGGCCCACTCCGGCTGCAGTTCACAGCATAGCATGGAACCGTTTGGGGGCAGGGCTCGCGCCATGGTGATGGCCGAGTATCCTGCCAGTGAGCCGATCTCGATGACGGACGTAGCGCGCATGGTGCGCAGCAGTACTTGCAGGAACGACGTCTGCTCGGGCGCGATCGAGATGGCCGGGATGCCTGCTGCCTCGGCTTCGGCCGTAAGGGTGCGAAGAAACTCGTCTTCGGAGCTGAACAGCGAAACGATGTAGTCGTTCAACTCGGGAGTAAGGAACGTGCTGTTCGTTGCCATCAGGGCTCGTGTCCGAGACCGACATTCACGTTGATACCATACTTGTTGGCTTGCAGCAGCAGCGTGTTCAGTTCCTGCACCGTCGAGTCAAGCTTGTTGATGAAGGCGGCGTCGTAGATCAGTCTGTGGGCCGTACCATCGCGGTCGCGGACGGCACGCAGAACATCGTTGGCAGCGGTAAGCATGGTATCGGCCTTGACAACGGCTCCGTCTGCCCGACGCAGGACGGCAGCGGCATCGTCGGCCGTGCGATCAAGTTTGTCCAGCAGTTGGCGAAGCTTCGGATCGTTCTCGGTGACGGCGGTTCGCAGCTCGGAACTGAGCGATCGCAGCGAGGCGATGGTCTCTTTCAGTGGCTGCTTATTCGCCTGGAAGAACGTGCGCAGGTCCGACACCAGCAGCGAGCCGTCGCTGGCCATTGTGCGCAGATCGCGCACCACGACCGAGTCGCCCAGCAGGGCTGTCATGGCGGCCGAGATCGTATCCAGCCGGCGCACAAGTGACTGAGCATCGCCGCTGACGTCGCCAACGCTCGTGATCAGGTCCGAGATGTCGGGGCTGACAACACCCTTCAGTGGCATCCGTGCATCGAACGAGCCGGTTGTGCCGGGATCGATCGAGACCTTCTTGCCTCCGGTGATCTCCAGGATCGTGACCTTGGCAGACGCATCGGCATGCAGATCGTCGATATGGTCAAGTTCAGCCACGGCAGTCACGCCGTCGCCATCATTGCGTACGTCGACGATCATGCCGCGCTTCACGCCATCGACGACAACGGGTGATCCGTTCTCGAGGCCGCCCGACGACGAAAGCGAGATGTTGACGATGGCCTTGTTCGGAGAAAGGTTGATGCCTTTGCCGATCATGATGCCGCCTATGAGCAGCAAGATGGCGGCGAGACTTACCAGGCCGACCTTGATTTCGGTGCTACGCGTTACTTCCATGTCAGAACGGGATGTCGTCGTCTTGTTGTTGTGGCCGTTGGTCTGCAGGTGCAGAGGCCGAATCACCATCAGAATTGTTGTCGGCACGCTTCGGATCGAGTACAAGCAGGTTGTCGGCGATGATCTCCGTCACATATCGCTTGTGTCCGTCGCGGTCTTCGAAGGATCGGTACTGGATCTTGCCTTCGACGTAGATCCGCGAGCCGCGGCGGATAAGTCGTTCAACAACGTCTGCCAGACCTCGCCACGCAACGATGCTGTGCCAGTCCGTGTGTTCCTGGATGACGCCGTCCTTGTCCTTCCACGCTTCGGTCGTGGCCAGGCGCAGGTGGGCGACCTTGACGCCGGTAGGCGTGAAGTTCACTTCGGGATCTCGTCCGACATTCCCGATCAGCATCACTTTGTTCAGTGTGCGGGACATGGCGCACCTCGAGCTAGTTAGGCAGTTGGCCGATCTGCAGTTCGCAGTTGCTCGAAAATAGCATTATGTTCGACGCTATGTCATCAGTGGCTCTCTCGCTTACCGTCGGCATCGACGGTCGTTCCTACATGGTCGACACGTCGACGTGGATCGATCTGTCGCTTCCGATCACGGATCGTGCTACGGTTCGTGCATTCCATTTGCCCCCCGCATCCTTCGTGCCGTTCCGTATGGGGTCGTTCATCGGCAGCGTCGAAGAGGGCGGTCCGGTGCGCTGTGATGTTGTCACACTCGCTCCGCACGGCGACGGTACGCACACCGAATGCGTAGGGCATGTAGGGGGCAAGGGCTACTCGGTGCTGAATGCGATCGATGTACCGATGATGGTAGCCGAGATTATCACTGTGCCGCTGCGCACGATCGCTGACGGCGATCGTGTGATCATGCCTGATGATCTGCGTGCGGCATGGCGTGCCGCTCGGACGGATGTGTTGATCGTCAGGACAAGTCCCAATGACGTTTTGAAGAAGACGGTCGATCACTCGGGCACGAATCCTGCCTACGTTGCCATCGACGCCATGCAGGTCATCGTCGACCGAGGTGTCCGCCACTTGCTGATCGATCTGCCGTCGGTGGATCGCGAAGAGGACGGCGGTGCGCTTGCCGCGCACAAGCTGTTCTGGGACTGGCCGGCAGCGCCTCGCACGGACAAAACGATCACCGAGTTGATCTATGTGCCTGACACCGTAGCTGACGGACTGTATGCGCTTGCCTTGAATGTGGCGCCATTTGACGGAGACGCTGCGCCGTCACGACCGATGATCGCGCGTTACGTGTAGGGGCGCGGGACACCGCCTCACGAGTAGCGAGTAGCTCTTCCCGCCGTCCCGGGCGCGCCGTTCGAGACCACGGCCTTCATGGAATCGTCGATGGTGGGAACAACGAGTCCAACGCTGACGGGATTCTCGAGGTTCCCCACTATCTTTACCATGGCGAATCAAGTGTTTGTCGAATCATGTTTGGATTCTGTCACGCATTGAGAGGGTTTTGTCATGAACAAGATGCTGGCATGGTGCGTCGTTATCTTCGTGGGCATTCACGATGTGTCCCGGGCGCAGCCGGTTATGGGCGAATCTGACCTGATCCCCAATGGTTCCTTTGAGCTACTTGCACAACCGGACGATCCCGGAGGGACCGAGTGGCCGCTGCGGTACGTGTACAATAGCCTCTTCTGGCGACAGTTTCACCGGTACTTCGCGCTCAATAATCCGTATGATCCACGTCGAGTAAGACCGGAGAAGGACAGGATCTACCACGACACGTGGCCCGACCTGTATGACCCGGTGTCGTGCTCATCAAGCGATCTGTTCTGCATCGACCAGCGGACATGTGATCTCTCTCAGGGTGCGGGAAGCGTCGTGGACATCCCGGAGAACTGGTTCGGTTATCAGTTGCCTCCGCCACCGCCCTCGGATCACAATCGCAAGTATGCAGGTATTTACTATCGCCTGAATGGAATTCGTCTAGGTCCAAACGGGCTTGAGAATGCGATCACGGGAATCAATACAGCCACTGACTTTTGGCGAGAGTACCTGGAAGTAGAGCTGACACGACCAATGGAGATCGGCAAAACATACGCCGTCTCCTACAAGGTATCTCTGGCAGACGTAAGCAGCCACGGCATGGAACTGGAATCGCGATTGTCAGCAGAACCATACTACACTGTCGGAAATACGCCATGTGGCGCGATCAACGATGAAGAGGGTTTGAACTCCAAGGTTGCAATTCCATCGACGCAGGGACCGATTGGACATTCTCATGTGACGCCTGTGCCTATCGTGCAACGCGGCGCATGGACTGAAGTGAGCTACAATGTCGTGGCACAGGGCGGTGAGCGGTACTTCACCCTTGGCAATTTCGACGTCAACCCGCAGACATCGCAACCACTTGCGCCGCTTGCCCCGCAGTGTCTTACCCGGTACTATCCTCAGGCGACCGGAAATCCGCGACTCGCTTCCAGGATCGCCTATTACTATGTGGACGACGTACGTGTAACGGAGCAGATCACATGCGAATGTGGTGTGAAGGTCTGCTTCTTGTTCACACGGGTTGAGAGTGCCGAGGCGGGAAAGTGCTGCTATAAGGTTCAGGTCGTCAATGGCCATCGTGAGAAGGACACCGACCCCGTTCCGGCGGTGTGCACGATCTAAGGAATAGCCATGACCGATGTGCTGTCGAGTACGCAGGTGTATCAATGGACGCCGAACCAATCAATGGGCCCAATTACGGGCGACGGTCTGTGGCATGAGATCGGTGTGCTGTGCGTTGATGAGTTCCCGAAGCTCACGTCGAAACAGTTGTTCGTCAGTCTGAAGGATCGATTCGGGCAGGAGATCTGTTCGCAAACCGAAGTCATCAACGGCTGCTCCACGGACGACCCCTGCAGTTGTGATGCGTTTCAACGGACCGTCAGCGTACTCCCGAATGAATCGAGTACGTCGACGTGTTGTTACAATGTGAGGATCGACGCATCGAAGCTCACCAATTGCCAGATCGCCTCGGTGAAGGTGTTCCGTGGGCCATTCACACATCCTGCAGCGGAGATACCATCCGCAGCGTACAATGCAGATCCGACGGTCGCCACTGACTTCAACGGCGTGCTGTATTCCTTCTGCCCACCAGAGCCAGAAGCCAGCTCGTCGAATCAAGAGATCACTGTGCAGTTTCTTGGACCTAACGGCGAGGTGATCTGCCAGGTGCCGACGAGAATATCATGTGAATGCAAGTGTAAGTCAAATGTCCTCAATAGCAATCCCGAGGTGCAGATCGTAATGGTTCCGGTGTCGGGGCCGGCAGGGTCGTGCTGCTATGAGGTTCAGATCAAGAATCCGGGAAGGTGCCGGTGGAGTTTGTCGAGCATCGGGTTGACGATCAACGAAGCTGCTACGACATTCACACCGTCGTCTGGATGGGCAACCTCGCAAACTGGCTCCGTGTGGCAGGTAGCTTCGTCAAATGGCGCGGTCGCGATATCCTATGGACAGACTTTGACCATTGGAACCGTGTGCATCCAGACATGCGTCGCCTTCGATCCGAAGACAATTCGAGCGAGTGCGACACTGCTGTTCAACGGGCAACCTTGCCCTGTGTCAGTGAGCATTCCTTCGGCGGCGTCTTGCGCGGGCAGCTTCTCGTGTGACGACCTCCAGGTGTCGGTGGAACGACCATGGGCCGGGCCTCTCCAAGCAGAAGACTGCTGCAGGCTGATTCGCGCCAGACTGTTGAACTGTGCAGCGGCAACAGACGGGGTTCGCGTGGAAGTACGATCCGCCGCAAATGCACAGATCGGCGTGACAGCCCTTGGAAGTGGAGTGTTCGAGTCCGCTACAATGTGCCAGAATTGGGCAGGTCAGATCTATACTGTTGATCTGCGCCGGGCCGACGGCACGTTGGTGTGCAGCAAGCCGGTGACGATGCCAACCTGCTATCATCAGGAGCCCGCAGAATGAAGAACATCGTAGATCTGATCGCGCCACGACCGAGTCGTGCGTATGCCGTACGTATGGGCGTCGTGATTTTGCTTGCGTCCATTGTCATGGTGGTCGATCCATTGGTGACCGATGCGCAGGCGGTGTTTGATGTGAACGACAGGACGGGTGTCATCGTCTGCGACGATGGCCGCGTGCGTCAGTGGGGTTTGGAAGCTAGGAACGTTGATCTGGGAGCCGGCATCGTACCGGTGCAGGTGGTGAAGTCGCAGGGAACGTATGGCATTGATGCCGCGGGGAATGTGTACGCATGGGAAGTCGAATGCCAGTACCATTTCCCGGACGTTGATTCGATTTGGTGCATGGTGCCGCGAGAACTGGGCCTACCTGCGCCGATGCGGCAGGTGGATGCAAGTGATGATTGTATTCTGTACGTGGACGTTGCGGGCGGGCTCTGGGGTGCCGGCCTCAATACCCAGAACAGATTCATGGGATCAGACACGCCGGAGGTGGTCGTTCCTCCGCGACGAATCCAGATGCCGGGCCCGGTACGCGAGGTCCGCGTTGGCTCAGGCAACATCGTGGCCGTCCTTGAGGATGGGACGGTGTGGACCTGGGGCGCCAATCAGACCGGTCAGGCAGGTACCGGCGATACCGCGACGTACACACCTGTACGTCAGGTTGAGACGCTGCGCGGCATTCGAAGTGTGCGCTCCGACTCTCACATTTATAACATCAGCCCGGTCTTCGCCATCGACAGCGGCGGACGTCTCTTTGGATGGGGATGGAACAGGACTGGTCAGCTTGGAGACGGAACCACGGTGGACCGTTGGGAGCCGGTGCAGATCGCGATCGAGCATGTGATCGACGTCCGCAACGGCAATGATCACACCGTGGCGCTCACGGCCGACGGCTCGGTGTGGACGTGGGGATCGAACACGTACGGCGAACTTGGGTTGGGACACGATACTAGCATGCTGACGCCTCAGCGTGTGCCAACGCTCCGGAACATCCGTACCATCGGCGTGGCTGACCTAGCCTCCGTTGCCATCGATGCCGATGGTGTCTGGTGGGGCTGGGGGTTCAACTACAGCAGGCAGTTGCCTGGTCTGTCCTATGAGGTGTACCGCACACCCGTTCGATGCACACCGCCATGCTTGGCCAGCAGCGCGCCCGACACGCGCCAACAGCCGGCCATGCCACTTGCGGTATGGCCTCAGCCGGCGCATGACGTCCTGAACGTGGTCACAACACATGGTCACGTCGCAGAGCCCGCCATGCTCACGATCACGGACATTCGAGGTCTGCCTGTCATGACAGTGCCCTGCATGTCGATCGACCGCCTACAAGTATCAACTGCTGGCATGGCGAGTGGCCTGTATACCATCACACTCGATGTGAATGGCACAACGCTCGCCAGAACACTGGTGTCGATCGTGCAGTAGCGAACAGCGAACAGTGAGTAGCGAGTGGCGAACAGCTCTTCCCGCCGTCCCGGGCGCGCTGTGCGCGCCCAAAACGCGTGAACGAACGCGATTGGGGGCGGACGCTACTCGCTACTCGCTGTTCGCTACTCGAGCGAGTATTCGTCGATCTTGCGATAGAGCGTCCGCTCGCTGATGCCAAGTAGTTTGGCCGCTTCGCGGCGGTTGCCCTGTGTGCGACGCAACGCTTGTTCGATTGTGCGCAATTCGATCGAGGCCAGATCGAGTGAAGGCTCACTCGGAACGTGGATCACGCCAACGTTATTGGCATCGTGCCTGTTCCGGTGAAAGGCAGCGCCGGAGACCGGCTCTGGAGTTGGTACCAAGGGCGTTACCGGCACAACGGGGAAGGACGTTGCCTGGCCATTTCCGGTGTCAACCGTCGGCGTGGCGCCAATGCTCATTGCCAGCAGGTGACGCAGCACGGCCTTGATCTCGGCCACGTCATTCGTCAGTTGCAGCAGCGTGCGATACATCGTCTGCACGTCGGCGTTCTGCCCCGGCGGAGGTGTTGCGTCGTGCAACCGCACTAAGCCCATCAGCGGAGGCTCGTCGATCGGTGCGGCAGCCGGTAGATACCGCTCCAGCATCGACGCCGTGATGCGAGCTCCGCGTTCCAGGGTGACCATGGTTTCGACGATGTTGCGCAGTTCACGCACGTTGCCCTGCCACCGCTGCTGTGTCAATAAGCCGATGGCATCGGCATCAATGCCATCAAACACCAGCGCACTCTTGTCGGCCACACGCTCGGCGAAATACTCCACGTACAGCGGAATGTCGTCCAGATGCTGCCGCAGTGGTGGCAAATGAATGTTGACGGAATTCAGACGGAAGAACAGATCCTGTCGGAATCGACCTTGGCGTACTTCGTATAGCAGGTCGCGATTCGTAGCAGCAACGACGCGGACGTCCACCTTGAGCACGTCGGACGAGCCAAGGCGTGAGAACTCACCTGACTCAAGGATGCGCAGCAGCTTGACCTGTGTTCCAATGGGCATCTCGCCTATCTCGTCAAGAAAGATCGTGCCGCGATGCGCCGACTCGAAGAAGCCCTTGCGCTGTTCGACGGCACCCGTGAACGCACCTTTTTCTGCGCCGAAGAGCTCGCTCTCGAGGAGTGTTTCGGGGATGGCCCCGCAGTTGACGCTGACGAAGGGATGCTTCTTGCGGTTGCTCAGCTCGTGCAGAGCATGGGCGAAGACCTCTTTGCCGGTGCCCGTCTCTCCGGTTACCAGCACAGTAAGATCTGTGGGCGCTACCTGCAGCAGCTTCGTAATGGCCGAGACCATCGCTGGGGCTTCACCCACAATGCCAAAGCGGTCGGCAAGCTGCCGTAGGACCTGTCGTGTTGCTGTACTGCTCATTTGCCGCTTGCCGTCCATTCGGCCCAACCGCCTGTGTAGATCAGGATGGGGCCATAACCAAAGTTCTTCAGGACGTCTGCAACGCGGTGACTAAGCTCGCAGTGTCCGCCGTCGCAATAGATCACGATGATGCGATCCTTCGGTATCGTCAGGATCTGCGGAATGTTCGCCTCGACCGTATTGCCGTCGACATTCACGGCACCATTCACATGCCCTTCGGCGAACTTCTCGGGAATGCGGGCATCGATCAGGTAGACCTGCTTTCTGCCGAGGAGCTTCTTGAAGGCGTCCAGCTTGATCTCGCGGATCACGCCTGGCTCGGCCACGAAGGCTGGCTCGGCGGGGGCAGCCGCCGCAGGAGCCGTCGCGGAATTGTTCGTTGCGGGCGTCGGAGCAGATGGGGCAGACGTGGCCATTGGCGTTGCCGCTGTCACATCGGCGGTTGTCGTGGATGACCCAGTGCTGGGCTGCGTCGCTTGCGACGCATCTGCGCCCGGAGCAGCAGTATTCGAAACGCCGAGAATGCGGTCGAGTTCCTCCTGCGAGGCTTCGACGCGTTTATACTCGGGCTTCAGCCAGGCGATCGCCTTGGGGTTCATAGCGTTGAAGCCAATGGCAAGGCCGATGGCAAGCAGGACAACAAGTCCGGCCTCGAGCAGCACGTTGCCCCTTCCCGTCGAATGCGAGGGGGCATGAGAATTCATGCGGCCCAGCTGTTGTCCGCCCAGCAGATGAAAATGCAGGTGAAAGACCGTCTGGCCGGCATCGGCGTTGCAATTCGTCACGATGCGATATCCCGATGCATCGATGCCGTACTTGGCGGCAAGGTCGCGGGCCACAAGGTAGACGCGTCCAACGAGTTCAGCGTCGGCCTCGGTAAGGTCGTTCACCGTGGGGATGGGCTTCTTGGGGATGATCAGGACGTGGGTCGAGGCCGACGGAGCGATATCGCGGATGGCGATGATGTCATCGCTTTCGAACTCGATGGTTGCCGGGATCTCGCGATCGATGATGCGCTGAAAGATCGTGTTGCTCATGACGGTACCTTACGCAATCCCCAAATATCGTTGCATTGTGTCATATGCCGCATTGACGGCTTTTGCTTCTTCCTCGGCACGCTGCTGTTCGGCCGGTGTCCGCCCGGCCATACGGTCGGGGTGGACGGCGGCGATGCGGCTGCGGTAGGCGCGTTTGACGACGTCGGCATTGGACGTCACTGGCACGCCAAGGACGCTGGCTGCGACCACAACGTCGTGCGGTACACTCGGTGCGGCGCCGGGTGCTGCGCTGCGCGGCGGCGCTTGGTTGGTGCGTGACGACGGACCGTTCCGGAGCTCGTCGATGATGCGTCGTAGCTCGTCGTCTTCGGCGTCGATGGTACGTTGAGCACGGTCAAGATCGCCGGTTGCGTCGGCAACGGTCACGTTGATGAAGTTCTTGATACGGTTAAAGAGTTGTCCCATGGCGGCTATAGACGTAAACCGAAGGAGAAATATGCTAGGGTTGGACCAAGGGCAACAGAGTTCGGATTGGTCAGGAAGTAGAATCGCCGGCCGACGGCAAAGAGTGCCGGTCCTATGGGCGTATCGAAGCCAAGCGTGATGCCAATGCCATGCTGCAGCTTCTCAAATTTGATATTCTCGGGATTGGCCCATACGGCGCCCAGATCGTAGCGGGCAGCGATGTAGGTGTCGAAGAACAGCCGAACGGGCAGGCGCCACCGGGTTTCGAGATTCCCCGCGATGATCTGGCGGCCGCGCTCTTCATCTTCGCGCATGCCGAAGAACAGGTCCTTGTCGCCCAGCGAGAACAGCTCGGCACCCGGCAACGTCCTGTCGGCCGCACCCAGCAGGACCGACGGCGTCACGGCGACACTGCGCGTGATTGACTGTGTGCCGCGGTACGACAGGGTGAACTTCGAAAAGCCGACACCGCCGGACAGACTAAGGAGCGAGCTTTCCATGGAGACGTCAATGGCTCGACCGCGAGTGGGGAAGTCGTGTTGGTCACGGTCGTCCCATCGACCAAGCACCTTGACGGTACCAAGTGCCGTGAAATCCGGAGCAGGCAGGGCGCTGCGATCGCGATAACGTTGGTTCTCGTACCGAAACTCGGCCAAGACGATGCCCTGACGTGATATCTGGCGTCCGGCCGACACGCGCAGTCCGAAGCGATCCTCGCTGAACTCATCGTCACGAAGACGCAGCGGCCGCGTCCGTGTGCCATTCGGGCTGGGCGCGTAGATATACACGTTGCGGAACGACGTATAGGCCGTGGCAGTTGCCGTCCAGAAGGTGCCAAGGATGCGGGGCGCTGCGACGCTGACGCCAAGGTAGCCGTTGCGTTGTCCGCCGTTGATGGTGCCAGCCAGCATGATGCCGCTGCCGAACAGATCAAGCTCGGCCATCTGGATCGAGCCTTGGGCATTTCGCTCGTTGTCGATGCGCAGGCCCGCACGAACGACCTGGTGGCCGCGGTCTTCGCCGCCGACGCGGATGCCCACGCCGCCGCCCTGCGCGGGCAGCACGGTAACGTCGACAGCACCCAGAACCTCCGAAGACCGCAGGTTCGCAGCTGTCTGCGAAAGCTTCTCACGCGTTGCGATGTCGCCGATGTCGAAGGCGAGCTCGTTGCGCACGGCAGCAAGGCTCACGGGCCGCCGTGGGTCTACTTCGACCGTGCGTATGTGACCTTCGTCGATGTCCAATGTAAGCGTCGCCGTCGTAGGGTCGTAGGACGATCGCCGCACGTAGGCAAAGTCGTAGCCAACATGGCGCATCATGGTAATGATGTCTAGCGTCGCCGATTGCATGCCGTCGGGATCAGCATGCCGAGGTGTAGCGAGGTACACTGTCGAGCCCAAGGCCGCGGTGCCGGTGATCATAACCGCGCTTATCATGGTGCCGTCTGTCGTGGCCCGAGCATTTGCTGTCGGCTTGCAGCATGCGATGATCGAAGCGATCGCCGAACGCGTAGCGGCTTGGCCTGCAGCGATCACGGTGTCAAGACCCGTAAAGTCGAACGTCTCGTGATCGTCCAGCCGCGGCTCGATCAGCACGGTCGCTCGACGCAGCAGCAGCGAGTCACGCTGCTTCATGGCCGAACTCAGGGCCTGATCGGCAACGGCCCACGGCGTGGTGAGCTTCTCGACAGGCAGCAGCGCAGAAACCGTGTTCACCACGATCAGGATGTCGGCGCCCAGACTCAGTGCCGGCTCGATGGGAATGTTGGCCACCAGGCCTCCATCCACATACATGTTGGTGCCGATTCGAAAAGGGGCATAGCGCAACGGAAACGAGGCGCTGGCGCGCATCGCGGCCGAAAGGTTGCCGGAGTCGATCATGGCCCATGTGCCGCTTGCCAGGTCAGTCGCTATCGCGCGGAACGGAATGCGCAGACTGTCGAAGTGCGTCGTTGTGTTGTACGGGCTGTTCCAAAGGATGTCCTGCAGCAGCGTCGCAAACCGCGTGCTGCCGGACACGGCTGTAGGAACGATGAACTTCAGATTGCGGAATCGCAGGGTGAGCAGACTTCGGTCGCTGTCGAGCTTCTGCTGATACGACAGTTGCTCGCGTCGCGTGTCTTCACCAATGGCTACGATATCGTTCCACGCTATGCCTGTGAACATCGAATCGAGTTGCGATGCCGTGAAGCCGGATGCATACATGCCGCCAATGATGGCGCCGATGCTCGTTCCAACGATGATGTCGGGTACGATGCCGTTTCGCTCAAGTTCTTTCAGCACGCCGATCTGCGACATGCCGCGTGCGCCGCCGCCGCTAAGCACCAAGGCGATGCGCGGGCGTGCCGACGCCGACAGTGCGATGAGGACCGTCAGAAGAAGGGCTGTGATGCGACGGGACGACGTCACACGGTGTCCTGCGAACGCAGCTTCGCGTAGGCTGCCTGCATTCCAAGGTAGAGCGCTGCAAAGGCATCTTCCTGGGCGACGCGGTCGCGGACAGCGTCGACGGCCTGCTCATGCGTTCCCTCGTGGGTGAAGACGTCGCCGCCGCGACCTGCTTCGATGGCTTCCTCGATGATGCGCGCTGCATCGTCGGCGGGCATCATGCGTGACAGTGGAGCCAATGGCAGGCCTCGCTCACGCGCGAGCACCCGCGAAGCGGGGATTGCCGATGCGTAGAGCTGGCCGATGGGGCCTCCCTCGGTTGCGTCGGCCCACTCGGTGATGACGCCTGCAGGATTGACCGCCGTTGCGTGAACGTTGGTGCCGTAGAGTTCGGCGCGAAGACTTGCCGTAAAGCCCACCACGGCATGCTTTGCCGCAACGTAGGCCGCATTGAAGGGATAGCCCATGCGGCCGGCCACACTGGCGATCATCACGATGTGTCCGCGGTCGTTGGCACGCATCACGGGCAAGGCCTGTGCGGTTGACCAGAACGGTGCATACACGTTCAGGTGCATCATGCTTTCGAGTTGCTCGGTCGATGTGTCTTCGACCGATGCCATGTTGCCGCGTCCGGCATTGTTCACAAGGATGTCGATGGTGCCGAAGGCACGCACCGTTTCGTCGACGATGCGACGGCATTCCGACTCATGTGACAGGTCGGCAACGAGCACCAGTGGCGTGCCACCGGCCGCACGTACACGCTCGGCAACGTCGTTGAGTCGATCGGCACGTCGAGCGGCAAGTGCGACCCTTGCCCCCTTTGCAGCAAGACGAAGTGCGAGAGCTGTACCAATGCCGGACGAGGCGCCGGTGATAAGAGCGACGGTAGAGGAGGAGATAGTCATGGTAGATGGCTTAGAGAATGCGAAAGCCGTGGTAAACACGATCTTCTTGCAAATCGTTACACGTGATGTCGGCAACGGCCGAAAACGTGGGTCCGGTACGGATGTATGTTTCGAGTTCCGTGAGTGCATCCACGTCACCCTGGGCGACGCATTCCACGCCGCCGTCATCGAGATTGCAGACAAAGCCACGCAATCCCAGACGCTGGGCATGGTGCAGTACGTAGCGTCGGAAGCCTACGCCTTG
>VFFB01000031.1 GCA_018882585.1 Candidatus Kapaibacterium sp.
GTGCTGGCCGAGCGGGGACTGGGACTGGAGCAGGCTGGATTCATGGGAGACGACCTGGTCGACCTGCCGGTGCTGACGCGTTGCGGCTTCGCGGTCAGCGTACCCGGCGCGCCTGCGTCGGTGCGTTCGCGCGCGCACCTGGTCACGCAGGCCGGCGGCGGGCGTGGCGCGGCGCGGGAGGCCTGCGAGTTCATTCTCGAGTCCCAGGGCCGTCTCGACGAACTGGTGGCGTCCTTCTGCCGATGAACCGCGTCACCAACTGGCTTCCCCTGGCCCTGATGTTCGCCCTGGCGGCGCTGACGCTCTGGATGCTGGCGCACGGTACGCTGTCGTCGTTCGAAGACATCGTCCTTATCGACTTTTCAGGAATGGCGGCGAGCTCCGTTACGGCAATCATACTCACACGCAAAGACCTCGTCTTTGGCTGGAAGGGTCGCATTACGTTGCGCGAGTACTTGAACTTCGGTGTGCCGTTGGCAATTGGAACAGGCCTTTACAGTACGCCACGGCAACTTGATGTCTTTCTCATCGGCTCGTATTTCGGTGTCGCCGCAGTTGGTTTGTACAATCCTGCCAAGAACTTGTATCGTCTGTTCGAGCAGGCATTCGACGCCGTCTTCACGCTGTTGCATCCGGCAGCCGTCAGACTTACGGCACAGGGCCGACACGAAGAACTACGTACGATGGTCACCAAGGCAATCTCGTTCACGTTCCTTCCGGTTATCGTCGCTGTTGTCGTGCTGGAGTCAGGCGCCAGCGAACTCATTGTGCCCTTGCTAGGTGCGAAGTATGCTGCCGCAGTCGGTCACTTCAATGTGCTGACATTGAGCGCACTTGCGATGCCATTCACCATGATGTCGGCCGTCATGGTTGCCTTCGGCCATTCCCGTGCCATCGTCAACTACACGGCATTCGGTCTTATCGTTACGATCATAACACTTGTTACCGTCGGCCAGGCAGGCCTCGAACAATACGTTGGTCTTGGCCTGGTTGTGAACACGGCCCTTGTAGGATTCCTCTGTGTCCGACATGTCCAGCGTGAGCTTGATTTCCCATGGTCACAGCTTATTCGGGCTGTGGCAGACGTCCGAAATCATCTCAGCACACGGAAAGGGGGCAAGGCGTGAGCTTCTGGTTCCACGTGGCCGCCGCACGCAGTGTGCTCGGGCGCCGTCGTCGCCCCGTTGCTCGTATGGTCCTAACGTCCATGGCGGCAACGCTATGGTGTCTTGTTGGTGGTATCTGGGCACTTGCAACATGGCGCGAGACACAGACCATGGCATCGCAGACCATCATGGAGCTGTTTGTGCCTGACGGTGTAACGCCCGATGCAACGAGTCAGATCCTTACCACGCTTCGCGCAATGCCGGCGTTTGCGTCGGTACGCGTCGTCGACGCCGAAACCGTGGCGCAAATCTTTCAGAAGGACATAGGCATCGACCAAGGGCTGGTCGACATCATGCGTCCGCCGACGATTATACGCTGTACGATGCGGCCTGATGCCGTTACGGTGGCCGGTATGACGATGACGAGTACAGCTTGCCGGTCGGCCTTTCCGTTGCTGAGCGGCGCCTACTGGTCACGCGACTACGTCTATGCGATCGAGCGAAGGCGCTCCGACATCATGGTCATGGGATCCGTTGCCGGCCTACTGTCCGTTGTCATGTTCGTTCTTGCCATCCTGTATGCCTTTCGAGCCGAGCTTCACCAGGCAGAATCCGATCTCAAGGTCGGCGTCCTTCTTGGTGCCTCACCATCGTTCGTTGCCATGCCGCATGTGCTGGTAAGCAGCGCTGCCGGCACTGCAGGACTAGCCATTGCTGGTGGCCTTCTGGCCGCGGCATGGCCGCAGATCACGGCGCGTGCATCATGGCTGACGTCTGTACAGCCGCACGAGATTGTCATGATGGCTGCCACCTTGGCCGTGGCCGGTCTTGTCGTCTGCTGGTGGCAGTCGATTTCGACGGTCTCACGGCGTACGCGGACGAAACGCTCCTGAGCCATGACCATCATCGACCGGTACGTGCTTCGACAGTTTCTGGCAACGCTTGGCTTTGCCGTGCTGGCGCTGGTCGTCATCTTCATCGTCGTCGATCTGCTGGAAAGTCTCGACGAGTTCCTCGATCAGCAGGCACCGCTCGATGTCATCCTTCGTTACTACGTCTACTTCATCCCGAATACGCTGCGGCTGATGCTTCCTGTAAGCATGCTGCTGGCGGCGTTGTTCAGCGTTGGCCGCCTGAGCAACAACAACGAGGTCACGGCGATGCGATCCGGCGGACAGTCGCTCCTGCGACTCATGCTGCCCATTCTTGCCGTGGCGCTGTGTGTCAGCGCCGCCCAGCTTTACTTCAACGGATGGGTGGTGCCGGTAGCCAACGCGAAGAAGTTCGCCATCGAGCGAACATACCTGGGCAAGAGTCAGGCGGGCGTTGCATTGTACCGCCTGTTCTTTCGTGACATACCAACGCGCAATGTCGCCATCGAGTCGTACGATGCCGAGGCGCACATCGGCCGGAACGTAACGATCGAGGTCTTTGCCGACACCGGACGACCGCGCATCGTTGAACGCATCGATGCCCCACTAATGGAGTGGGATAGTGCGGGGGCGACGTGGCGACTGCCATCGGCCATCCGCAGGCGATTCCAAGGCGACACCGTCACGTTCGAGCGCATGGCGGATATCAATGCCCCCTTTACGATCCGACACGATCAACTGGTGCGATTGCAGCGTAATGCTGCCGAAATGACGTTTGATGAGGTTCGGGATCTGATCGAAACCCTGCGTAAGGGTGGCAAGAATACTCGAGTGCAGGAGATCGGCTATCAGAGCGAATGGTCGCTGCCTTTTGCCAACTTCATTGTCGTGCTGATCGCCGTCCCCTTCGCCAGCGTTCGGCGGCGTGGCGGGATGGCCGCACAAATTGCGGCCGGAATGGGTATCAGTTTTGTGTACATTGCGTTCACGTTGGTTGGACAAGCGTGGGGCGCCGCCTCGTCCTTACCCACGGCCGCTGTGGCGTGGAGTGCCAACGTTGTGTTTTTTGTGATTGGCATCGTGAATCTGGTGAGAACGAAGTCATGACCCCACCCGTCAGGGTGGTCTTGACAGTTCTGTTCACGACGTGCGGTATGGCTATGGCTCAGGAGTTTGGGAGGATTCCTGAATCGGTAAGCGGCGTGCGTTTCACGAACAGGATCGTCGAGACCGACAGTTTTAACATCTACACCGACTTCTACGCCTACAACGGCGGAGGCGTTGCCGTGGGCGACCTTAACAACGACGGGTTGCCCGATATCGTGTTCACGGCAACGCAGGGTCATGAACGACTTTATATTAATCAAGGTGACTTTCGCTTCGAAGACGCCAGCGAGCGTGCCGGTCTTACGAACACGGCCATTGCCTGCGGTGCGCTGATCGCCGACCTTGATGGCGACGGATTCCGAGACTTGTACATATGCCGTCGCTATAAGCCGAATAGCTATTACCACAACAACGGCGACGGAACCTTTACAGACCTTGGGGCAAGTACAGGTTTGGGACTATTGATGCCGACAACGATGGCAGTGCCTATCGATTACGACCGAGATGGAGATCTGGACCTGTATGTCGTGACGAATGGCGACCCGCGGCGGGAGGGCTATCTCAATCCCGGATACTGCGACAGATTGTTCCGGAACGATGGCGGAAACCGGTGGACGGATGTGACCGATCAGGCCGGCATCAAGGACACGGGATACGGTCTGAGTGCCATCGTAGGCGACGTGAACGACGATGGGTGGCCGGACATCTACGTGGCGAACGATTTTGAAGCCCGTGACATCCTGTACATCAACGACGGCAAGGGTCGATTTGACGACGCAGCCACGCGGTCGCTGCAGCACATGTCGCAGTTCTCCATGGGCAGTGAGATGGCAGACATGAACAACGACGGGCTGCTGGATATCATCTCGGTCGACATGCTGCCGCGAACACATGATCGCAGGATGACGCAGTCAAGCGGCATGTCGATCTACGGTCCGTTCTTCGACAGCACGCAGCGTATCATGAATACGCTGCAGCTTAACCGTGGAAATGGCATGTTCAGCAACATCGCATATCTGGCAGGCATTGCAGCAACGGACTGGAGCTGGAGCGTGCTCGCAGCAGATGTCGATCACGACGGATTGCAGGACCTGTTCATCACGAATGGCACGAAGCGTGATATGACCGATCAGGACTATGCCTACTCCGTTACCACGAAGAATACGCCCAAGGCACGGCAGTACCTGAATATGCCGGGCGTACGACTGCCGAATTTCCTGTTCCGAAATCGCGATGGATATCACTTCACGGACGTGGCACAGCGAAGCGGCATGGGCGATAGCGCCGTGTCGAATGGCGCTGCCATGGCCGACCTCGACGGCGACGGTGACGTTGATTTCATCATCAACAACACCGACACTGTGGCCTTCATTTACAGGAACGATCTTAAGGACAGCGGGAACACTGCCTTGTCGTTGCGACTGGTGGGCACATCAGGCAACCGCGATGCCATCGGAGCCAGGGCAACGGTCTATGCCGACGGCAAACGTTTCGTGCGCGAGGTGCAGCCCGTGCGTGGATACCAGTCAACAAGCACCACGGATCTGCATATCGGTCTTGGCCGAATCCGCGTGATTGACAGCGTCGTTGTGCGATGGCCCGACGGTACGCAGTCTTCGCATACAGGAATCAGCCCCGGGCGCAACCTCGTGACGCTGACGCGCGAGAGCCCTCGGCCGTGGGCACCTGCAGCGGCGGAACGTCCCTTGCTTCGCTCCGTTTCTTCCGTCCTGCCCGCAGTACATCGCGAGAATTTCTACGATGACTTCAAGCGCGAGCGCCTGCTGCCGTATCGCAACTCGCAACGTGGCCCTGGTATCGCCGCAGGTGACGTCAATGGCGACGGGCTGCACGACATCATCCTGACGGGCTCGAAGTTCAACGCATCGATGCTCTACCTGCAGCGTACCGACGGAAGTTTCGAGGCCGCACCCAGCGGGTTTGAACAGGAGGCCGACGCCGAGGATGTCGACGTAGCGCTGCTCGACATCGACCGTGACGGTGACCTGGATGCATTGTTCGTCTCGGGCGGCAACGAGTTCGATGGCGACGAGGCGGAGCTGGCCGATCGACTCTACCGTAACAACGGTAAGGGGAGATTCACGCTGGTTCCCAATGCCGTGCCCAACGGATTGCAGAGCGGTTCATGCATCGCGACGGCCGACTATGACCGAGACGGCGACGTCGACGTCTTTATCGGCGGCATGACCGTCCCGGGCGAGTTCCCAAGGATTCCGCGCAGTTATCTCCTGCGCAACGACAAAGGAACACTCGTTGACGTTACGTCAACGGCGGCGTCGGCACTGAGCAACGTCGGCATGAATACTTCGGCAGCGTGGGCCGACTACGATCGTGACGGCGATGCCGATCTTGTTGTTGTTGGCAAGTGGATGACGCCACGACTCTTCCGCAATGACAGGGGCACCTTCGTCGATGTCACCAGCGCTGTCGGCCTTGGAGGTTTCCAGGGGTGGTGGACGTCGGTCGCAGCCGCCGACATCGACGCTGATGGCGACCAGGATATCGTATGCGGAAACCTTGGCGAGAACTGCCGTTATCCCGCCTCGCCCGAAGCACCGATCGAGATCGTCTGTGCCGACTTCGACGACAACGGCAGTCTGGATCCGATCATGACCTACGATGTTGACGGGCGCCGCAAGCCCGTGCGCACACGCATGACGTTGACGCAGCACATGCCTACCATGCAGCGGAAGTTTCCACTGCACACACAGTATGCTGCCGCAACGGTCAACGATCTGATCCCCGAGGGATTTCCCGATTCGGTGCTGCGCCTGCGGGCCACGACCTTCACAAGCGGCGTCTTTCGGAATAATGGCGGCACGTTCGTATTCGAGGCGTTGCCGATCGAAGCGCAATTCGCCCCGGTATACGGAATTCTGGCCGATGACGTGGATGGTGATGGCCGCACGGATCTTCTTCTTGCCGGGAACAGCAAGGGGGCCGACGGCGACATCCTTGGCTACGATGCCGGTATCGGTTGCATGCTTCGGAGTATCGGTGGCGGTGCGTTTGCCGCCGTTCCGCCGGCCACATCCGGCTGGAGTCTTCCGGAGACATGCCGGCGCATCGTTCGCATACCATGGCGGAATGCCCTGCTCTACGTCGTGGCCGTCAACAGCGGACGCCCCCGACTCTTTACGAAGACTGACATCCGTCAGTAAATCCGCAGCATCCGGCCCCGTATATTTGCACCTGGATCCGCCAATCTCTGCGGCTTCTGAACGTCCTGGGCTACCATCATGAAGCACCTACTTTCATCACTGCTGGTCGTGCTGGCACTTGCTGCCGGCTCCCTTCGCGCAGGCGTGCCGGATAGTGCCGACATCGTGCATCAGTGGAACCGTGCCGTCATTGAAGTCATCATGGAAGACGGCTTCGGTCCGCCGATCGCGGCCCGCATCCATGCCTACACAAACCTGGCTGCGTATGAGGCCGGCCGGCATGCCACGCCCGGATACAAGACGCTCGTAGGACAGCTGAACGGCTTCAAGGATTGTCCGCTACCCGACGCATCCAAGACCTATGACTGGCGCGTAGCCGTCGTGGCCGCATTCCAACAGGCGTCCAGCAAGCTGCTCTATCGCATCTACATCACGGACAGTCTTGCAAAGGTCCACTTCGGCGCACTCGAGAAAGTGGTCGACAAGGACGTCTTTGACCGCTCCAAGGCATTCGGCATTGCGGTGGGCAAGGCCATCAACGCCTATGCAAAGTCCGACGGCTATGCCCGTACGCAGGGCCTGCCCGACTGGGAGTGGCCCAAATGCGATTCATGCTGGGAGCCCACTCCTCCGAACTTTGCGAAGCCCCTTTCTCCATACTGTGGACGTGTTCGAACCATCGCGCTGAAGTCTGTTGATCAATTCGCGCTCGAGGCGCCGATCCTGTTCTCGAAGAACCGTTCGTCGGACTTTTTCAAGGCGGCGATGGAGGTCTACAACATCTCCAAGAACATGACTGCCGACCAGAAAGAGATCGCCAATTTCTGGAATGACAATCCTGTCCTTACGAACTATCGCGGACACTTCGTCTACAACTCCCGTCAGATCTCGCCCGGTGGCCACTGGTTGAACATCGCCCGTCAGATCATGGTCGAGGATAAGGTGTCCATGGTCAAAGCGCTCGAGATCTCGTCCATGGTGTCATTTGCCCTGTTCGATGGATTCACGGCCTGCTGGGACCAGAAATTCAAGCACAATCTTATTCGGCCGGTCACCTACATCAACAACCTCATCGACAAGAAGTGGGAACCGCTGCTGCAGACGCCGCCATTCCCGGAACACGCCAGCGGCCACAGCACCATCACGGCTGCAGCTGCCGAAGTGCTCCAGCACCATTTTGGAGACAGGCCGTTTTCGGATTCGACCGAGGTGCTGTTTGGCTGGCCGGTTCGACGCTTTGCAAACTTCCGAGCAGCTGCCGACGAAGCTTCCATCAGCCGCGTCTATGGTGGCATTCACTACCGTCGCGGATGCGACGCCGGTAACGAACACGGCAAGAAGATCGGCAAGTATGTTGTTGCCACGGTGCGGTACAGAGACTGATGATGCAGCTGCGGAACCATATCGCAATGCTGCTGATAGCCGTCGCACTTGTGGCCTGTGGTACTGATACGTCTACGACTCCCACGGATACGCTTGCCACGATCACGAAATCTGACCTGCGTCCGGACACCGTAACGCGCTGGCTCTATTACTCATTTGCCGACGATGCCGTCGTGGCCCCCGAGCAGATCGGTGTTCGGCAATGGGACATCAAGTTGCCGCTGCTTACCGTGAATTCCCGAACCATTGACATCATGCTGAATTCGGGCACGGTTGGTAACGGGTCCACCACGGGATGTGTCGTCTCCTCTCGGTGGGAAAACGTCACACGCGTGCTGCCTGCCTGGAACTTCCGCACAGACGACACCGCTACCGTGAACCGAGTTGTGCCCAATTGTGTTCTCTGCCCGCAGGCAATGTTCACCTACACCGGACCACCATCGCACGCCATCATGCCAAGCCCCGACCAAGTCCTTGTGCTGCGTCTTGCCGACGGTAGCTACGTCAAAATGCAGATCACAAGCGTCTATCAGGGGGCAGTGACAGAGCCGACGGCGACGACGCCTATCGGATTCTACACGATGCGATATGCGAAGGGTCTTCCCAAGCCGAACTAAATCGACACTCAACGACAGGAGATCATCATGTACGGAAACATCAGCATTGTGGACGCACCGGTCGATACGGTGCAGGACGATCCGGTCAAGCTGGCCGAGTTCGAAGACCGCATCGCGCGCGGCGAAAAGATCGAGCCGCACGACTGGATGCCGACCGAGTATCGCCGCCAGCTCATCCGCATGATCGAGCAGCACGCGCATTCCGAGATCATCGGCGCGCTGCCCGAAGGAACATGGATCACTCGTGCGCCCGGCTTCAAGCGCAAGATGGCGCTGATGGCAAAGGTGCAGGACGAAGTCGGCCATGCCCAGTTGCTCTACAGTGCTGCCGAGACCCTTGGAAAGCCTCGCGAAAAAATGATCGACGATCTGCTGTCGGGCAAGTCGAAGTACTCGAACGTCTTCAACTATCCGGCCTTCACCTGGGCCGACACAGCCGTCATCGCCTGGCTTATCGACGCCTCGGCTATCATCAACCAGGTTACGAATAGCAAGGGCTCGTATGCTCCGTACTGCCGTGCGCTCGAGCGCATCTGCATGGAAGAGTCCTTCCACCTGAAGTACGGCTACGACAACGTCGTCGCGCTGGCCACGGGAACGCCCACGCAGCGCCAGATGGTACAGGAAGCCCTGAACCGCTGGTGGCGTCCCATCATGCACTTCTTTGGTCCGCCGGACAAGAACTCCGTCCACACCGAAAAGCTCGTGCGCTGGAAGGTCAAGATGGCTACCAACGACGACATGCGGCAGCAGTTCTTCAACCAGTACGTGCCCAAGATCCTTGAGCTGGGGCTGACAATTCCTGATCCCGAGCTCAAAAAGGATCCGCAAACGGGACAGTGGGCCTACGGTGATCCGGACTGGGACGAGTTCAAGCGCGTGATCAACGGCGACGGCCCCTGTAACGCCGAGCGTCTTGCCGTACGTCGCAATGCCGAAGATCGCGGCCGTTGGGTGCGCGAAGCACTTGCCAAAGCCGACGAACGCTACGTCGTTCCGCTGTCGTGATGTCCGCAGGCTAGGGCCTGTGGACGTCACGTAACGAGGTAACCCATGGACGTACTCTTTGCTCCGGGAACGGCCGCACCGTGGATCTCTGCGGCGCTTGCCGTTCTGATCGGTCTGCTGTTTGGAGCGGAGCGCGAGACGGCGCGTACCAACGTGCACGTAGGTCTGCGAGACTTCGTTGCCATCAGCGTAATCGCCCACGTTTGCTCCATCATTGCCATCCCTTGGGTGACCGTTGCCGTGGTGATCGCCCTGGCAGGCGTCATCGTTGTGCACCACATGCGCGAGGACTTTGCGGCTGGCGTGACGACCGAAATTGCCCTGGTGGCTACGTTCGTGTTGGCATATCTGGTGTCGCTGCCCCATGAAGCCGTGTTGCGCCAGGTGGCGCTTGCCCTGGCTGTGCTGCTGGTGCTGTTGCTGGACGCCAAACCAAGTGTGAAGCGGTTCTTCAGGGAGACCGTCACCGAGACGGAAGTGGCCGACACGATCAAGTTTCTGGCGTTGGTCTTTGTGATCTATCCGCTGTTGCCGGACGGACGCTACGGACCCTTCGAGGCGTTCGCTCCGCGGTCGCTGTGGATGGCCGTGGTCCTGGTCTCTGCGATCTCCTTCATTGGTTACTTCCTTGAGAAGTTCCTTGGTGCACGCAGCGGCCTGCGTGCAGCGGCCATCATAGGCGGCCTTGCCAGCACCACGGCGGCAACGCAGGCATTTGCCCAGCGTGCCAAGGCGCAGCCGGAGCGTGCACGCGAGTATGCACGTGCGGCTGCGATCTCCAATGCCGTGCAGTATGGACGCGTTGTGGCACTGCTTGCGATTGTTTGGCCTGACCTGGCCTGGATGATCATGCTGCCATTTGGCGGTGCTGCGATCGTAGGCCTTGTCATCGGTATGTGGCCTACGGCAACACGTGATGCCGACGTACCCGTGGTCGACATCGGCAATCCGCTCAGGATCGCACCGGCGATCAAGTTCGCCGCATTCCTTGGCGTTGTCAGTCTTGGCTCGAAATGGGCCATGTACGCCTATGGCGGTGGTGCGTTCGTTTGGACCAGTGCCCTGGCAGGCCTTGTCGACGTCGATGCCGTCGTGCTTTCGGCCGGAGACCGTCACATTGCAGTGCAGTTGCCCACCATCGTCATCGCATGGTCCATCGTTGCCGCCATGGCAGCCAACGTCATCGTCAAATCTGTCATTGCGGCCACGTCGGCCACTGCCCAGTTCAGTCGGCTGGTCATTGTCGGCATGACGGCCATGATCGTTGTCTGCGCGACCATCCTTCTCGTCATGGGCTGATAGCTGCGTATCTTGCGGGCCGTTTTCTCTCTCGGAAACCTACCATGCCGCCATTGCGGGACATTCCACATCCGTCCAACCCTGAAGATACGCTTGCATACTTCGCGGCCTTCGTCGACCTGGTGCGCATCCTGCGCGCCGACTGTCCGTGGGACCAGAAGCAGACGCATGCGTCGATCTCGCACCTGCTGATCGAAGAGGCCTACGAAACGCTCGAGGCAATCAAGGAAGGTAACGACAAGGAATTCTCGAAGGAACTTGGCGACCTGCTGCTGCATGTTGTCATGCATGCCGTGATGGCCGAACAGCGTGGTGCATTCACCATGCGTGACGTGATCCACCAGGAGTTCACAAAGCTGGTCAACCGTCATCCGCACATCTTTGCCGACGAGCGTGCCGACGACGAAGCCAAGGTCCTGCAGAACTGGGAGCGACTGAAGATGAACGAAGGTCGCACGTCGGTCCTGGACGGCGTACCATCGTCGCTGCCGGCCGCCCTTCGGGCGCAGCGCGTGCAGGAGAAAGCCGCAAACGTCGGCTTCGACTGGCATGACCGCCGAGACGTCTGGGCCAAGGTCGACGAAGAACTTGGCGAACTCAAGGCCGAGATCGCCGCCGGCGATGCCGCGGCCACGTCGCGTGAATTCGGCGACGTGCTCTTTGCCATGATCAATGCTGCCCGACATGAGGGCGTGATCGGCGAGGATGCCCTGCATGGCACGATCAACACGTTCATGCGCCGCTTCCGTCATATCGAGCAGCGTGCGCTTGAAGCCGGACGTCAGCTCAACGACATGTCGCTCGACGAAATGGACGAGTACTGGAACGAAGCGAAGAAGGCGGAACGATCAGTATGATGAACACCGGTATTCGGATTGCACGACACCTTGCGGTCGTGCTGCTGTGCTGTCTTGTTGCGTGCACGTCGAACGACCCGCAGGAGCCGGTCAAGCAGGATTCCGTCAACACCACGGCGGCCGCGGATACAACCAAGAAACCATCGCAGCTCAATGCCGACGGCATCGACACAACGGCATTCTCGGTAACGGACAGTACCGTCCAACTTAAATCCGGACCTTTCCCGGCACCCGGTGGACGTGTTGTGAATGTGATGGTCACGGGAGTCGATGCGCGCCTTGGGTCCAACACCCTGCATGCCGACGCGAATCATCTGATCCGGTTCTTTCTTGACTCGGGCTGTGTCGAGATCATCAGTATCCCTCGCGATACCGAGGCCGACGCTGGCTTTGCAGACTCGACAGGCTTGAACCGTCTTACGAACGTCCGTGCCAATCGCAGTCGCGAGTCATATCACAAAGCTGTGGCCGAGATCGCCGGCGTCGCCAAGATCGATCACTGGGTCGAGTTCGGCTTCTCGCAGGCCATCGGCCTGCTCGAGCTGTTGGGGTATCGCGACAATGCAACCTCTACGCTGCGCGTTCTGCGCTCGCGGCAGGCCTATGCCAGCGGCGATTTCCAGCGCTCGTACAATCAGGGTCAGTTCATTCGCCAGGTCATGCTCAGACATTTTCAGAATACGGATGGCATCGTCGGTGATATCGCCATTCGGGCTGCGCTTGTCTTGGTTGAAACGGACCTGACGTATGATCGTGTAACCTCTATCCTTGACGCGTTGCGATCGCATGGCTTTGGCACCTCGGCCGACCGCGCATGGGTGCGCCTTAAACCCTCCGTCATTGCCAAGTTCAAGGTCTACGACTTCAACAACGAGAACGTCAACCAGATCAACACCATGATCTCGAACAAGATCTCGAAACTTGGTCTTGACAGCGTTCCCATCACCACCGAAACCTATGAGCGGCGTCTGAACCGCATCATTGAAGGGGCAGCGGCAGACAGTGCGAAGTCGCCGCAACGCGTGATCGGCAAACTTCGTCGGCCCTACGAGCAGCGTGCATGGCTGCAGGTGCCGGACCGGTCACTGCGCAAGCAGCATCGCGATCGACTGACGGGCCTGCTGATGTCGGCCTATCAGCGGACAAAGAATCAGCCTGCTGCTGACCGCATCAAGCAGTATCTGGAACTCGAAGACAAGGCCAACAAGTAACGTCTGCGCATAGCTTGGTCAGCGCAGATAGCGCGTGGGATCAACGCGCTCGCGACCGCGCCACAGCTCGAAGTGGACGAGCTCGCCATCGACGTTCTCGCCGCTGGTGCCAACCGACGAACCGGCTCGCAGGGTCGAGCCTTGGCGGACGCTAACGCTGGCCAGGTTGGCATAGACGCTGCGGAATCCGTTATTGTGATCGACGATCACCAGCGAGCCGAATCCGGGCAGCCAGTTGACGCTCGACACCGTCCCGGCGGCCACGCACGAAACGTTCGTGCCGGCCGGAGCCTTGATGTCGATCCCCGGATTATCGAACACCGTACCGGTCTGTTTATTGGTGTACGTGCCATAGCCATGCAGGATGTTGCGTGTCGGTGTAGGCCAGGGCAGCGACCTTGCCGCATAGCCCGGACCGGTCACCGGTTCTTCCGGCGTTTCTTCTGCGGGTGCTTCGGGGCCGCGCCGCGGCGCGGCGGCGCGGCGGCGGCGCTCGGCATCGGCCCGACGTTTCCGCTCGCGCTCTGCGCGAGCGATCTGCTCGCGGACGATCGACTGCATGCGCGACAGGCTGGCCTGCTTTTGCCGAAGCTCTCGCTGGAGTGCAGCCTTGTTTGTTCGTACTTCCTGCAGCTGACGTTTCGATGCCGAGATACTCGAGGCAAGCTGTTGCTGTTGGCGCTGTGTGGTCGACTTCACGGATGCCTGTGTCTGGGCATAGTCGTTCAGCACAGACTGCTGCTGTGCAAGGGAATCCTGCAGCGATCGCATCGAATATCGGTAGGCAGTAACGGCACGCGACAGCTCGCGGAACATCGCTGTGTTTGCCGCAGAGCGTTGCGTGGCATCGCGCTGCTGCGAGCGGAGCGCCATCATGCGCGTGGTGGCGGAGTTATAGGCCTGCTCTACGCGTTGCAGGTTTGACCGCGTAGACTCCATCTGTGTTTGCAGCGTAGCTGCCGAGTCCTGTAGTGCGCGCAGTTCCGCCTCGAGTGTTGCAATGAACGACGTCAGACGGTGTTGCTGACGTTGCGCCGACGTGAGCGACTTCATCGCCGAGGACTCGCGTTGGTTCAGCGCGTCGATGCGGCGTCGCGTTTGCTCGATGGACGTGCGCAGGCGGTCGAGGTCTTTTCGTCGTTCGTCAATGGTCGACTGTGCAACCAGCGTAAGCACGGCTGTGCATAGTATCAGACAGCGCACCATCCACTGCAGCATCAGAACTCCTGGGTGCTTTCGCGGCGGATGCGTGCGCCAACGGCATTCAGCTTGTGCTCGATCGACTCGTAGCCGCGGTCGATATGATACACCCGCAGCACCTCGGTCTGTCCGTCGGCGATCATACCGGCCATCACCAGGCTGGCGCTGGCGCGCAGGTCGCTCGACATCACGGTGGCGCCTGTAAGGCGTGTGCCGCCTTTGACCACGCAGTAGCCCTCGCCTGTTTCGATATCTGCGCCCAGACGTTGCAGTTCGGGCACATAGCCGAACCGCGTGGGGTAGATCGTATCACGTACCCGCGCTGCCCCCTTCGCCTGCAGCATGAATGCTGCCCATTGTGCTTGGGTATCGGTGGGGAAGCCGGGATACGGCGTCGTTGTGATATCGACGGGCTCGGGGTTGGCGTCCATGCGGACGCGGATGCTGTTAGCTGTGGTGTCGATCGTGCAGCCGGCGTCTTGCAGGGCCTGTAACTCGGCAGACAGGTGCAGGGGCTCGACATTCTCGAGTGTGAGATCGCCCTTTGTCATGGCCCCTGCGATCAGGAACGTCCCTGCTTCGATGCGGTCGGGGATCGTGGTAGTCGTCACACCATGCAGGGCATCGACGCCTTGGATACGCAGCGTGGTGGTGCCGATACCGTCGATGATGGCGCCCATCTCGACCAGCATTGACGCCAGCGACGCCACCTCCGGTTCGGTGGCCGCATTCGTCAGCAGCGTCTCGCCCTTTGCCAGTGTGGCAGCCATCATCACGTTAACGGTAGCGCCAACGGACGAAACATCGAAGTGGAAGTGGGCGCCATGCAGGCGCTCTGCCGTGGCGTTGATATAGCCGCCTTCGATGGTGATGGTAGCGCCAAGGCGTTCTAGACCTTTCAGGTGCAGGTCTACCGGGCGGGGGCCGAAGTTGCAGCCTCCGGGAAGTGAGACATGCGCCTTGCCGTAGCGCGCCACAAGGGGGCCGAGCACATAGATCGACGCACGCATCTTCTTCACGTGCTCGTATGGCGCCGTATGACTGTTGATCGCCGAGGAGTCAAGCGTCAGCTCATGTCCATCCATCGCCGACGTGATGCCCATCGACTCCAGCAGACGTCGGAACGTCAGCACATCCCGATTATCGGGCGTATTCAGCAGCCGGAATGCATCCGGTGTAAGCAGACATGTAGGCATCAGGGCAAGCGATGCATTCTTTGCACCCGACACCGTGATGCTTCCTTCAAGACGTATGCCGCCGTCAACAATGAATTTATCCATAGGGCAATTTAGCGAACAGCGGGTAGGTAGAACGTGTATCACGGAAGAGACATGTCGTATCGACGACGGACGCCGCAATCACGGTACCGAGATATCGGACATTCAGGATAAGCCCACGCTTCAGCGTGGGCTTGTTGACGTGTGCATGGGCACATGCGATCGCGTACGCACACGCGAAATCCAGCCCACGCTGAAGCGTGGGCTTATCCGACATCTCGATCGTATCCGACATCTCGATCGTATCCGGCATCTCGATCGTATCCGGCATCTCGATCGTATCCGGCATGTCGATCGTATCCGGCATGTCGATCGTATCCGGCATCTCGATCGTATCCGGCATGTCGACCGTATCCGACATGTCGATCGTATCCGACATGTCGATCGTATCCGACATCTCTATCGTATCCGGCATGTCGATCGTATCCGGCATCTCGATCGTATCCGGCATGTCGATCGATGGGTCTTCTCGCGACGACATCAGCAGCTTTGAAGAGTCTCCCGAGTATTGTCGTGACAAGGCACCTCACGTGCCCGCAGGCGTAACATGTGTTCAACGCGGGAACTCGATTGAAACACGTGACATAGCAGTGGTGTCCTCACATTCATGATTGTAACATCTGAATGGTGTGAAAAATCTTTCCTTGGTTATAACTGGGTTGCTCGTGTATTATCGCTCCGCATTCATGGTGTTCACGACATGAGCTGTTTGAAGTGGCCAGCTGGCTAACGTATGCGCTCTGCTATGCCACATGCGCACGTCACGCAATCGAACGAGATGGGTCGTTCGCCATGGAAGTCGAGGATGCTACTGTTTCGTTTTAGCGGAGGATGATCATGAGGTATTCTGTTGTGGCC
The DNA here is from genome assembly GCA_018882585.1 of Candidatus Kapaibacterium sp. GTDB lineage: Bacteria > Bacteroidota > Ignavibacteria > Kapaibacteriales > Kapaibacteriaceae > ZLKRG46. Next base: position 15,978 of record VFFB01000031.1, read on the forward strand.
AGAACGATGGCCTTGCTGCTGTGCAGTCTCGTAGTGCACTCTTTGCAGGCCCGAGATCCTGAGCGCGTTCTTGATACGGTCTTTCGCGACGTCATTGACTTGAATCAGGATTGTGCGCGTGATACGCTGTGTATCGAGCAACTGGCCAACGGCAACACTCGGGTTCGGGCGATCAAGTGGGGAGTCGTGGCTGATTCCGTCGATGTTTGTGACTCCGTAAAACGGGTTGACAATCCGCGGCCGGCTCACGCAGAACTTGTGTTTGCCTATCGAGCGTTCAAGCGACCTCGATCGGCAGTAATGGTGCATGATGCGGCAAGGCTGGGTGGTGACTATGCCGCTACGCTTCGCGTATACGGGCACCTGCATCAAACAGACACAGGCAAGATGTTCCCGATGTTGTTCAGGATAACGTCGGACAGAAACTTTGATCAATATGATACCTTGTTTGTTGACAACCTAGATAGCATGCGCGAGATCGATAACGTTACCTACGTGCAGGACACGATTGATATATCGGCCCTCGTGGCCTTTCGATCGGGTGTCTACGATGTACGGACTCTGCCGGATCGTAACTATGAAACGCGTCGCAGCACGCCGACCGAGAATGCACCTTGGATATCATCCTCGAATACGACGATGCGGGGACGCGCAACGGGTATGATCCGCCGACTGCCGCCTGATGGCAATCTGCGCAGCGTATTGCGAGTTCATCCATTGGCCGAACGGGTTCGTGTCTTCTCCGTAGTTGGTGAGTTGATCCGGGAATACACCGTGGGCAAGTACATGCCCGAGAGTGTGGATGATGGGTTGCCACCCGGCACATACCTCGTTGTTTCCAGCGAACACAGTGGTGACATTATGGTTCACGTTTGGCAGAAGGGAGGGTAGCGGCGTGTGCGGCATCACGATTCGTCTCATTCTTGGTTGTCTCATCAGCATAAGCTTGCATTCTACATGGTTGAAAGCACAGACATGCGATGAATGTCCGACGGTGCCTTGGAGTAGTCCTCCTGGTACTGTTACGATACAGATCGCAGAAAACTGCATTGTGCAGATCATGTACGTGCGGAAGAGCTGTATGGGGGTAGATGAGGTAAGGGTTCTCGGCTTCAATGCAATGGGGACGTGTTCCAATATGGACCGAGCCGATCAGTTGAACAAAGCGTTAGGTCTGGCAGCCTTGAACAATCTGTTTCAGCTTGGATTGCCACCTGAAGCCAATACGACACAGTTTCGAACTTGGCGCATTCGGAAGCCCGCATGCGTTGCGATTGAACCTGATAGTGGAGCCTCTTGTGATTCCACTAACTGCTGTGTTCATGAGCTCGCCGTACGACGACTTCCCAATTGCCCTGATTGGACCATTAGTGCAGAGGTACAACGAGACCCAAATGGTGGATGCCGCCGACAGGGAAGCGACGAATCCTCGCCTTGTGAGTTTACATGCCGGGGGGCATTGTTGCCGACAGCCCCGTCTACGCCGCATCCACACACGAAAGATTGATCAAACAAAGGTTTGTAAAGGGACACGTCATGAAAACGCTAGGCACGACAGCACTCCGATTGCTTATCGCAATCGCCTCGTTCGTCACGTTGTATGGGCAGACAAACGTTGACTACGCCAAGGTATCCAACTATTGCGATCTATATGATAATCGCGGCTACCTCAAGGGTAAGGCGCTGACAATAGATGGGAACCTGACGATCTCGAACATGAACTTGGCTCCGCAATACATCTACCCATTGCACTCGTATCAAGTGAATCAGACGACGGTAAACGTTACCCTCTCGTACAACCAGAACGCGACGTATCATGCCTATGTTCGATACAATCACGATATGGGCACCTGGGAACGATGGGAGCAAAATCGTCCCGTCTGGGTGATCGGTGTCAATGGATTCGCTGTGCAAGCACTGCATGGCGTTGTCAAGCCGTTGCAGCGGTTGAGTATGCGTCGCAGTTTGCTTCGTTCGGCCGAGGCTGATGTGGTTTATCCGGACACGTATGTCTTCAGTGATGATGACGTCCAATGGGTCCTTGATGGATACAATGTTGGAAACGAAATGCGTCCAGGGTTTGGATCTGCAGCCCCGTCTCATGATGGCAAGGACCTTTTTATAGATCAGATAAACTTGCTTCGAAGCGACGGTAGCGTCCTGAAACTTGTCAAACAGAAGATCGTGGAAGCGGGCGATCCTAACGTTGTCGACTCCGCGGAGTTTCTGACAGGATACTATGCCGAACTGAGCACGACTCCGAATGGCTACGCATTTGTCGAGTTTATTCCTGAAGGCGAGCTTTCACCCCATTACGTTGCTGCGGTCAGAAGTGCATTGCGTTTCGAGAAAGAAAGTCCGATCCCGGTGCGGTTCCGGCCACGGCGACTACGATACTTTGACGGCACCGGTGCAGCGTATGTGTTCGAGGAATGGAAGACACCGTTTGGACTGGCCTATATGACCGGAGTTGCCAGGCCAAATGGCATGGACGATGTCGACCTTAACACAGGTCTTATGGATGCATTTCCCAATGTCTGGTACTTTTCGGCCATCCAGCACCAAGGTATCGATGTGGTGCCGATACATCGAACGAAGCATATGCACGGAGGAAAGCTGGATGAATCGCCGGGGCGCGCAAACGTATACTCCATCGACAATGCCGTCAAGTTCCGCTATGGCGCCAACGATATCGAGGTTGACGCAATGGGGAGAAAGACCGTCATCAAATGCAACGAGCAGATACTCGGTGGCAAACCGCCGTATGACGGGGTAAAGATCGTAAATGGTAAGACGGAAGATCTTTGGCTTGGACTCATACACGCATATCAGAACTCGGAAGGCGCTGACCTAGACTGGGAACTGCGTGAAGACGAAATGAATGACCACAGCATCACGCCACTCGTCACCAGTATCATCGATGGCGCTGGACGAGAAACGAAGTTCGTATACGATGTCAGCGTGAGAAAGATCGAGGGTTCCCTATTCCCTGGGGGGACGCCTACCAATATCAAGGATCGGTTTGACTACAAGTACCACCAGCACCGCATAACCTCGATCGTAGAGCCGTCGCGTTCCATACAATTGAAATACTACAAACCTGAGTTGCCGCCTGCGAACGACTCTCCTTTTGATCCTTTGGCGAGACCAGGGTCTGACGCCGAGTATGATGAAGACGGCAAAGAGTGGACGCTCCCCAAACAATTCCTTGCAGGTATAAGAGAATCAGGAGAGAATCCCTTCTTCACATCGGCTGTCGTCGAGGTGCAATACGTAGATCCAGCTGATAAACAGATATATCGAAAGACGCGGCATCGCCGGATTCCAAAGGAACATTTGGCTGGAGGTAGTGACACCGAGTCGATCATGACGACGTATGTGCCGCAGCAGCTTTCCGAGCATAAGTATGAACCGATCGCCTATGAGTTGTGGAAGTATGCAACCAAGAAGCTGGATAGCAAGGCCATGGGGCAATATTTGCACCATACGACATTGTTTGTCCATGAGCAGGGCGACCTTAAGGCAACGGCGACCCACGTCACGGCTTCTGCGGATGGTAGTAATGTTTTCGCGCCAACGATGACCACTGCCGTGGCCATGCGCACCGAGACAGACTATCAAACGATAGAGTCGCTGCTAAAATCGGAGCAACAGGGCAAAAAATCGATTGGGTATGTCCCGGTCGAGCGACGAACATTCCAGGTTCTCACGCCGAATATCAAGGGCAAAGAGTTCGTGATTCCGATGACGGCTGAGAAAATGACCTATACCTTTCAGGATGTTGGCGTTGCTTCAATGGATGAAGATGTTCGCCGATTAAATTGGAAAGTAGAAACGTGCACGACAACGACAGGAAGGCTGATAGCCCCGGCACAATGTGAGTCCGACGGCGCAGAGGTAAACGGCAAACCAGTATATGAATTTCTACCCGATTATAAGAGCGCGACAACCTATCAAACGCAACCAGACAAACATCAAATCATACATGTTAACAAGGGTATTGACAAACTTGCGAGTGGAAAGGCTTGGTCTGCCAAGTATTATGGCTTCGATCCGAACGATCCGACATATAACGACAAGGTAAAAAAAGCCCGTGATGCTTGGGTCCGACTCTGGACTGTGGGGCATGATGGTCTTGGCACTCTCGATCTTACGAGTGAGGAGTTCGATTGGGTTCGGATAGTCGAAAATGCTGAGGTGATACATATCGTGCCAGCATTGTGGGCGCCTGTGCTTCGACAAGTCACACTCGATCTGAACAATAACGTTGTTGCCGGAACGGAAACGGAATACCATTTGGAGAACTGCTTTGACAAGAGCGGTAACGCACTCATGACGTTTGGTCGTCCGCACAAGACGTACCGCCTTGGAATGAACAATGCTCGAATGCTAGTATCAGTCAACGAGTATGGTGGCCCAAACCAGTCGCAGATACGCGTAGTTCGCGAGATAGGACCCTACCAAGAAATCGTGACGAGAGACTATGGCGCTATCGCTCCGAAGGATACCCTACGTGCGCCCGGCGCAATGCAGACGTCCCTGGCTCAATTCGATGAGTACGTACAGGTACCCATCCCCGAGCGAAGCCTGTCAAGCGCGCACATCGGAGTGCCAATTCGATCGGCATCAAATGTTCGCAAGCCAGCCTTCGGATATTCACAATCGCTAATGTCAGACATAGACTCAGCCGTGCTTGCATCGTACGCGGCATATGATGAACAAGGCAATCCGATAGCGACCGTGGATGAGAATGGTGTTGCATCGATCGCTACATTCGATGGTATTGGGCGCCTTCTGAAAGCAACACTGTCAGGGGATCACCCAGCCGAGACGGCTACCCTAGCGGATCCTGTGCGCTACGGTCTGCGAGTAGATCGGTTGTTGCTCACGGGTGAGACCTTCAGCGAACAAGAATCAGACCAAGTCTGGTATTCCTGTGCCCCATGCCCATTGGAATGCCCAACTCGAACTACCTATAAGCCGACTATCTTTAAGCCGATTGGCGGAGGCTTGTTAACGGATGGAATGCAACACGCTGAGTTTACGGTTGGCAGACGAATGGACGTAGTGGTAACATGTCAGCAGTGCGAAGAGGAAGAGCAACGCCACTCAAACGCGCTCAGTCAAACCACGAACAGAACGATGATGCGTGCTGATAGACGCGATGATTCAGATAGGGATGACAATGGAGTGACATATCTGCCCGGCTGGGATAATCGAACCATGAAAGCGCACTCAGTCATAGCGTTTCCGACGTCAGGCAATGTTGGAGTTACATCCGTCAAGCTCAGGTTGAACGTTATAAACATTGTAGGGTCGCCGTTCATGATGAAACTAAAGGTGTATGTGCTGCCGGGCCTTGATCCCAGCAATACAACGAGCGGCGATGTCTATAGTTCCGAGGTGCTGATCAGCGGCGCAGTCGACAAGGCTGCCCACGAGACTGTGGCCTCTGGATTGCGTCCTGCTCCAAAACTCAGAGACATCGAAGTCGATTTGTCAAACAGCGGTAATCTCGTTGCCGCAAGCAATCGCGCGGGCCACTGCTTGGTGCGTGTTGAAGCGGAGTATGTGCCAAATGACGGCGATGGCGGCGACATGTATGCCGTGTTTCAGACGCCTTCTTTGGAGATTAATGGAGAGTTGTATGATTATCGCATTCCCAAGAGTCGTGACTTTACAGTTGCTTACGCCTACGACGATAGCAAACGCAGGGTACGTCGTCTGGTAAAGATCGACGATCAGAAAACATCAATGAATACTGTGCCGGGGAGCACCGGCGTGCGTCATGTCGGCAGCCTGTCGCAGTTTGGGCGGGAGAACGTCGAAGAGGTAGCCTACTCGGGAATCCCATCATCATACATCGACCCGCTATCGCTCAAACCGAAGCCGCTGGAAGAGCAAGCGGCGACATTTTCGCGCATGAAGTACAATGGCATGGGCGCGATGATCAATATGACGGATGCCCTCCAAAACGAAACAGCCTATCAAGTCGACGGCAGGGGGAATGTCCAATCCATTCTCTATCCCCCAACGACCCTCGTACAGGCATCGGAATGTTCTGGTGGAGGTTTGGCGAATCAACTCACTTCCATCGGCAAGACAAAAGGCCAATACACCGAGCATGGTATTGGTACTGCCAAGGATATCCTTCAACGGGGATTGTTTACGTTGTCGGATGCGGTTGTGCGACAACGGTTCCCTCGGATTAGTCTTTGCGAAACCCTCACGTACGAGAAGACCGTCGCGCTTGTTGATGAGCAAGGTATAAAGGCGCTAGTATCCATCATCGTTCGCGATGCGTTCGGCAACACAATACTGAGCGCGCAGTCGGTAGGCAGTTTTGGGGACAGTGAATTCGCCTTGACCAGCACCTCGTATGACCGGTACGGGCGTGTTGCTCAGATGATCAATCCGGACAATGTTGTAACGGCATATGCATATGATACGTATGGTCGCACTCGGTATGTGTTCAATGCGAACAATGGGATGACTTCACACGCATATGATAAGCGAGACCGTGTGCGTTTTTCTCAAACGCAGCAGCAAGCAAACGACAATCGTGTGTCGTTCTTTCAATATGACGACCTTGGCCGTCTCACTGCTGCTGGTGAAGCCAAGCTGCCGGCGCAAGTAAAGTCTGTGAGAGATGCTGGAGTCATCATGCGCCTCCTCGAATCGCCGTGGGAGCTATACGAATCTGCTGGGCGATACACGGACATTCTCAACCCAGATGAATTACAAACGGCAGCGAATCGCGAGCCCGTTACGGTAAACCGAACATTGTATGGCTTTTCTCTTGCCACAACATTTGGTACACCCGAGATGGTGAAAATTGACGATCCATGTCCGCTCGAGAAGAACCTGGCAATGGACAGCCGACTGCTTTCTCCGCAGAACATTACTGGTAAGGTGCTTCGGCATCCATCTGGTAACTGGGAACGAGCGACGATGTTGTCGCCAGCTTCGACCTTCGAAGACGGAACTATGGAATCGTCGAACTATCATGTTGTTGTGGCCTATGATGCTCTGCCCGGGGGCTTACCATCGCTGTCACCGCTAACGCCACGGCCTAGCCTTGGAATATGGACACATTTCCCGGCACGAGACATCTGGGAGCGTATCTCAGGCACTGCACGGCCCTTCGCATATCAGCGAGGCAGGGTTACAGCCATTGCATACCGGGGTCATGGCGGCGAGCCATTCCATTACATGGTAAGGAATTATGACGATCGCGGACGTTTGGCTGCATTACTGAGATACACTGAGAATATCGGCTTTGATGCCGTATACTACACGTACAATTCGATGAATCAAGTCACAAGTACGCGCGTGATCGACCCGATGCATCAGACTGTGACCTTTACCGGATATGACGATGCTGGCCGCGTTTCAACCGTCCGTTCGGCGATCTCGGCCGATGGATTCGGAGCTGGCATCCCGAAGGGAATACCACGACTTATCCTTCACGACGATGCGATGGTCACGAGCAAGGACCCTGATCATGTCGTGACGTATTCCAAGCGTAACGAAGTGGAGCAGATAACCACTGCAACTGCCGATGATGACGACAACATTGTTACTGAAATGAACTACAATGAGCGTGGCTGGCTCATGGACCGTCATATTCGTCGCGCAACGTCCGGTAGAGTACCCAGTGGCACCATCTATCGTCAAACGTTGGGCTACGATCTGGCCGGTCGGATCGTCCAATCATGCACGAAGACAGCAGAAGCAGATGAAACGCGCGGAACGGCGTACGTGTACGATGGCCTTTCAATGCTTACCAGCGAGCTCGAGTTTAATGACAATGGCACGCAACATGCTGTCAACTACGTCTATTCCTTGGGTGGGAACCGTTCGTCGATGGTGAGGAGGGGCGATCTTGTGATCAATTATCATGAAGACGCTCATGAAGAATACACGTACGGCAATGGTCCGAAAGGTATTCCTACTGATCAGCTGACGAAGTATACCTTTAAGAATATGAATAGCACCACTGCTATCGCCACCCACACCCACTCCCTAACCTACGACGCCAACGGATCCCTCATTCACCGTACATTCGCATCAGGCGAGGGCGAGGCAGTGCATCGACGAGAGGACTTCATGTACAACAGCAGTGGACTGGTCGAGCGTGCGTTGATCCGCGACATGGGCGTGGCCGGAGCGGGAAGGCCAAGCTCCTGTACGTCCACGGTCGACGAGCTTCCGGCCGACGACTGGCGCTACCGCTACAACACGTCGCTCGAGCGTGAGCAGAAGCGTCAGTACTCCAGCACGATGGGCCCCGGCACGCTGCTGCCGTGGACGTACTACATTCTGGGTCCCGACAACGCCCAGCTTGCTGTATGGCACGGTCTGCAAGGAGCCGTCTGCGACGGTACCAACCCCACCAGTGTACGTATGTGGCCCGTCGAATACAACTCGTACAGCGTCGGTGGCCGCATCATCCTGCGTCCTGACGGCCGCAAGGAACTGGTCGTCACCAACCACCTGGGCTCGACGGTCGCCGTCGTGGAAGTGTCCACACCCACAGCACCCGTTGTGGGCCAACAACACACCACGGCGTACGGACAACCCATCACCATGCAAGGGGCAGTGGATGCCGACCGCGCCCGCACAGGCTACATCGGCCGCGAGACCGACGCCGAGCATAACCTGGG
>VFFB01000032.1 GCA_018882585.1 Candidatus Kapaibacterium sp.
CACGATACTGCCGACACCAATACAGCATCGTCGCATACGACACGCCCTGCTGCTCGGCATACGCCTGCTGACTCATCCCACTGCGTTGCCACGTCTCCACCATGGCATACATCTGCTCCCGCTTTGCACTCCGTCGCATCGATCATTCCTCATGATTGTGTGACGGCAAACCTCGCTCACACGCTCACGCCAGAACAGATGTACTTGCTCGGGCGGATACAATACATCACGCGATACCGATGTCTCGACAAGACTGTCGATGACGTACCTCCGCCACCGCTGATGATCGTGGATGAACGGGGCAGCCCCGGGATATCCGCCGTAGAATATGTACTCGTCTAGCGTGAAGCCGAACGCCTTGGACATCTCGGCAAACGACCAGTGCGGCATCGTGATGGTTTCGAAGCGTCCTGCCAGACTTTCCGAGAGTCCACGCGCAATCAACAGCGGAGCCGATCCCAGCAGCACCACCTTTAGCGGACGTTTCTTGCGGGTGTCTTCGTCCCACAGCCGCTTGACGGTTTCGGACCAGTTTGGAATCTTCTGTACTTCGTCCAGCACCAGAATGCCACCCTTGCGCGCATCCAGCTCCGAGCGTGCTGCCTCCCATTGCTGCGCGATCCACTCCGACCCTCGCAGTGTTGGCTCGTCCGCACTTTCGCTGCGAACGGGCACCTTCAGGGCTGACACTACCTTCTCCACCATGGTTGACTTCCCCACTTGTCGTGGGCCGGCCACCACCTGCATGAACCGCCGCGGCTCTGCCAGCCGCGCACGCAGCACGTCCGCCTGCTTTCGCTCAATGATCGTCGATGGTCGCCGTTTGGCCATGGGGATATTACTCAGAGTAATGAGTTAATTTACTCAATGCCCTGAGTAAATGCAACATCGCATTCCACGCATGTCATGAAGTGCGGATCATGAAAACAGACACATACGATTGATAGTTGTGTTTACTAGTGAGAACGCTCGGGGGCAAACAATTTTCAGCAACACACTTGCTTCTGTAGCATTTCTATCGGTGGTAGGAGTCTTTGCCTTCAATTCCCAAACTACCAAGGCATTGTTCGGCGGGGCGAGGCGCAGGCGCTGCTGCTCGGGAATTATCACCAACCCCGGGCTGATGCACGGGGCTAGCTGGCGCCCGGGGCTAGCTGGCGCCCGGGGCTTGGCATCGTTACGCCCCTACGGGGCTCATCGTGCGGTGTGTGTCGTGCCGTATTCCGGGCTAACGTGCCCGCCTACCCTATCGCCTCTGCCAGCAGGGCTGCCTGCTCCTTGTCGTGGGTGGCAGCCGAACCCGTGGCAGGCGCAGCTGCTGCGGCGCGGCCAACGTAGCGCAGGTGCTGCGAGGCCTGCATTGCGGCCTCGATGTGCTCGCGCACAAAGAACCAGGCGCCGGCATTGCGGGGCTCTTCCTGACACCAGATGACCTCTGCTGCATTTGCATACGAGGCCAGCACTTCGCGCATCCGCTCGGCGTGGAACGGATAAATCTGCTCGAGTCTGACAATGGCTACATCCGATCGACCGGCTTCGGATCGACGCTTTGCGAGCTCGCTCGAGACCTTGCCGCTGCAGATGACGACGCGCCGCACGGATGTCCTGTCGGCGATCGTTGCATCGTCCAGGATCTCCTGATACGAGCCATGCGTGATCTCTGTAAGCGGTGACTGGAACGTACGCAGATAGCCCTTGGGCGTCATCACCACCATGGGCTTGCGCCAGCCGGCCTTGACCTGACGACGCAGGGCGTGGAAGAAGTTGGCCGGCGACGTGTAGTTGGCAACGATCATGTTATCCTCGGCGCACAGCTGCAGGAATCGCTCCAGACGTGCACTTGAGTGCTCCGGACCCTGTCCGTCGTAGCCATGCGGCAACAGCAGCGTGATGTTCGAGCGCTGTCCCCACTTCGTCTCGGCGCTGGCAATGAACTGGTCGATCATGATCTGCGCGCCATTGGCAAAGTCGCCAAACTGCGCCTCCCAGATCGTGAGACCGTTCTTGGCAACGGTCGAGTAGCCGTATTCAAAGCCCATGACGGCATATTCCGACAAGGGGCTGTCGTAGATGCGCAGCCGTGCTGCCGGTGCCGGCAAGGTGTTGAGCGGGATACGACGGTACTCGTTGACGATGTCGCTCTGAACAGCCTGACGGTGATTGAAGGTGCCGCGGCCTGAGTCTTGTCCGGTGATGCGGACGCCATGGCCCTCCACCATCAGCGTGCCGTAGGCCAATGCCTCAGCCATGCCCCATTGGACAATGCCTTCGGCGTACTGCTGACGCCGCTTGTCGACTTCGGCCTTGACCTTCGGGTGGATGTTGAAGGTCTCGGGATAGGAACAGATGGCGTCAACGATGGGTGCCAACGAGGCTTCGTCGACAGCCGTCGCCACCGGTACAAAGGTGTCGGGATGCGACTCAAACTCCACGGGCGTCTTTGCACCCTGCGCAGCACGCGAGTCGAATGCAGTATTCAAGATGGCCTGCTCTTCGGCCACGATGACATCAAGCTGCTCGCTGGATGCAACCTTCGTGCCGATGAGTCGCTGCGCATAGAGCTTTCGAACCGGCATCTGCGTCTTGATCTTCTTGTACAGCAACGGCTGCGTTGCCGTCGGATCGTCCTGCTCGTTGTGTCCGTACTTGCGATAGCAGTACATGTCGATCACGACGTCTTCGCCAAAGCGGGCGCGATAGTCGAACGCGAAGTTCGCTGCCGCACGGCAGGCCTCGGGGTCGTCGCCATTCACATGCAGGATCGGTACCTGCAACATCTTGGCAATGCCCGTCGCGTAATGCGTCGAACGCGAGTCCTCGGGCGAGGTCGTAAAGCCGATCTGGTTGTTGATCACGATATGCAGCGTTCCGCCAGTGCTGTACCCACGCAAACGCGCCAGATTGAGCGTCTCGGCTACAACACCTTGTCCGGCAAATGCAGCATCGCCATGAATCAACACGGGGATGGCCTTGCTGTATGTGCTGTCGTTGATCGAGTCATCCAGTGCTCTTGCAATGCCTTCCACGACTGGGTTGACAGCTTCGAGATGGCTTGGATTTGGCGCAAGGACGATCGGAAGCGACTTGTTGGATGAGGCGACGTATGTGCCTTTTGCTCCAAGGTGATACTTTACGTCACCCGAGCCTTGCCATGAGTCCTGATCTTTGATGCCTTCGAACTCGTTGAACAGTTTTGTGAGCGGCTTGCCCATCATGTTCACCAAGACGTTCAGGCGGCCGCGGTGGGCCATGCCGATGACGGCGGCGGCGGCCTCATGGTTAGCGGCTCTATCCAGGATCTGATCGAGGATCGTCAGTGTCGCCTCGCCCCCTTCAAGTGAGAAGCGCTTGGCGCCGAGGAACTTGGTGTGGAGGAAGTTTTCGAGCAGCTCGGCCTTTGCCAGCTTGCGGAAGGTATCAAGACGTTGGTCGGCCGAGAGCGGAATCTTCAGGCGTGACTGTTCGGCATTTGTCCGGATCCACGACTTCTTGTCGGAATCCTGGATATGCATGTACTCGATGCCGATCTGGTCGCAGTAGATATCGCGCAGCATGTCGATGACGTCGCGCAGGGTGGCGCGGTTGACGCCGCCAAGACCGCCGGTATCGAATTGTCGATCGAGATCCCAGATCGTCAGACCGTAATACGACGGGTCGAGTTCGGGATAGTGATGTGCCTCCAGGCCCAGGGGGTTGACGTCGGCAAGGACGTGACCGCGGACGCGGTAGGCATTGATCATCTGGAGGACGCGGGCCTCTTTCTCGACAATGTCGGGTTGATCTCCAACGTAGAACGGATTGTGTCCGTGCTCGATCGACCAACGAATCGGCTCGAAGGGCAGCTGGAACGACGCGAAGATCTGGTCGTAGAACCGGTGCTCGCCCACCAGCAGCTGGTGCATGTACTGCAGGAATTCGCCGGATTCGGCGCCCTGGATCACGCGGTGGTCGTATGTGGACGTGATGGTAACGGTCTTCGAGATGGCCAACGACGACAGTACGTCGGGCATCATGGCCTGGAACTCGGCGGGATATTCGATCGACCCGGCAGCAACGATGGTTCCCTGTCCTTCCATCAGACGCGGAACGGACATCACCGTACCGATCATGCCGGGATTCGTGAGCGTGACGTTCGCACCTGTAAGGTCTTCGGGCGAGAGCTTGTTTGTACGGGCCTTGGCGATCAGACCGTCATAGGCGGCTGCGAACTCGGCAAACGTCAGACGCTCTGCATGCTTGATGCTGGGCACCAGCAGGATACGTGTACCATCCTTGCGGGTGGTGTCGACTGCCAGACCCAGGTTGACGCCTCCGCGCTCGATGCGCACGTGGGCGCCGTCGTGGAAGCCGTACGAATTCTTCATGTTGGGCGTGCGCTCAACGGCTTTCACGATGGCATAGGCCAGAATGTGCGTGAACGACAGCTTGGGCATCCGACGGCGCGCGAGCACCTGATTCAGGATGCGTCGGTTCTCTTCGAGGGCCTTTACCGGGATGGAGCGGACGGACGTAGCCGTGGGGACGTTCAGCGACGCTACCATGTTCTCGGCGATCTTGCCGCCGATGGAGCTCAGCTGGACGATGTTGTCGCCTTCCATGAGCGCCGGCATGCGGGCCGGAACGTGTCCGGCTGCGGCTACGGCCGTCGCTGCCGTGCCATTCGTCGGCGCCGGTGCTGCCGACGGAGCTACGTGGGCAGCGAGAGCAGCCGACGCGGTAATGCCGCCTTCCGGAGTGTAGGTTTTGAAGAATTCCTGCCACGCCGCCGACACCGATGAAGGGTCACGCAGGTAGTCGAAATAGAGATCATCGACAAAGGCATCATTCATGGACATCATGGTCCGGGTGCTTTCCGTGTGGGGACAAAACGGCCGCAAAACTACGGCGAAAACAACTCACGGTCGGGAAACGTGCCCGATGTAGGCGTAACACCGTCCTGCACGCTGTCCGTCCCGACGGTATGAGTGGTATCGCGCATCTGCGATCGTGCATGACGAATCATGGGTGATGTGCATTGCCGGCAGCCCTGCCTCGATCAGTTGTCGGGTTACGACCGACCGGTTATCGAACAGGTATTCTCCGTTGCCAATGCTGCGAACGGCATCGGGAAACAATGAAGCAACATCGTCCCGCACAACATAGCGGTCTCCGCCGGCGCAGGGGCCTACAAGGGCCAGAATGGTCTCGGGCCGACATCCATACGTCGCACAAAGCGCCGATACGCATTCCTGCGCGATGTTCTCCCGCGTACCGCGCCAACCGCTGTGGATGGCCGCCATGGCCCGCGTTGGCGGGTCGTAGAGCAGGATGGGACAGCAGTCTGCGACCTTGACGGCGATCAGGAATCCGTCAGCACGTGCAATCAACGCGTCGCCTTCGAGTCCGTCGACGTCAGTGTCGGCCACGACCACGTCATTCCCATGCACCTGCGTCAGCACGCGCACGTCGGCGCCTTCAAGGCCATAGCTATCGGCAAGTGCCGCGCGTACGGCACTGCCTTCGAATCGGACATCGGCCTGCGTGATACCTGCTACCACGTCGTCGTGAAGGGTGTAGATCGTTCGGTTGATGTTCGGTGTTGGGGCGGACGTCATGTGGCAAATATCGGATGTGTCGCCGAGTCGACCTCAGTGCGCATGGAGCGGCATCCTGACGACGTCCGCCGAATCCTCGACCATATCGATCGTTCTGCCGGCGCAGAGTCCCTGCTCGAGCACCGTCAGCGGTGCATGCATGCGCAGCCAGTCCGCAAGTGCCCGGTCGGCCCTTGGCCACTCGGCCGGACGTCTGTCACGGATCACCACCAGCGTCCGCTCGCCGGCCCAGCCGCGTGGCAGCGTCCACACCTGCACATCGGCCCGCACCAGCGTCTGCGGCGTTTCGGCCACGTCCGGCATCGTCATCACGGCCAGCATCGTCAGCAGGCCCATCGACAGCCGCCAGCGCAGTTCGCGCAGCGTTCGGCAGTTTATAAGCCAAAGCGTCGTCAACACCAGCAACAGCGCCGTCGTCACAGGCCACGTCGTCTCGGAATGCCACGGAGCAAGGCCATGCGACACCCACGAAGCCAATCGCACACATATCATTGCGAAGGGGGCATAGACGGAACCCCAAGGCAGGATGACCGCTGCCGCGGCAGACAGCATGGCGGCCGACAGCAGTGGCACGACAAGCAGATTGGCAAGTGGCGAGATCAGGGTGACCGAGCCGAAGGCAATGGCAGACGGCAGGGCGACGCCGGCGCTGGCGGCCATGCTGACTGCAAGTGCCGTGCGGACGACGCTCGCATGCGGCCACGTTGTCTCGGCCATGCGATCCAGCATGCGTTGCAGCGGCGTTGCCAGCAGCAGGATGCCTGCCACGCCTCCAACCGACAGCTGAACGCTCACGCGCCACGGCAACGCCGGGTCGATCACGACCATGACGGCAACGGCCGCCCCAAGCAGGTTCATCCCGTCTACGTCCCGCTCGGCCGCAAGGCCGATCACGACGCAGGCGGCGGCCAGCAGGGCCCTGACAGCGGGTGGTTGGGCGCCGGTGATGCCGACGAAGACCGCCATGGCCGCGATGATGGCGGCGGCACGCCAGCGATGCCTCAGCCACGACGTCAGAATGGTCAGCACCGAGGCGATGATGGCCACGTGTGACCCGCTGACGCTGAACATGTGGGCGGTACCCGTTCGGGCAAATGCGGTTCGATCTTCGATGGAGATGCCACGCTCGTCACCCGTCAGTACTGCCGCGATCAGCGGTTGTACATCGGCAGGAAACGTTGCGCGGATACGCTGGGCGATACCCCGTCGGATATCGTCAAGGACCTGCTGCCACGCCCATGGGCTACCACGCACGTCCGTCCGCTTTGCATCTGCACGCACGTGCCACCAGGCGTCATGGGCAAGACCCTGTGCGCGCCGGATGCGATCGCCCGTGAGGTTGCCTTGCGGCGGCGCTTCGCATGTACCGTAGGCGATCACGTGCTGTCCGGGCCGCAGCAACTGCTGCGTTGAATCCGGCCGCCCGATCGTGACCAGGGCTCGGTGCTGCATCGACGGAAGCCGTCGCGTGTCGATGCTGCCATGAACCACCACACGCACAGCGACGGAATCGGCGCGGAGGATACGGGTGACGGTCCCCTCGACACGGCACCTGTCGGCCGGTACCGCCTGCGGCAGCCGCGGCGGCAGTATGTCTCGTGCGCTTAGCCCCAGGATACTGCCTGCGACCATGGCCAACGCAGCCGAGGCGAGCTCGGGGCGAAACCACAGGAGCCATGCGGCGGAAACCGTCATCACGGCCGCTACAAGCCAGTCTGCCGCCGGTAGCGTGGTCACGGCAACGTCGGCAAGCACAACGATCATGGCGATCCGAAGGGCAGGACGGTTCATGTCGACTACGTGTCGCCACGACCGCCGACTGTGACGCTACGGCGGCCAGCCCGTGTTGGCCAGGGCATCCACGTCGTTGCTCGCGTGTACGTCGCTTCGTGTTGAAAACTTCGCCCCCTGACGGATTCCCTGCCCTCTATTTTTGAGTCCGTCCCGCAACGCCGTGCGTCACACTTCTGCGGCGTTCGTACATAAGGCGACATTACCCACCATCGACGACTGACATGTCAACAGAACCCAAGGGTGCTGCAGCAACACCCGTATCAGATGCAAAGGCCAAGGCGGCACAGCTCGCCATTGACCAGATCGAAAAAGCCTTTGGCAAGGGCGCCATCATGCGCCTGAACGATGCCAATCCCATTCAGGTCGATGCGATCTCGACCGGCTGTTTGTCGCTTGATGCAGCCATTGGCATCGGTGGCGTACCGCGTGGACGTATCATCGAGATCTACGGTCCCGAATCGTCTGGCAAGACCACCGTCTGTCTGCAGGTGATCGCCGAGGCGCAGAAGAATGGCGGCCTGGCGGCCTTCGTCGACACAGAGCATGCGCTGGATGTGAACTATGCGCAACGTCTTGGCGTAGACCTGAACAACCTGCTGCTGTCGCAGCCGGAGTTCGGCGAACAGGCACTCGAGATCGTTGAAACGCTCGTTCGCTCCGGTGCCATCGACGTCGTTGTTGTCGACTCCGTGGCGGCGCTTACGCCGCGCGTCGAGATCGAAGGCGACATGGGCGACGCGCAGATGGGCTCGCAGGCACGACTGATGAGTCAGGCCATGCGCAAGCTGAATGCAGCGATCGGTCGCAGCAATACCACAGTGATCTTCACCAATCAGCTGCGCTCGAAGATCGGCGTGATCTACGGAAACCCCGAGACCACGACGGGCGGCAACGCACTGAAATATTATGCGTCCGTGCGTATCGATATCCGTCGCAAGGACGTCATCAAGGACGGTTCCGAGATCGTCGGTAACCGTGTCCGCGTCAAGATCGTCAAGAACAAGGTTGCCCCGCCCTTTAAGGAGGTCGAGTTCGACATCATGTATAACGAGGGCATCTCGAAGCTGGGCGACCTGATCGACGTCGCTGTCGAAAACGGCATCATCACGAAGTCCGGCTCGTGGTTCACCTTCAAGGAAGAGCGCGTGCAGGGCCGTGACGGAATGCGTCGTCTGCTGACCGAAAACCAGCCGCTCTTTGGCGAGCTTGAGCAGGACGTCCGTACGGCGCTGCATATGCCAACAGCAGCACCTGCGGCCAAGGCCGAGAAGAAGTCAAAGGACTAAACCCTGGCCGCCATCACGTCGATACGGCGAAACGTCAAGCGCGGCGGCCGCTGCACGATCGACGTGGACGGGACGTTCTTTGCAGCATGTGACATCGACATCGCCATGCAACTTGGTCTGCACAAGGGCATGGCGATGTCGGATGATCTTGCGCGACGTCTGCGCAGTGAAGATCGCCGATTGTCATTGCGGCAAAAGCTCTACCGGTTTACTACCTATAAACCCCGAACAGAGCAGCAGGTGCGGCGCAAACTCGAGGAGCTCGAGGCCGTCGATGCCGAGGTCACCGAGCTGTTGACCTGGATACGATCCTTCGGACTTGTCGATGATGCGGCCTATGCCCGACGCTTCGCCGAAGCCTCGGACGAACGCAAACCTATGTCGCCTGCGGCCATGCGCAGGACGCTGCGCAGCAAGGGCATTGCCGATGTCCACATCGACGCCGCGTTGGCATCGCGCATGCCGGAACAGACGATGGACGCGGCGCGCCGCGTTGCCGAGAAGAAACTGCGCATGATGCGGGCCGAGACCAACGCTGAGCGTCGCACCAAGTTGATCCGCTTCCTGCAATACCGAGGCTACGGCTGGGATGTCATTCGAGCCGTGGTTGACGAGCTTGTTTCAGTGCGCTAGCGAGAGTTCCGTTGTGAACGTTCTTACACTTCCCCGCTCCTCCTGGACGCATACGATCCATGACCGTTCGGCATGAAGGTAGACGGCTACTTCCAGGTCGGTCAGATAATGTGCTCCCTCGTCATGCATGGGCGAATGCCACAGCACGCAATCGGCATGCACCCGACAGCGCCGCTCCGTTGCGTCGGTCGATGTCACGACCAACGTGAGTGACTCCTGCTCCGAAGGACGTCGGCGCAGCGACAACACCACGCGCTGCCAGTCGCCGCTTTGCTCAAGGCGCACGTCGTGCGCTATAAGGTCACTCTCGTGCATGGCCGACCCGCCGTAGGACACAGCCACGCGGGTGCGCCCTTGGTGCATGACTGCATCGTACAGCGTTGCGGCAAGGACATCCGGTGGCTTCACCTGCAGGGCTGTGTAGGCGGCCGTCAGACGTGCGCGAAACAACACGTCGAACAGCGGTTTATGCGGCGCTACATGTCGGTCGTCGTACCACCAGAACCAGTCGCTGCCCTCGGCCACCAGCAGATGTTCGTACGCTTCGCGCGTGGCCGATGTCTGCCCTGCGGCCAGGGCATGGGCCAGATGCGCCCGCGCTTCGCGCAGGAGCGACCATGCGAGGTTTTTCTCGGGTGACCCGATCCAGACGTCGAACGTTCCGTCGATCCACGAGCCCGCCGTCAGGTGGGTCAGATCTGGCATTGCCTTGACGTGCTCCGGCGCCGTCGCCTGCGAGCAGGACACGGCCGCAAACCGCGTGGTATCCGCAAGCGTTGCCATCAGCGTTGTCAAGAAGGCTCGTCCATTATCGGCATAGAACTCCCAGCAGTTCTCGCCATCCAGCATGATGGGTACGACGGCATGTTCCAAGGCCGCTTCGCCGTGTGTGTCGACGATGCGAAGACGTCGTTCTTCGAGGCGTCGAACGAAGTCATCGACAGCGCGTTGCGGTTCCCACGAAGCATACGTAAAGCCGATGGCATCGCTCAGGTCGTGATCGCGGAAGAGCACGGCGATGCTACCCGATGGCGTGATGACACGTCGCGGGAACAGTGCCGATGTCGGCGACGCAAGGTCGCCCAGTGATCTGCGCAGCACGGCGTCATCCGACGCCGTCCAACGAATGCCTGCCCGCACCATGATGTCGAGTGCAGCCATGCTGATGGCACCTTCGGCAGGCCACATCCCAACAGGGCGGACGCCGAAGCGTGTCTCCGCATCGTCGATCGCGCGCGCGACCTGTACCGCCGCATCCCCTGCCGCTTCGAACGGTGGTTCGGGCAAGGTGGCCTGTGGAGTACACTGCAGCGCCACATCGGTGTTGCACAGCAGCGGCAGGATCGGATGATGAAATGGCGTCACGGACAGCTACAGCTGACCGTTTTCCTGCAGCGTTCGCATCGTAGGAACAACGGAAGTCATTACCATGGCGTGCGCGTCGAACAATCGCTGTTGATCTGCGGGCGTAAACCCTGCCCCTTTCCTGATCAGCGAGTAGAAGGGTTCCTGGTGTCTGTGGACTGGACCAGTCCAGGCAAGTGTATACAACACCTGCAGGTCACGGACCTCGTCAGTGGTCAGGGCGTCCGCGCCATGCATGTCCATCTTGTCGACCAGCATTCCGTAGGCGGGCAGATCGGCCGTCATGGTCCCGCGTTCAAGGACGCGGACATCGTGCAGCAATCGGTCGCGTTCATCGGCCGTAAGGGTATTCGGATCACGCCGGCAGAGCAGTTCGACGTCGTCCATCGAGCCGCCGGCATAGGCGTCGAGCTGTGCCAGCAGTGACGGTACCACGTTGATGGTATGCTGTACCAACGGTGTCTGTGCCAGCAGCAATGGCAGGTCGACATAGTCCTTGACGGCATGCAGGCGTACCCACGGCAGCACCATTGACGTGCCGTTGCGATAGTCGGGCTGGTGCTGATGCCAAAGGAAGCAGATTCGGAGCGGAAGCATGGTGCAATGCTACGACGTAGTTGACAGACGTTTCAAACATTGTGCAAATCACGATATTTGACGTGATGCGGGAATAGCTCAGTTGGTAGAGCGTCAGCTTCCCAAGCTGAATGTCGCGGGTTCGAGTCCCGTTTCCCGCTCGGCCGCGTGCACAACGTTAGCGAATCGTAACGTGTGCATCGTAAGGAAAAACGGCATGTTGCCATCATGTCGCAAGCACGTAAAATGAACATCCTGTTTGTATGCACCGGTAACTCGTGTCGCAGCCAGATGGCCGAAGGATGGGCAAGGCATCTGCTTTCCCATCAATGCGTCGCCTACTCTGCCGGCATCACGGCCAAGGGACTCGACCCGCGTGCCATCGAAGCTATGCGTCGTGCCGGTGTCGACATCTCGCGACAACGTTCGCAGCCCATCGATCAGCTGCCCAACATCGCGTTTGATATCGTTGTGACTGTTTGCGACAATGCTCGTGAATCATGTCCGGTCATTCCCGGAGTTGCCGTCAGCATCCATCGCAGTTTTGACGATCCCCCACACCTAGCGCAGGGAATGACCGACGATCAGGCAATGATCGTGTACGGCCGAGTTCGTGACCAGATTCGCGACTTCGTCCAAGCGATGCCTGCGTACTTCGACAAACTCGCAGAGGCCGAAAGAAGCTGATGTCCGCATCGTTGTCAAACGTTGACCGCTACTTGTCTGTATGGATCCTGCTCGCCATGATCGTTGGTCTTGCCGTTGGGACCTTGGTGCCCGGGGCGGCCGGTGTCATCGAGGGCATGCAAACAGGATCGACCAATATTCCCCTGGCCATTGGTCTGATCGTGATGATGTATCCGGCCCTTGCCAAGGTCCGTTATGAACTGCTTGGCGAAACGTTCCGTGATCTGCGAGTCCTTGCGTTGTCGCTTGTCCAGAACTGGATCATCGGTCCGCTGCTGATGGGGGCCTTGGCCATGCTGTTCTTGCCTGATCACCCAGCCTACATGCAGGGACTCATCCTGATCGGCTTGGCGCGGTGCATTGCCATGGTCATCGTGTGGAACGACATTGCCGGCGGCAGTCGTGAGTATGCGGCCGGACTCGTGGCCTTCAACAGCATCTTTCAGGTTGTGTTTTACAGTGTCTACGCCTGGTTCTTCATCACCTATCTGCCTCCGAAGGTTGGTCTGGAAGGGGCAATGGTGCACATTGCAACGACGGACATTGCGCAGAGCGTTCTGATCTACCTGGGCATTCCGCTGGTAGCGGGATTTCTGACGCGCTACTTCGGACGTCGTAGTGGCGGCGACGTGTGGTATGACCGTGTTGTGGCGGCGCGTCTGGGTCCGCTTACCCTTATCGCTCTGCTTGCCACGATCATTGTGATGTTCGCCGTCAAGGCCGATGCCATCATGGCGGCACCGTTCGACGTTGTGCGCGTCGCCATTCCGCTTGTGGCCTACTTCGTTATCATGTTCGGCATCAGCTGGTGGCTTTCGCGACGTGCCGGCGTTGACCGTCAACGCACCACAACCCTGTGCTTCACGGCGGCCAGCAACAACTTCGAGCTTGCCATCGCCGTTGCTATCGCCGTCTTCGGTCTTGACTCCGGTCAGGCCTTCGCCGCCGTCATCGGTCCGCTTGTCGAAGTGCCCGTCATGCTCGGTCTGGTCTATGTTGTGCGGCGCACGGAAGCACGCAGCTGACGACGGAAAAGGCTGACTATCGCCGTACTACTCCTGAAGATCGCATTTCCGAAACAACAGCAGCTCGTGATCTGTGGCTGGCTGCGCAGAGACTCTCTGCTGCCTTGACACAACGCAACGTCATACATACGGGACGATGCGTGGATTGATCTGTGAACAGAGCACGACGAACTTGCTAACAGGTTGCAACATCTTTTCGAACTGCTATCACGGGAATGAAGATCGTTTACGTATCTGCTGGCCCTATGCCCGTATTCATGATCTCGATGTATGCTGCGTAGCTGAACAATCGATTCCGCTTTTTCGATGTCAGCTCCTTGACAATACCGAGACGCTCAAGTTGATCAAGGGCCTTGTTCACTGTTGCAGGAGAAATGCCAGTTTTCTTCACCAAGGAACCTGATGTTGCTATCGGGTGCTCTATCAGTGCTCGGTGAATCCGTATTGTTGATGAACTGGCACGCCCTAGGCCACGAATTGTATGTCGGTCCCGGTTTGATAGATCGAGAAGCAGCTGGGCTGTATCCACTGCCTGCGTCGCTGTAACGAGAACTGCCTCGGCAAAAAACGTAAGCCAAGCTTCCCAGTCGCCGTTCATACGCACGTTGTTCAGAAGCTCGTAGTAGTATGAGCGGTGCGTCTTGAAGTAGAGGCTGAGGTAAAGCATCGGTTCCCGCAGCACCTTTTGATCGCATAGGAGCAGCGTAATGAGGAGACGACCCAAACGCCCATTGCCGTCAAGGAACGGGTGAATCGTCTCAAACTGTACGTGGGCCAGCGCTGCCTTGAGGAGTACCGGTGTTGGTTCTGGTTTATCATGTAAGAATAGTTCCAGCTTGCTCATGCACTCCAGCACATCCTGTGCCGGTGGCGGAACGAAAGCCGCGTTTCCTGGACGCGTGCCACCGATCCAATTCTGACTACGTCGGAATTCGCCGGGTGTCTGACTGCTCCCCCGTCCCCTGTTCAGTAGTACGCCGTGGATTTCTCGGAGCAATCGCATTGACAGTGGCAGTCCTTGCTGTAGCCTGTGCAGGCCGTGATAGAGGGCTGCGATATAGTTGCTTACTTCGCGCACATCGTTTAGTGCAACACCAGGTTCCTGATCCAGTTCAAACATCAGGAGGTCTGATAACGAAGACTGCGTTCCCTCGATCATGGAGGAGAGCACCGCTTCCTTACGGACGTACATGTAGAGGAACAACGAGGTATCAGGCAGCATCGTTGATACACTGTCCAACCTGCCAAGCGCAAGCAGTGCCTGGTCGAATTTGCTTCTCAGTTCCGGAGTCCAATCTACTGGCGGACTCGGCGGCAATGGAGCTGGAATAAAGGCCTGAGCCTTTTCACCTGCTGCCGAAATGCTCACGTACCTGCCTTGAAGTTTTCGCTTCATTCGTAGATCTCGAACCTAAAACAAGGCTCGTTGTTGTTTTAACATAAGGGCTTATCCTAAAATAAGACCTCGAAATGAATGAGCGCGTGGATCACAGGCATTTGGCCAAAAAAACAATAGCCCGTCCATGATACTGCCTAGACTCGAGCATCCGAATTTCATTGCTGCTGGGTGCTCTGTTGTATCGTCTGACCGTTGTAAGCGCGTGACGATGTTGCGTAAGCGACGTACACCGGAATTGCGCCACAAACGAAAAAACCCGTCCCTAAAGGGACGGGTTTTCTTCGTTGGTGGAGATGCCGGGAGTCGAACCCGGGTCCGAAGTGGAATCACCGAAGCCTACCACGCGCGTCTTCGATCTATGGTTCTTGCCCCGGTGGTGACCGATCGACAGGTTCACCAAGGCCAGCATCAGTGTTGTCTCGCGCTATGCCCTGAGGCGAAGCTTCACGCCAGTCTGTCAGAAGCGGTACCGGTGTGGAGGATGACAGACACTCATCCGACCGATAGCATGGCGTCCTTTAGTTAGGCGGCCATGCGATAACCGAAGTTATCGCCAGGTGTTTGTTCGCCGGTTGTATTAACGAGCTCCACCAGCGTAGCTCGGCGCGCATCTTCGCGATCATCTCACCCCGTCGAGACCGTTACATCCCCAATTACACATGCAAATCTACGACGATCTAGTCTAGATCATGTTGTTTCCATAGTCTGGAATCGAACGAGAACGGCCTTGTTCGTTCGATCTGTATGCTCGCGAATGCCGGATGACGAGGATTGCACAACAGGACATGTTCCTCGGGAACGATGGCGGAAGGTACCAGCAGGGCCGCATTCGACGCACTTCGCAGCCACGTTGTTCCGATCGATGCCGTTGTTTGCCTACCGTCGGATGTTCCCCATGCCTCACCAAGGTCTCGTCTGTCCAGTCTGTCCACCAGATGCTCAGCGATCAGGAAGGTCGCACACACGAATGCAACGCTTGTGTCGAGTGTGCCAAGATGGACGAACACTTCAAGAGCAGCCAGCGAGATTGATTCTGCAGCATAGACGGCTGGCGTG
The DNA here is from genome assembly GCA_018882585.1 of Candidatus Kapaibacterium sp. Lineage (GTDB taxonomy): Bacteria > Bacteroidota > Ignavibacteria > Kapaibacteriales > Kapaibacteriaceae > ZLKRG46. Next base: position 15,416 of record VFFB01000032.1, read on the forward strand.
CCAATGGAATTCCATCGCCCGCCGTACAGGGCAGCTCCGCTGCCGTCGAGCGGAGCCGCCGCCACGCTCGTACGAACAATTCGTGCTGCACGGATCACGTATACACACCGTGGTAGATTCGTCCAAGTAGCTGCTCGACTTCCAACGCGCCGGTAACTGTTTGCATGAGATCCAAGGGCCGCCGGCCGTCCAGTGCCACCTGCGAAGCGGCAAACCAACGTTGGGCTTCGTCGACCGATCCCAGAACGACTTCGCCAAACGCAAGAAGTCGGGTGATCATTGCCAGCCGATCGCTGATCGCGGATGTAAGATGCTCCTGCGTCAGCACGCGTTGCAACGTGCGGGTACTTACTCCGAGGTAGGCGGCCATGGCCGTCTCTCGCACGCCCATCGCACCGGCGACATTACGCAACGCCGCGACAGAGAATCCCAGATGAATCCATGGCTGAAGCGAGAGGTTCGTGACTGTGATGGGACCACCGTCGGTAGCGCCGAAGAGGAGCTCACGTATCCGTTGTTCCGTTGTGGTCATGACGTGACTGCCTTTACGATGAGACAAATGGCGTGTGTATGAATGCCATATGTCGCAACCTACGCACGATCAACGTCAGTAGCAAGTGCCACAGCAAGAATGCATTACACTTGCATTGCCGTACGTTGCTCGATGTGGTGCTTCACATCGTCCATGACCCACTTGGGCGTACTGGTTGCTCCGCTGATGCCAACGGTTGTAGCAGCGGTGAACCAGTCATCCTGCATCTCATCCACGGATTCGACAAAGTACGTTCGTGGATTGGCAGCCTTGGCCACGTTATACAGGACCTTGCCGTTGCTCGATGCACGTCCTGCGACGAAGATCATCACGTCGTTTGATGCTGCAAATCGGGCAAGCTGGGCTTCGCGGCCGCTGACCTGACCGCAGATGGTGTCTTTGGCATGAAACTCCGTGGCGATCTCCTCCATGGTATCGACCACGAGTTCCGCGATGCGCGACTTCAGCGCGTCGCGGATGAGGTTGAACGTCGGACGGTCCATGGTGGTCTGTGAAAAGAGTACGGTCTTTCGTCCAAGATCGACGTTGGCCAAGGCCTCGTCGACGGTAAGGACGCAGACGCACTGGTCGTGTACCACGCCGCGGACACCGAGTACTTCGGCATGGTCGCGCTTGCCGAAGATGACGATCTGATAATCCTGGTCGTAGAACTTGCGGACGCGTTCCTGCAGTTTGGTGACGACCGGACAGGTGGCGTCGATGATCTCGATGCCATGCTGTAAAGCCTTACGATAGGTCTCGGGCGGCTCGCCGTGAGCTCTGATAAGGACCTTGGCACCGCTATTGGCGATGGATGGAAAGTCGTCGACCGTGATGGTCTTCAGGCCCTTGGAAGCAAGACGTTCGATCTCGCGAGGATTGTGAATGATGTGGCCAAGGACATAGACGTTCCGGTCGTCCCGGGTGGCAGCAAGCTGGTCTTCGGCGATCTGCACGGTGCGGACGACGCCCCAGCAGAATCCGCTCTGTTGGTCGATGGTTACGGTCATGGTCACAGCTTGAAAAACGGTGATACCAAGTTGTAGGCCGAAAGATACTTCCGGGCGCGATCGACGATCAAGTCGACCTGTTCGTCTATGGTCAGGTTCGTCGTATCGATCTCGATGGCGCCGTCAGGTTTCACCAGAGGGCTCTCCTCGCGGCTGCTGTCATAGGCATCGCGTTCGACGATCTGACGTCGGATAGCGGCTTCATCTGACTGCTCGCCACGCAGTTGTGCCTCGGCAAGGCGTCGGCGCACACGTTCGGCAACATCGGCCACAAGAAAGATCTTGAGTTCGGCACCGGGAAACACCACACTGCCGATATCACGACCGTCCATCACGACACCGCCGTTGGCACCGATCGTCCGCTGGATATCCACCATAGCCCGGCGTACGACGGGCATTGCCGATACAACGCTGACGGCACCCGTCACATCGGGACGTCGTATCTCATCGCTCACGTCACGTCCGTTCAGGTACGTCCGCTGCCCCCTGTCATCCGTGGCCAGCGTGATGTGCACATCGGGCATAAGGGCGGCCATGGCCTGCGGTGTGTGTGGCGTATTGGCTTCGAGTGCGGCAAGGGTGACGGCCCGATACATCGCGCCGGTGTCAACGTAGACGTATCCAAGACGCTCGGCAACACGGCGTGCTGTGGTGGACTTGCCGGCTCCGGCGGGACCGTCGATGGTGATGGTAATTGCTTTGGACATCGGCACAAAGATACGCCAGCGTCAGCCCCGCATCGATTCGAAGATCTGCAGGACGCCGTCAACGTCGGCAAAAGACTCCACGACGACGTGGGCTCCGGCCTGACGTAGCTGCTCGGCGTCAATGCCACCCGTGGCCACGGCAAGACAGGCCATGCCGTTGTCGCGGGCACACTGCACATCGTTGGGAGCATCCCCCACCACTACGCAATCTGCAGGCGTGAAGGAGGTGTTGCATGCCACATTGACGCGATGGAGGGCAAGGGGCGGAAGCTGGGACCTGTTGGCATGTTCGCAACCGTAGGCACCATGCTCGAAGGCATGGTCCAACCCTGCCACGCCAAGCTTGTGAAAGGCAATACGACGGATGTTGCCAGTGACAAGACCAAGGCTGTACCGCGGGTCGTGCCGGAGCATCTCGACAAGATCCCGCACGCCGGGAAGCACGTCGACGTTCTCGGAATGGACGCCATCGAGCATATCCTGCTCGACCAAGGCGCGATACTTCTCCCATCCGGCGTCGGCCTTCGTTGCGTCGATTCCCGCGTGATCGGCCAGTCTGGCCATGATGGCACGGTCGGTCTGCCCTGCAAACGAGAACGTCAGGAGGAAGTCCGTAACATCAATCCCGAAGGTCTGGGCAAAGCTGTTGCCCACAACATGGCGGCCGATGCCGTCACGAACGGTAACAAGCGTTTGGTCAATATCGAAGAGCAGAAGCATCCGTGAAGTTACGGACGTTGGAGCACGTCCGTATATTCGCAGCATGCAGCCGCTTCTACGGGTCGAGAATCTCTCGCTGACCTATCCCAATGGATACCGTGCGTTGAAGGACGTCAGTTTCGACGTTCATCGCGGCGAATTCCTGGTCGTGATCGGACTCAGCGGGTCGGGCAAGTCCACGCTCATGCGAACGCTCAATCGTTTGCTGGAGCCGACCGAGGGAACGATCACGTATGACGGGCGCGACGTAACGCATATCGAAGGCGAACCACTACGGAAGCATCGTGCGCAGATCGGCATGATCTTCCAGCATTTCAACCTGATACGACGGCACAGCGTGCTGGCCAACGTCCTGTACGGTGCGTTGAGCACGATGTCGGCCCTGAAGAGCATGACCGGACGCTTCACGTCGGAACAGCGGCAGAAGGCCTTGCGGAACCTTGATATCGTTGGCATTGCCGACAAGGCCGAACAGCGTGCCGACGCGCTCAGCGGCGGACAGCAGCAGCGGGTGGCCATTGCGCGTGCGCTGATGCAGGAACCGTCGATGGTGCTTGCCGACGAACCCGTGGCCTCGCTCGACCCTGCCACGTCGCACAGCGTGATGCAGTACCTTGAGCGCATCAATCGCGAGCATGGCGTGACCGTGATCTGCAACCTGCACTTCCTGTCGTTGGTGCGACGCTATGCCACGCGCGTCATCGCCCTGAAGGGTGGCGAGCTGATCTTCGAGGGGAAACCCGAGCAGATCACCGATGAGTGGTTCCGCACGATCTACGGCGACGAGGCCGTCGAGGTGGAGATACGATGAAGGCTCGTCCCACCGAAACCATCGCCCTGCGCGTTGTGGCCGCCGTCATCGACCTGCTTGTCGGTCTGTACCTGTCTGCCGTCGTGATGCGTGTGTTGATCCCCCGCCTGATCTTCGACACGGCCCCTGCCCCCTTCGCTACCATGGACATGCTGATCCTTGCCGGATCTGCTCTTGCCGTGCTGGTGCATGGTCTGCTGTCGGGCGCCTCGCCCGGTCGATTTGCCATGCGACTTGACGTGTCCAAGGGCTATGCGCTGACAGCTGCGACGCATCTGGGCTGGATGTTGCTGGTAACCACCGTGATCGCCGGCTGGATCGTGACGGGCATGGATCCCGTGGCACTCTTCAGCGAGGGCGGTCTGGCAGGTGCTCGGCGCATCTTCACGGCGCTGCTGACGCCGGAGTGGGACATCCTTGGCGATGCTCTGCTGGCCATGGTGGAGACGATCTACCTTGCATTCATGGCAACGGCCATCGCCGTACCATTCTCGTTTTTGCTGAGCTTTTACTCGGCCCGCAATCTGATGAGTGATACGATAGGCCGACGCGTTATGTATATCGTGCTGCGCTTTCTGACGAATTTTTCGCGCAGCATCGAGCCGCTGATCTGGGCCATCGTCTTTAGCGTCTGGGTTGGCATCGGACCGTTCGCCGGCATGCTGGCGTTGGTCGTCCACACGATCGCATCACTGACCAAGCAGTATGCCGAGCAGATCGAGGATGTTGATCACGGTCCGATCGAGGCCATCACGGCCACGGGCGCATCACGCACGCAGGTGATATGGTTCAGCGTCGTGCCGCAATGCGTGATCCCCTTCCTGAGCTTTACGATCTACCGCTGGGACATCAACGTCCGCATGGCCACCGTGATAGGCCTTGTTGGCGGCGGCGGCATCGGTAACATGCTGATCCAGTATCAGGGTCTGGCACAGTGGAATGAGGTTGGCGCCATCGTCATCATCATTGCCATCGTGGTGTGGATCATGGACGTGATATCGGCACGAGTCCGAGAAGCTTTGAAATGACCTGTCCGGTCTGCGCCGCAACGCTCCGCCCGCATCGCATCGGCGCAATGCCGATGTTCGCATGCGATGCCTGTACGGTGATGGTCCGCGACCCCTCGCTGGCGCCGCCTGCCGGAGATGCCTACTACGAAGATGCGTACTCGCTGACGCACACCGTGCGTGCTTCGACCGAGATGCATCGATACTTCCGCTACCCCGAGTACCAGTCGTTGATTGCCACAGTCCTGCGTCACCAGCCCAATGCGTCGTCGTGGCTGGACGTTGGCTGCGACCACGGCTTCTTTCTTGATGATGTGCGACGCTACATCCCCCGCGTTGCAGGGGTTGAACTGTCGGCGAATGCCCGGGCATATGCTCAACGGATCGGCCTTGACGTAGTGCGTGATTCGTCCGAACTCAGCGGAAGCTTTGACGTGGTCAGCATGTGGCACGTGCTTGAGCATATCGAAGCACCGAAGACAATGCTTCGGGAGCTTGCTCGACTGATGTCAGCCGATGCCGTACTCGCCATTCGGGTTCCCGACATCGCGTCGACCTTCGCGCGCCTGCTGGGCAGCCGCTGGATATGGTTTCAGCCGCAGCACCACGCCGTGCATTACACGCAACGCGCATTGCACACGCTGCTCGAGACCTCGGGATTCAGCGTCCTTCACTCCGTGCGTCAACGTCCGAATACGTCACTCACCCGAGCTTCCTACACGCTAGCGCGCCGGGTGATGCGTCATGCGCACGGCACAACGACATCACTCCGCGACAGATTGGCACGGACGTATCAGGACATTACAGGACAGGAACTGTTCGTGATCGCACGGCGTCGTGGCTGATACCGCTGAACGAGCATTGCCGTCACCTCTTACCTCTACCACACCATGGCCCGTATCCAGCAGACCATCGACACGTCCAAGAGCATCGTCGAGATGCGCACGCTTATCGATACCAAGGTTCTCGGTCGTCCCGAGATCAGCCTCCTTATCGAGCAGCATCACTGGGACGGTAACGTCCTGCATGCATCCGGGAAACTCGGCAAGGGTACCATCACGCTGGAACATCAGCGGGTGGTGATCGACATTGAACTTTCGATGTTCGGATCCGTGGCAAAAGGTGCCATCGAGCAGCAGCTGAACGACCAGATCAAGCGCATCGCCGGCGGCAAGTAACGTTGCGGCAGTACATGGGGAAAACGTCACATTCCGCGCTAGCCGTGGTACGTATAAATTGAGCCATGGCAGAGTTCGTTCATCTTCACAATCACACCCACTATTCGCTGCTTGATGCCGCATGCACGCCCGAGGGGCTGATCGCGGCGGCAAAGGCTGACGGACAGAAGGCCCTTGCCATCACCGATCACGGGGTGATGTTCGGCTGCTTCGAATTCTACAAGAAGGCGAAGAAGGCAGGTATCAAGCCCATTGTTGGATGCGAGGTCTATGTTGCCGTACAGAAGCATACCGACAAGGAGCGGGTGCAGGATGCATCGGGCAAAAAGCGCAACTACTACCACCTGGTGCTGCTGGCCAAGAATGAGCAAGGCTATCGTAACCTCGTCAAACTGACCTCCATCGGTCATACCGCCGGGTTCTACTACAAGCCTCGCATTGACTTCGAGCTGTTGGAGAAGCACCATGAAGGGCTGATCGCCACGTCGGCATGTCTTGCAGGTCCCATCAATGCCCCCTTGTTAGCGGGCGACATCGAAACGGCACGTCGTAATGCGCTGTTCCTGAAGAACGTCTTTGGTGATGATTTCTACGTCGAGCTGCAGGACCATGGTCTTCCCGAAGACCGGCAGATCATGGCCCAGGTACCGTCGCTTGCCCGGGAACTTGGTATTAAGATGGTCGTCACTAACGACGCGCATTATGTGTCCAAGGACCATGCCGTTGCGCACAACGTCCTGCTGAACATCAACAAGGACGTCTCGTCGCTCAAAGCAGGTCCGATCAACGTGAACGAACTGCGCTACCGTGTGCCCGAGATGTACCTGAAGTCGCAGGCGGACATGGTCGACCTGTTCAAAGACTTTCCCGATGCCATCGACCATACGCTCGAGATCGCCGAGAAGGTCGATCTGAAGATCCCCACCGATCTGCAGCTGCCGCAGTTCCCCATCCCGCCAGACTCACAGGCTGCGACGCTCGACGATTACCTTGACGAGTTGACGCAGCGCGGACTTGAAGAGCGATACAACGTGCTGACGTCCGAGATCCTGCAGCGGGCAAGTTTCGAGCTCAGCGTGATACGTCGCATGGGCTATGCAGGGTACTTCCTGATCGTGGCAGACTTCATCAGGGCTGCGCGTGACATGGGCGTGCGCGTGGGTCCGGGACGCGGATCGGCTGCCGGCTCGCTCGTAGCATTCGCCCTTGGGATTACGAACATCGACCCACTGAAGTACGACCTGCTGTTCGAGCGATTTCTGAACCCCGACCGCGTGTCGATGCCTGATATCGACGTCGATTTTTCCGACGATAAGCGCGACCGCGTGATCGACTACGTCAAGGAGAAGTACGGCGCCGATTCCGTAGCACAGATCATCACCTTCGGTACACTGTCGTCTCGTGCCGTGCTTAAAGACGTTGGACGCGTGTTGGGCATAGACCTGTCGACCATCAACTCGATTACGGACAAGATCCCGGTCGTGATGGGCAAGGTGCATAAACTGAAAGATGCCATCGAATTACCCGAGCTACGGTGGCTCAAAGAAAGCAATGATCCCAAGCTAAACCAGCTTATCGAGTACTCGATGGTGCTCGAAGGATTTGCCCGGAACTCTTCGCTGCACGCCGCAGGCGTGGTCATCGCACCGGGTCCGATCGACCAGTACGTGCCGGTGTACAAGACACCGGGTACCGAGGCGGCGACGCAGTACAACATGAAGGACCTCGAAGAGGCCGGACTGCTCAAGATGGACTTCCTGGGTTTGCGGACGTTGTCAATCATCGACAACGCGCTCGACGCCATCAAGATCAATCACGGCATCGACATCGATCTTGACGAGATCGACTTCGCCGATCCGGCTACGTACGAGCTCTTTGGCAGAGGTCAGACGCAGGCCATCTTCCAGTTTGAATCCGAGCCGATGCAGAACGCCCTGCGTCAGCTCAAGCCCACGGTGCTCGAAGACCTCATCGCCATGAATGCCCTCTACCGTCCGGGGCCGATGGCGAACATTCCGGATTTCATCGATCGTAAGCAAGGACGCAAAGAGATCGAGTATCTGCATCCCAAGATGCAGTCAATTCTGGAGCGCACGTACGGCATCATCGTCTATCAGGAGCAGGTGATGCAGCTGGTGCAGGTCCTGGCCGGTTTTACGCTGGCACAGTCCGACCTGATGCGTCGTGCCATGGGCAAGAAAGACGACAAACTCATGGCCGAACAGCAGGCCTTGTTTGTTGACGGTGCCAAGCAGACCAGCGACATCGATCCAAAGCTTGGTGCCGAGATCTTCGCCTTGATACAGAAGTTTGCTTCGTACGGTTTCAACAAGTCGCACTCGGCCGCCTACGCCTATCTGGCCTTCCAAACGGCGTGGCTCAAGACGCACTACCCTGCCGAGTTTCTTGCCGCCAACATGACGGCGGAACTGAACGATCAGGCCAAGATCGTGGCGTTGATCGAAGAGGCAAAGCGATTCGGTATTACGGTCCTTCCGCCCGACATCAACCGCTCTGTCAGCCGCTTCACGGCCCAGAACAACGCCATCTATTTCGGCATGGCCGGCATCAAGACCGTCGGCATCGGTGCCGTCGACAGCATCATCGAAGCCCGCAAGTCGGGGCCGTTCACATCCATCTTTGATGTGGCCGCAAGGGTCGATGCACGTACCATGAACAGGCGCATCATGGAAGCACTGGTCTATGCCGGTGCATTCGACTCGCTGCACAGCGAGCGCGGACAGGCCTTCCTGGCCATCGAGCCTGCCTTGGAGTATGCGCGTGCGGTGCAGTCG
>VFFB01000143.1 GCA_018882585.1 Candidatus Kapaibacterium sp.
CATCAGCATCGGCCGTGCGGCCGCGGTTGACGCGCCCGCCAATGCGTAGTCGTGCCAGCTCGGCTCCGGCAGCGTAGTTCACAAAGCGGCTGCCCCGACACACATAGCCGCCGGCTACGTCGGCAGCCTGGATGATCACGGCCACGGCTGCATCGCCAAACAGACCGTACGTCTTGGGGTCGGCAGACGTCAGCATGGGACTGGATATCTCGGCACAAACGATGGCAATGGTCCGGCTACGCCCCGTCTCGAGATAGGCATGGGCCACATCGAGCGCATTCAGAAAGCTCAGACACGTGGAGTGCACATGGAAGCATGGGAAGTCCGGCCGCATATCCGGCAGCATGGCCTTCATCAGTACGGAACCGTGCGGTACTGCCAGGTCGAAGGCCGCACCTGCGGTGATCAGCAGGTCGAGCTCGGCAGTGGTCATCGAAGCACGGTCAAGCGCCTTGCAAAGCGCCTCGGCACCAAGCGATGCGACGGTCTCGTCGTCGGCAACCCAGTGACGTCGTTGTACGCCGGTAGATCGCTCGATACTGCCCGATGGCTGCCCCAGCCGCACATCCAACTCGTCGGAATGCACAACGGTACGCGGTACATGCTTTGCAATGGCACGGATTCGGACTTGATTCATTGCTGTGCAGGAAAATGGAAGGAATCATGAACAAGACGCTGAATGCGTCGATCCTTGACCGTGATGGGTTCGTCAAAATACGGTTCAACCGTTACGGCAATGCTGTTGATACCTTGCGTGCGGCATGTTTCGATGATGGCTTGGGACATTGCACGTTCTACGTCATGCCGGACCGCTTCCGGGCAGTGAACCTGCAGCACGACCTGCGTCCACGATGTTTGCCGGATCCGGTACGACGTGTAATCGTCGGTACAGCGGGCGATCATGCGTGACAGTACGTCGGGGAACACGGCAACGTCTTCGCCGCGCTCATTGCGGAACAGCAGCACATCGTCGTCACGTCCTACGATACGCTCCACGGCAATCATTGGCGAGCCGCACGGACACGGCGTCGCACGCACTTCCAGTACGTCCGTCATCCGATACCGCACAATGGGCACCGCATCTCGAGTGAAGTCGGTGACCACCGGCCGGAAATGTGTACTGTCGACCCACTCCGGCTCGATATGCATCACGTCTTCCTGCAAGTGCATCGTCCCGTGTGCACATGTCATTCCAATGAAGCCCTCGGTACACTGGTAAATGTTGACGGGTTCGACGCCGTAGGTATCGACAATGGCATGGCGGATATCATCATGGAGGACCTCGGCAAACGACACCACGACCGTCGGGCGCAGATGCACTGCCCCGTTCCTCTGCTCATGGATCAATCTGCCAAGGATGGAAGGGGGCGCTGCCAGAACCTGCGGCTGAAGCTTCTCTGCATCGGCAAGCAGTTCAGCAAACGGCCGCGTCAGATCGAAGTATGTAAACCTGAATAGCATCGACCGGACCGATTCATACAGACCGCTGTTTGCCCGCAGGAAGAACGCGATCCGCATCGGCACGCGCAGATGCGGCAGCAGGATACGTCGTACGACGTGCGCAGCCCACTGCGCGCGATCACGGGGCGAGACCACGAACAGGCTGCGCTTGCCGCTGGTACCGGTCGAAAGACCGACGGTCATACCCTTGAGGGACGTCGAGAAATCACGCGATGTCTCGGCCGACAGGGCCACCTGCATGGCCTGATCCCGATCGATGCCCGCCGTATTGATGGATGTGAAATGCTCGACGTACAGGTCCTTCGTCATCACCGGCACGGTCGACAGGTCGACCTCACCGCCGCGCACGTAAGGCCGGTAGTATGCCGACTTGGCTAGTACCCGCCTGGCAAAGCGGCGCAACCGTCGCTTCTGCCAGGCCTCGACATCAGCTCGAGTTCGGAGTGGTCTTCGCAAGGCGTCGACCAGCAGGTACCACAGTACGCGCAGCTTATGCATGAGCGGTGCGACGCATGGTCTCTGGACAGTGCGTGAAAAGGATCTCGACCTGTGGGTGGGCGGCTGAAAACAGGCGCAGCTTTTGCTGCGTGTCGATGAAGGCCGACCACGAATCAAAGAACAGCCGCACGACCTGTCGGGGCAGTACACCGCGTTGGAACGTATCGCCGCTCCACGATGCATCGGCAGCAAACAGCAGGTTGTGCGACGGAACGAGCAGCCCTACCATGCCCCTGGCATGACCGGGCAACAGCACAGGCACGAAGTCCTGCTGACCGAGCATGTCGTGATACATCACGAGTCCACTCGAGGGATCGCGGCGCATCGTGCAGCAGTCTTCCAGCAGGCGAACGCGTTGGTCGAAATCGTCGGGCAGCAGCCCGCGCAGGATGCCGCGTCGCACGGCAGCCAGTCCGCGCAGACGTTGTGCCTGGTCGAAGGCCGCTGCCGTTGCATAGAACGTTGCCTGCGGGAAGTCGCGGATTCCACCGATATGGTCGACATGGAAATGCGAAATGATGACGTGGCGAACCTCGGCAGCATCAATACCGACGGCCGCCAGTCGTGCCGTTGCCGCCTCCTCCGGTCGCAGGTACATAGGCGTCACCCACAGGTGAATCCTGTCGGGGAATGTCGCCGCTGCCGCCGCAACGTGCTCGCTGTAGCCGGTGTCGAAGAGAACCACGCCCAGCGTAGGATGGCGTATGGCAAGCCACGTTGCGTCGAATCTGCGCGATCCCGACGGACCGGCGGGGTCTTCGACCCTTCGGTGGGCCGTAGTATAGCCCGATGCCATGATCAGGACGTCGAGCATGTCCGGTACCATTCACAGAACTCCGTGATGCCGTCCAACGTATTCTGGACGGGTACGTATCCAAGCATGTCCCTGGCGGCGGTGATATCCAGGGTCACTGCCGTTGCCAGGACCTGCACGCCGTGCCTTGTAAGCGACGGCTCGCCGGGCCGACGCAGTACGTGATGCAGCAGTTCCGACAATGCGGCAGCGGCAAGGGCAACCCCCTTGGGAATACGACGTGATGGGGGCGTCCGCCCCAGCATGGACATTGTCACGCCGATCGTCTTCCACAGGTCCACCGGCTCGCCGTTCGTGATGTTATACGCCCGGCCGCAGGCCGAAGCCGGAGCGCGCATGGCGCACAGCACAGCTTCGATGACGTTCCGTACGGTTGTCAGATCGGCCACGTTCGTTCCCCCGCCGATCACACGCAAGCGCCCGGCCGCTTGGGCGGCCAGCAGGCGCGGCATGATCACGGTGTCGCCGCCACCGATGATGGCTCGTGGACGCAGCGAGATCGTCTCGGCCGACCGGCCATTCGCCCGCAGCACGATCTGTTCGGCATCGCGCTTCGTTGCGGCATAGTGATTGATCATCCGCTCCGGCAACGGCTCGGCCTCCGAAACATCGTAGCGGTCGCGGCCCGTTGCATAGATCGACGGGGTGCCGATGTTCACCACACGGCGTACGCCGGCGGCGTTGGCAGCGTCGAGCAGCCTCTGCGTGGCCACAACATTTGCTGCATGGAATGCCGTATAGGGTCCGTAGGGGCGCGACATGGCGGCACAGTGGACGATGATGTCAGCGCCGTCGACAAGTCGTGCACAGTAGTCCGCATCAGTCAGATCGCCCAGCTCGACAACAAGTCCGGCATGTTGCAGCGAAGCCGACGGACGTCGCAATGCGGCCCGGACCTGCATGGGCTCATGTTCGGCAAGGTGCATTGCCATGCGACCTCCCAGAAAGCCTCCGGCACCGGTCACCACCACAAGGGGGCCATCTGCACGCGTCAACCGTTCCACTCGATATCCCGCGTTGTTGCTTCAAGGATGCTGCACTTGTTGCGCCAGGCCGATGCCGCGAAGTGCAGTGCGCCAAGACCTTGCATAAGTGCCGGCAGCGCATCGGCACGTCGAAACACCACGTCACAGGCCCTGCGGTTACGACGTTTGAGCATTGCCGCCGGGTGATACAAGGCCATGGCATACCAGATGGCGTATTCGGCATCGACGGGCGGCTGCACGAAGACGTCCGAGGTAAACGCATCGGCGAGCGCATCCCCCAGCAGATGTGCGCCGCTGGTGGCACGCGGATTGCATTCGATCACGTAGGGTTGTTCCGTCGTGGCATCGATGATGACATCAAGACTCAGCTGACCGTGAAAGCCCATGCGTTGACCGGCATCGCGCACCATCGACGTGATCCGATCGTCGTGGACAGCTTCGAGGTAGATCCCTGCCCCCTGCCCTGCTCTATACCGTGGATGATAGATGGCAATGGCCGTCATGGTGCCGTGTCGCCAAACGGAGTACACGCATACCTCACGGCCTATGATGCGTCGTTGGGCGATCCAGTCTTCGGAGTTGGCAAAGTCGGCAGACCTAACGTGCCTGCCGATCACGGCGCGAGCTGCAAAGCGTGAAAATCGGGGCTTGAATACATAGTTGACCGTTGCATCCCAGTCGTGAAAATCGGTCAGGCGCACTGTCTCGGGCACGTGGGCATTGAAGACCGGATGCTGGCTGAAGGTCCATTTATCGTGCACGGCGCGCAGCGTGTCGATGTCCATCACCCACGTACGACATGGGAGCGAATCGCGGAGCATCGACACATAAAACGTCTCTTCGCATGTGGGGATCACATCATCGACACCATGTTCCTGAACGATTCGGTCAAGGGTCGATGCGAACGCGTCAAAGGCATGCACGGGCGATGGGATCCTGACGAATCGCCGCACAGACCGGCTCCACCGGGCGAGTGCCGCCCCATGCGTGTCGGCCACGATCACGTTTGCCCCACCGTTGTCGAAGGATCGGGCAAGCTCGAGCGCCACGGGTGCGCGGGCGCCGGTAATCAGGACGGTCCGACGATGCATGGCACAGTAACAGCGGTAACAGACAATGTTTGCAGCGTGTGCCATCAACATACGTCTTTTCCACATGTGTAACGTTTTGGCCGTAACTTGTTTCTTGCGAGTTAGCTTACGCCGCCCCAGTACTCGTTGAGTGGCATGGACGTCGTTGGCTGCAGACGTGTGGCGATCAATCAACCAAACACTATCGAGACTATGCACACAGTGCAACGGTTTTTCGGTCTGGCAGCAGTGCTGGCCCTTCTTGGTATCATCTCCATTTGCGCATCGGCCAGCCCATCACAGGCAGCGCACAGAGGTTTCATTGCAAACGGCGGACAGTGGCCGGCGCACGTTCTGTTTGCCAGCCGGCAGGCGGGTGCCGATATCTGGATCACCCGCACGGGCCTTGTTGTAGACGAGTACACCGTTAGCGGTGACCGTCGTACGGGCAGGGTGTACACGCAGGAACTGGCGAATGCCACACCCCAGGGTCCAGGCTCGATCGAGCCCGGGCTGCCGGCCGGAACGGTATCGTTCTTCCGCGGCACCGCATCCTCATGGGTAAGCGTGCCATCGTATAAGAGCCTCGTCCTGCGCGACGTCGCCCCCGGCGTATCGATGGCCTACAGCATCGACGCCTACGGCCGTGTGGTTCGCGAAACGCTCGCCGATGGCAAGGTCTCGGTTTCGACCCTGACCGAGATACGCCGCTCGGGCAAGGGCGACGACATCCAGGCCAGTACGCCGTCGCCGTCGACCGTATTTGGTGCGTACCTCAGCGCTGCCGACGAAGATCAGGTCGCCGGCGTCCGGACCATGGCAAATGGCGATGTTGTGATCGCCGGATCCACGTCGGCCATGACGTTCCCGGGAACGATCGGCGGTTACGTCAAAGACATCAAGGGCATGCTGGAGGGCTACGTCCTGCGTTGCGACCCCACTCTGAGC
>VFFB01000144.1 GCA_018882585.1 Candidatus Kapaibacterium sp.
GCTCCGTAGTTCTCCAGGATATAGCCGCGGCACGGGCCGTCGACCTCTACCCGGAACTTGATGCCTCGAGGGATCACGCAGATCTCGCCGGAACGGACATCGACGATGCCAAGCTCCGTAAGGAAGCGCATCGCCCCCTGTTGCGGGACGATGAGCATCTCACCATCGGCATTGTAGAAGAAGGTGTCGACCATCGACGTGTTGCACACGTAGACATGGATGGCAACGCCTGCGTGTGTTGAGAGGTCGCCATTCCCGCCGATCGTACGCAGCCCGCCAATGAACGTCGTCGGTTCGGCCGGTATCGCTACCGGATCCCAGCGCAATTGATTTGGCGTGGTCTCGACCTCGGCAAAGGGCGTGCTACGCAGCAGACCGTTATCGATGCGCTTGTATGGCGAGTGCACAACGCTGGGACGGATGCGATACATCCATGACCGCTTGTTCTGACCTCGAGGAGCCGTGAACGCCGTGCCATTGATCTGCTCTGCATACAGCCCCATCGCGGGTTTCTGCGGCGAATTCTGTCCCTGCGGTAACGCACCGGGAACCGCTTCGGTGGCAAACTCATTGCCGAAGCCGGACATGTAACCTTCTATCATACAATGCTCCAGGGGTGATCGTGAGCGAAGTGTTGCAGCGCGCCCAGCAGGATTCGAACCTGCGACCCGCAGCTTAGAAGGCTGCTGCTCTATCCAGCTGAGCTATGGACGCGTTCCGCCAAAACTACGGAGAACACGCTCATTGAAAGGCGTCTTATCGGCACCCCGCAGGTGTATCACATGTCGGACTTCGTCGACGCCCGAATCTATTGTGTCAAGACGTCATACGGTGACATGGTTTCGTCGATCACAATGCGCACGCGTCCGAAGGGCGTTTCAAGCAATACCGGATCGGTGATTGACCTGCCCTGCAACAGTTCCTCCTCGCGAAGAATGTCGCGTAACCATGAATAGAGTGAAGGAGCTACGACGACCTCGGTTGGCGGCACTCCATGCTCCATCACATGTCGTTCGATGGATGTATAGACCTCGGCGAAGGCATCAAACTGGTCCATGTGTCAGCTCCTGTTGCGTACGTTCCCGAAGCACAGAAAAAACCGTGCCAGAACACTACACGGTTGGTGTGGAAAAACCCTTATCTTTGCTCTCTTTCACGGCCCACAACATGTACCACAAATCCCGTTGTCATGGGATCGCTAAGGGGCCGGGCGGTTCGCATGATGGTTGGAGTTTTTTTGTATGACTGAAGAGAACAACGTCGAAACGAACGCAACGGTTTCCGCCGAGTCCGTCGAGACACCTACCCCTGCAGCACCGGCTGCCGAGGCACCTGCCGCAGAAGCACCGGCTGCTGAAGCACCTGCCGCCGAAGCCTTTGCGCCCGTCGCCGACACACCTGCACCGCGCCGCACGGCCCTGCAGGCCCTGATCGAGGGCGATCTCGACACGGTATCCATGGATTCTGCAACGTTCGCCGACATGTTCGAGCGCACGATGTCGAAGGTCAAGGAAGACGAAATGGTGCGCGGCACTGTTGTGTCGGTCACCAAGGACGAAATCCTCGTCGACATAGGTTTCAAGTCGCTCGGCGTCGTTCCGCGCGCTGAGTTTGTTGGTGCCGAGCACCTCACGCCCGGCGACGGTGTCGACGTCTTCGTCGAGAAGATCGAGGACGCATCCGGCCGCCTGATGCTCAGCCGCCGTCGTGCCGACTTCATGAAGACCTGGGAAGACATCCTTAGCCTGCACAACACGCAGAAGGTCGAGCCCGTCCGCATTCTCCGTCGCATCAAGGGCGGCATGGTGGTAGACCTGCTGGGCATCGAGGCCTTCCTGCCCGGCTCGCAGATCGACGTTCGCCCTGTGCGCGACTTCGATGCATGGGTTGGCAAGACGATCGACATCCGCGTCGTCAAGGTCAATCACCCCAGCGAGAACGTCGTGGTCTCGCACAAGGTTCTGCTCGAGGAGCACCTGGCCGAACAGCGCTCGAAGATCCTTGGCACCCTCGAAAAGGGTCTCGTGCTGGAAGGCACGGTCAAGGCCATCTCCGACTTCGGCGTCTTCGTCGACCTCGGTGGCGTCGACGGTCTGGTTCACATTACAGACCTGTCGTGGGGCCGCGTTTCGCACCCGTCCGAGATCGTGCAGCTCGACCAGCAGGTCAAGGTCGTCGTCCTGGATTTCGACGAAAACCGCAAGCGCATTTCGCTCGGCATGAAGCAGCTCACGGCTCATCCGTGGGAACAGATCGGCGAGAAGTACGAGCCCGGCACCAAGGTCACCGGCAAGGTCGTTTCGCTTACCGACTACGGTGCATTCATCGAGATCGAGAAGGGCGTCGAAGGTCTGATCCACATCAGCGAGATGAGCTGGACGCAACACGTCAAGCACCCGTCGCAGGTGGTTTCGCTCGGACAGCAAGTCCAGGCCGTCGTGCTGAACATCGACAAGACGGATCGCAAGCTTGCACTTGGCATGAAGCAGCTCGAGCCCGATCCGTGGAACGATCTGATGGCCAAGTATCCTATCAACTCGCAGCACAAGGGTACGGTTCGCAACCTGACGAACTTCGGCGTCTTCGTCGAACTCGAGCCGGGCGTGGACGGACTTGTGCACATCTCTGACCTGTCGTGGACGAAGAAGATCCGTCACCCCGGTGAATTCGTGAAGAAGGGCGACGTGCTTGACGTGATCGTGCTGGCCGTGGACAGCGAACACCGCCGCATCTCGCTCGGACACAAGCAGATCATCGAGAATCCGTGGGACGTGTTCGAGAACGAGTACACGGTTGGCAAGGAATGCGAAGGCAAGATCTCGCGCATCATCGACAAGGGCGTCATCGTCGAACTGCCGGAAGGTGTCGACGGCTTCGTACCCGTGTCACAACTGTCGTTCGCTCCGGTCCGCAACATCGCCGAGTTCTTCAATCCTGGCGACACACTGCCCCTCAAGGTTGTTGAGTTCGACAAGGAACAGAAGAAGATCGTGCTGAGCGCCGTCGAGTTCCTGCGTACTCGCTCCGCCGATGAAGTGGCAACGTACAATGCGAACCACCCGGTGCCGAATGCCGACAAGTACAACGTTGACGGTACGGCCTCGGCCGAGACGACGATCGAAGACCTTGAGTCGAGCGAACCCGTCTCCGGCGAATAAGCAGTAGCAACTCGGAATCATACGCCCCTGCGACCGATGGTCGCAGGGGCGTTGTCGTTTTCGGACGTCGTAGTTTACGCCCATGTCTATCCAACCTCTGCTCGATAAGCTCTTCGCCATGACATTCCATGGCATCAAGCCAGGACTTGACCGCATCACATCACTGCTCGATGGTATCGACCATCCGCAGCGTCGTTACCCCGTGATCCACGTTGCCGGCACCAACGGCAAAGGCTCGACCTGCGCCATGCTGGCTAGCATCCTGCAACACGCCGGCTACCGCGTCGGCCTCTATACATCGCCCCATATCCGCCGCTTCAATGAACGGATCCGCGTGCAGGGGGCAATGATCGACGATGCCGACATCGCCCGGCTTGCCGTCCCGCTGATGGACGCTGCGGCGCCGGTCGGCGGCACGTTCTTCGAGGTGACGACGGCGATGGCGCTGCAGTACTTTGCAGAGAAACGCGTTGACGTTGCCGTGATCGAGACCGGCCTTGGCGGACGCCTCGACGCGACGAACGTCGTCGAGCCGATACTGAGCGTGATCACGTCGATCGACTATGATCACATGGAGTATCTGGGCAACACCTTGGAGAAGATTGCCAGCGAGAAGGCAGGCATCATCAAGGAATCAACGCCGGTCGTGATCGGCGATACGCGCCGCGAACTGCGCCAAGTCTTCGAACGCGCCGCGGCGCAATGCCACGCCCCCATCACGTTCGCACACGATGTGCTTCGGGTTGAGATCGACACCATGCGACAGGATCTTACGATGTCTGTAAGCGTCATCGCCGATGAACTCCTGCGTTACTACGACGTCGACCTCTGCGGTCAACATCAGGCGCAGAACATCGCTGCCGTTCTTGCGGCACTGCCCTCGCTGCGCGAGGTCTACTTCATCGATGAACAGCACGTCCGCGATGGCCTTCGCACCGTCCGACAGACCACGGGATTAGATGGACGTATCCAGCTCGTCTGGCATGATCCCACCATCGTCATGGACGTTTCGCATAATCCCGCTGGTATCGCCACGCTGGTCTCGACGCTGGCAGCATGCGGCTTCCCGCCGGCATCTTGGCAGGTTGTCTTTGGCGCGATGGCCGATAAGGACGTGCAAGGCATGCTGCAGGCGCTCGCGCCCTTTACGGCCTCACTCCACGTTTGCACCCCCGATCTGCCCCGAGCAATGCCGGTGTCCGAGCTTGTGAACCTGGCCCATCAATGCAACATCGCGCCCGTCGTGCCGCATATCTCGGTGGCCGAGGCATGTGGCATGGCGGGCGCGATGGGGCCGACGCTGATATGCGGATCGTTCCATGTGGCAGATGAGGCCCTGGCCTGGTTACAGGACCAAGGCGATCGCAAATAGCATGGTCACCAGCAGCTGCAACTTGATGGTGTTCACGTTGGCCCTGACCAGACTACGCTCATGCAGATGCCTGCGCATGTATGCAATGATCTGAATGCCGCCAACCAATGATGCAGCAGCCGGAACGTACAGATACGGCTTGGCATAGTTCATGGCCAGCCAGAAGGTGACTGCTGTACTGATGCCCCAGAAGATGCCATACACAACCGGCGTTGCATCGATGCCAAAGGTCACCAGAAGGTGGTTCTTCCCCGTCGATGCGTCGCCCGGAGTATCAGGCACCTGGTTGATGACAAGGATGTTCGTCGTGAGCAGACCAGCCGGAATGCCGAACAGGAATGCTTCCCAGGAGTACAGTCCCGTGACCACGTAGTACATGCCCATCGTGATCAGGGGTCCAAAGGCAAGACCGATGATGATCTCACCAAGTCCATGTCGCGCCACTAACCGCAGCGGCGGCGCCGTATAGAAGTAGCCGCAGGCCAGGCCGATGAAGCCCATCACAAGGATGCCAGTACCAACGGCAGCCGTCAGATACAGTCCGATACCAAATGCGATGGCTGCCATCAACAGAGCCGTATTCCGCGTCCCCTTAAGATCTATCAGACGCATTTCGATCGAACGGCTACCACCAGAGTACTGGGTGAAGTAGGCCGTGTTGGCTTGGTCTGTACCGCTTGTGTAATCGAAGTAGTCATTGAACACATTGCTTGCCAGATGCAACAAGGCCACGCCAAGGATGCCAAGCGTTGCATAAAGCCAATTGATCTCGACGCCCATGATACCTGCCGCGTATGCAACGCCAACAAATGCCGGCGTAATGGCAGCCGCAAGGAACGGAGCACGTGTGATCACCAGCCAGCGCAGCATCTTCGTTGCGCCGCGGATGTCTACATGCACGGGTTTGTCAAGTTCTTCGGTCACACCGCAATAGCCGATCTGTACTCCGCCTTTGAAGGTTGGCGTGATGCGGATTCGGGCACCGAACATCTCACCATTCTTCCGGATGAAGTTCGTCTCTCCGCTCCACTCGCCCTCCTTCACGGCAGTCGACAGCCACGTGCCAAGATTTTGCAGCACGACCTCGCCCGGAGAGAAGTTGCTGACCCGCATCTTGCCAACAGCTTCGTCTTTGGAGTAGCCGAACATCGCCGTCGCACCATCACTG
>VFFB01000145.1 GCA_018882585.1 Candidatus Kapaibacterium sp.
CGGCCAGGATACGTGGCACTGGAGCATCCGCGATGCAGTGTCGCAGCGTATGCTGGCGCTTACGGTCTCGATGAACGTCGACCTGGGTGACCACACAGGCACCGTGGTCAGCGCCCAGACCCAGCAGGGCTATCTGGAGCTGCATGGGGTGACGACGTATCTGTGCATCGAGCCGGACGAAGTGATGTTCATCAGCAAGCGTGGCGACACCTTTTGTTCGCTTGTTGTGGGCACCAGCTGCACCTGTTCGCTCTTCAGCAACGTACGTCTCGACCTGATCGCCGCCGACCTTGCCACCCTGCATCCGGCCGTGCTGATGGCCGCCATGCAGTTGTCGCTGGCCGAGTCCATGCTCGAGCAGCGTTCGTAAACGATTTCCCGCAACCTTCCGTCAACTGCCATGCCCGTCAATGTGAACGTCTTCAACACAACGTCGCAGCGATACCGTGGAAAGGCCGCCATGATCGCCTCGGTGCAGAAGACCTTTCGCGGACAGCGGGTACGTCAGGCATCGGTGAACATCATCCTGCTTGATGATGCCTCGATCAAGACGATGAACAAGAAGTATCTCGGTCACAACTATGCCACAGACGTGATCACGTTCCCGCTTGAGGCAACACCGGTTGTGGGCGAGATCTACATCTCGATCGACACGGCGCGACAGCAGTCGAAGGACTATGGCGTGACGCTGACGAACGAGCTTTGCAGACTGGCAGTACACGGTGCGTTGCACCTGTGCGGACACGACGACGGCACCGAGGCAGAGCGCCTTGCGATGCAGAAACTCGAGAACCGATACATCACTGACAGCTTATGATCAATCGCTACGCCGTCCAACGCATCATGCAGATCATCGCCCACCTGATGGCCGAGCGCCAGGCGGGTGCGAAAATCGCACAGATCGACACCAACGAGCTGCATCAACTTGGCTATTCCGACAGCGAGATCGCTGCTGCTCTATCGTGGATCCTTGAGCGGTCCGACAGTGCGGCTGCAGGCCGTCGTGCATCCGGAGCCACGCCGGGCAGTTTCCGTGTCCTGCACGACATCGAGCACGACCTTATCACGCCCGAAGCGTGGGGGCTGCTGCTCTCGCTTCACGACGTTGGTTTTTTAGCTATCCCCGACGTTGAGCAGATCCTGGAGCGCGCCGTCGTCATGGGCTCGGAGCGTGGCGTCGACGTCGACGAGATCAGCAGCATCATTGCCGTCTACCTGCTTACCGAAACCGAGACGATGATGCCTGGCGGGCGCATGTATCTTGACGGTAACGACACGATCCAGTAACCCCGGATCACCGTAACTCCCAGGCACGGCCTCGTAGCTCAGCTGGACAGAGCGACGCTTTCCTAAAGCGTGGGTCGGAGGTTCGAGTCCTCTCGAGGCCGCCACAGTAGGTTGTAGGTTTCTGAATGTTCTTTCAGGTGACCGTCATCGCGGCGCATGCTCGTCATATCTGCGATGTATGGGCGAGACGATGTAGGGGCGAGACGCAGTCTCGCCCGCAAGCCTCAAACCACGGCTTGACATATCTCGAAAACAAGCTGCTATGCTATTGCGAATCAACGCCTTGCGACTGCCAATACCATGGCATTATCTCAAATCTCACAACATGCGAAGTCAACTCCCTACCCCCTTCATCCTGCCCACCACCTCATTCGTCTCCACACTCACTGTTACCACCTTTTTGATGAGGCGAATGTTGTAGGTGGGGTCGTTCTCGCGGTTTTCCATGTGACAACGAAGAGTTATATTGAGTTTAGTCAGTTTACAATGACAAGATAAACAGGCATAAACTTACATAATCTTCATCAAAAAGCGCCGTGAACCCTGTATACAATCCATATTCTCCGGGAGCCGGATTGCGGCCACCAGAACTTGCTGGACGTGACGCGTTACTTGAGTCTGTGCGCGTTGCCTTGGCGCGCATTCGTGGAGGACGCCCCGAAAAGTGTGTGATCATGGTCGGCCTCAGGGGGGTTGGCAAGACTGTTCTCCTCGATCGAATGCGAGATGAAGCGGAGGCCGCCGGCAACTTCACCCTACGGATCGAGGCTCCGGAGGGTAGGTCGCTACCGGCCATCATCGCGCCTCAGCTTCGACAAGTATTGTTACGACTCTCGCGGGATGAGAGGGCAAAGGACTTTGCACAACGTGCATTGGCAGGATTGGCCGGTTTTGCGAAGTCACTCAAGGTCAAGTATCAGGACATTGAGGTTGGCTTCGATGTTGAGTCTGAACCCGGACTGGCCGATAATGGCGACCTGGAACATGATCTTCAGGCACTTATGGAGGTCACGGGTGTGGCCGCTCAAAACGCGCAGACCGCCGTGGTTCTCTTCATCGATGAACTTCAGTATGTCGAGGAGGAACAACTCGCCGCGCTTGTCACTGCGCTTCACCGCGTCGCACAGCGCAACCTTCCTGTGGCACTCATTGGAGCCGGACTTCCGCAACTGCGAGGAAAGATGGGTAAGGCAAAGTCATATGCGGAACGCCTTTTTAACGTTCCGGCAATCGGACCGCTTGATCGAGTTTCAGCCGGGCAGGCAATTGCAAAGCCGGCAGAAGATCAGGGCGTTGACGTGGATGATGCTGCCCTAGACCGCATCATTGACGAAACACAAGGCTACCCTTTCTTCCTCCAGGAATGGGGCATGCAGGCATGGAACTGTGCTGCGGCGTCACCTATCACCCTGTTCGACGTAGAACGTGCTTCGGCATGTGCAATCGCAGCACTCGATGAGAGCTTCTTCCGCGTTCGATTTGATCGGTTGACGCCTTCGGAAAAGACCTACCTCCGTGCGATGGCAGCACTCGGCCCGGGTCCGCATCGCTCGGGGGAGATCGCCGAAGTACTCGGACGCGAGGTTACCTCGCTTGGTCCTACTCGTAGCCAGCTGATCAAGAAGGGAATGATCTGGAGCCCAAATCATGGCGACACCGCATTCACGGTGCCGCTGTTTGATGAGTTCATGAAACGCATCATGCCCGGAGATGACTGGTTGCAGTAACGATGGGTAACTTCACTACCCCTTCAACCTCCCCACCACCTCATTCGTCTCCACACTCACCGTCACAACCTTCTTGATGAGGCGGACGATGTAGGTCGGATCGTCCTCTCGGTTGGGGTCGTTGGTGATGCCTGAGCGTTTGTCGGTGCTGACCTGATACTGGTCGGTGATCCAATCGAGGGCTGAGCGGTTGCCAAGTTTGTAGTCGTCGACGCCTTCAGGGATGCCAACGAGCATGTCGAGCGCAGATACGGATGGTATCGCTATTTCCAAGACGAGCCCGGCTTCGCGCGAGTCGTTCCCATCGAGGAAATCCGGGTGAAGGAAGGAAATCTGAGTATTCCGCAGTATGTAGTCGGAGAAACACAGGTGCAGACCGATGCAGCGGCGGAGACGGCCACCACGGCCCGGCCGGATGCACTAGCGGAATGGCTGCAAAATTCCTACTCAGTCCGGCGGTCGCTGGACGCCCTCCTCACCTCCAAAAAATGAACCTTGTCTAGACGGAATAAATTTCCAATATTTCCGTCAAAAATCCAATGACAAAACACGTTCAATCCATTGATTTATCAGTCCGCCGCCGGGTTTACGGCAATGGGAGGGGTTGGGTATTCACTCCGAAGCATTTTCAAGACCTTGGCAGCGACGCCGCCATCGATTCGGCGCTCCGCCGCTTGAAAGCCGCAGGCACCATCCGGCGGCTCGCCCGCGGACTCTACGACTACCCGGTTCAAGATCCCGTGCTCGGCACCGTCGCCCCTTCCGCCGATGCCATCGCCCGTGCCCTCGTCGTGCGCGATGCCATCCGCCTTCAGCCTTCGGGGGCCTACGCCGCCAACGTGCTGGGCCTCTCCGAGCAGGTGCCATCCCGCGTCGTTTTCCTGACCGACGGCCCCGCCCGCAAGGTGAAGATCGGCAGGCGCGAGATCATCCTGCAACACACCACCCCGCGAAACATGGCCACAGCGGGCAGGAAAAGCGGCACCTTCATCCAGGCACTGCGCTATCTCGGCCAGGATCAGGTGGACGCCCAAGTGCTAGCTATTCTCCGCCGCCAGATCGCGGACGAGGATCGGTCTGCCATTCGCAAAGACCTGCGCCACGCACCGGCATGGATAGCCAACCTGCTCCGCACTCTCACCGAGCCGAAGACCGCCGAATGAACACGTTCCTTCAACTTCCAATAGAGCGCCGCAGCCGTGCCTTCCAGCAGGTGGACGAGTCCATGGGCCTCCAAGCCCTCAGCGTCGAGAAGGACTTTTGGGTCTGCTGGGCCCTTCGCGAACTCTTCACCCTGCCCGGCATCGGCGAACACCTTACCTTCAAAGGCGGCACCTCGCTCTCGAAGGCGTGGAAACTCATCCGGCGCTTCTCCGAAGACATCGACCTCATCGTGGACAAGGATGCGCTCGGCATCGGCGGCGACGCAGCCCCGGACAAGGCTACCAGCAACAAGCAGCGCAAGGCGCGACTAGAAGCCCTTATGGAAAGTTGCCGACTGTGGGTGCAGGGCACCTTGCAGCCCGCGCTCGCCGCGCGCATCGCGGACGCCCTAGGCGCGGACGGATGGAAACTGGAAGTCGATCCCGACATGCCCGACGGGCAATGCCTGCTCTTTCATTATCCCTCGGTCTTCCCGGCCAATGCCGCCGGTTACGTGCCGCCGCAGGTCAAGATCGAGCTGGGTGCCCGCTCCGACGACTGGCCGCATGAGGAGAAATCCATACTACCCTACGTAATCGAACAGTTCCCGACTCTCGATGCCGACGCAGTCGCCACCGTGCGCGTCCTCGCCGCCGAGCGCACCTTCTGGGAAAAGGCGTGCCTGCTCCACGAGGAAACCTTCCGTCCCGCCGACAAGCCGAGGAAGCTTCGCATGGCCCGACATTACTACGACCTCTGGTGCCTGCTCCGCGCCGGAGTCGGCGAGCGTGCCTTGGCGGACAAAGCACTCTTCGAACGTGTCGCCGAACACCGGGAAGTCTTCTTCCGATACACTTGGGTGGACTACACCACCCACCGGCCCGGCACATTCCGTCTCTTGCCGCCCCCGGATCACCTGCCAATCTGGCGATCGGACTACCAAGCCATGCTCGGCCCCATGTTCTTTGGCGACGTTCCTGACTTCGACGAAATCATGGAAGCCGTCAGCAAGTTCGAGAAAACCTTCAATGCCACCGCATGACCGCCACCCTCCCATCACTCGACATGCTGTAGCCCAACCCCGACTGGGCCTCGCTCCCGCTCTTCGACCGCACGGGCTGGGCGCGCGTGCGGTTTGGGGACGTGGTCGTGCAGGTACTCTGCGACAAGTGCGCACCAACCTCGTTCGCTCCGTCGCGGGCAATTGAATTCTGTGTTGCCGCTGCTCATCAAGGCTCCTACAAATCACCTGAGGATCAAGAATGCGACTAACAGTCTAGCGATATCGATTCGGGACCAACACACCATCGGTTAGGCGCACCCGCCCTACTCCACGTCACAGCCGCATTGCGGACATTTCCGGGATCGGTGGTCCTCTTCCGAGACCTCGGAAAAGCCCGAGGCCAGGATGCCTGCAGGGAGCGCCACGAGACCCACGCCGAGGATGGCAACGATTCCAGCGA
>VFFB01000146.1:0-2448 GCA_018882585.1 Candidatus Kapaibacterium sp.
ATTGAATATTCGGCAGAGTTGCAATTGACCTTGATCAGCGATCTCATCCGTGATTTGGGCGATGCCGTCAATGTCGTGCTCGACGACGATGGCGACCCGATCATGCTTCGAATCATCATGCCCGAAGGTACCTGCATCATCGTCGGCCACGAAGATTGATCATCACGAACGTTACGAACGTCTCAACCCTGGAGTACTATGGCCAACCTGGCAATGTTTGATCTCGACGGCACCCTGATCGACTCGCGTCGGGGGATTCTGCACTCGCTGCACCTGACGTTGGACGCCTATGGCGTCGACCGCGTAACGGATGCGGATCTGACGAAGCATATCGGTGCATCGCTGTGGCGGATCTTTGAACACTATCTGCATACGACAGACAAGTCCGTGCTTGACGCCGCCGTGGCCAAGTACCGTCACATCTATCGCGACGGTCCGATGTTTGAGTACGACATCTACGAGGGCGTTGTCGATGCCCTGCAGCAACTGCACCGCAACGATGTGCGCGTGGTCATCGCCACGGCGAAGGCCCATGAGTACGCTCGCGAAGTCGTGATGACCGGCAAGCTGGCCACATTCGTCCATCATGTCTACGGGTCGGAACTCGACGGACGAAACGTCGAAAAGAACGATCTGATCCGTCACGTTCTTACCGCCGAAGGCGTCGATGCCGGTCGCGCCGTCATGGTGGGTGATCGACATCACGATATCGACGGTGCCGTTGCCAACGGCGTGTCCAGTATCGGCGTGTTGTACGGCTACGGAACGCTCGACGAGTTGCACCGAGCCAACCGACTGGTGGACTATGCAAGCGAATTGCCGGTGGCCGTCTCGGAGTTGCTTGCTGCATGATCATCGTCGTGCATGGTGCACTTGGCAGTCGCCATCAGTTCGAGCCGCTGCTGCAGCGCCTTGGCAACAATGCCATGTTTGTCGAGCTGCCGGGACATGGCTCTACGTCCGACGTTGATGCACCATGGTCGATCGAACTGTTTGCCAACGTCCTTGCCCAGGCAATCGACCGTATCGGTGCACCGGCGCGGATCTTTGGCTACAGCATGGGCGGCTACATCGCCATGCATCTTGCCATGCAGCGTCCGCACCTTGTGCGGCGCATCCTGACGCTTGGCACGAAGCTCTGGTGGAGCTCTGATGTCGCGCTTCACGAAACACAACGACTGCAGCCGGATACGATCCTGGCCAAGGTTCCTGCCTATGCCGATGATCTGATGCGACGCCATGGCAGCGATCGGTGGACCACCGTGCTGGACAAGACCGCCAAGCTGATGACGGGTCTTGGTGAACAGCCGCTGTTGACACCTGTGAGCGCCACTTCGATACCCGTGCCCGTTCGACTCTGCATCGGCGATCGCGATCGAATGGTGTCGGTCGAGGAAACAGAAGTCATCGCCCGAGCCATCCCCCGCGGAGAGCTTGTCGTCATGCCCGACACGCAGCATCCCATCGAACGTGTCGACATTGAGCAACTCATGCTTCACATCACGACATGGCTGGACTGCGATGACGAGGCATGAGCGAACACAGCGTCTGCACGAGGCCGCTATGGCATGCGGGTTCGACGCCGTAGGAGTGGCAGAGGCTTTGCCCCTTGACGTCGAGTTTCGTCGATATGCATCCTGGATCGAAGCAGGCATGCACGGTACCATGGCCTACATGGAGCGGAATGCCGACAAGCGTCAGGACGTCACGGCAATCGTGCCCGGCGCACGCAGCGTGATCGTGGTGGCCAAGACCTACGACACGCTGGCACGACACCCACAGGATGCCAACGGCAAGATCTCGCGCTATGCCTGGGGTGACGATTACCACGACGTGCTGACGCCGATGCTGGACAGCCTTATTGCAACGATCACGGGCATTGATGCCGAGGCCGTTTCCCGACGATACGTCGACACCGGCCCCGTACTGGAAAAACAGTGGGCCGTCCGCGCCGGACTTGGCTGGCAGGGAAAGCATAGCAACATTCTGCGTCGCGACATCGGATCGTTCTTCTTTCTTGGCGTCATCATCACCACGGCCGACTTCGAGCCATCGCAGCCCATCGCTGATTACTGCGGCACATGCACGGCCTGTCTTGATGCCTGTCCCACGCAGGCCATCGTGCAACCGTATGTCGTAGACGGAACCAAATGCATTTCGTATTGGACCATCGAAACCAAGCCGGACATCGACGTACCGGATCACATCGCCGAGCATTTAGACGGATGGCTCTTTGGCTGTGATACGTGCCAGGATGTCTGTCCGTGGAACTCCTTCCGCAAGGAGACGTCCGAGGTGCGTTTCGAAGCTCGTGACGGAGTCACCGTCCTTGACCCCGCCGCCGTGTTAACTTTGCAGCCCCATGAATTCAGCGAGCAGTTCCGGGGCAGTCCCGTCAAGCGCACCAAACTTGCCGGTCTGCAACGAAACGCCCGCGCCCTTCTTGAC
>VFFB01000146.1:2458-5590 GCA_018882585.1 Candidatus Kapaibacterium sp.
CTTGACACATCACGCTGAGACCATGCACACACAGATCGCCATCATCGGATCCGGTCCTGCCGGTTTTACCGCCGCTCTTTACGCAAGTCGCGCCAATCTTGGCGTGCTGATCTTCGAGGGTACGCAGCCCGGCGGACAGCTCACGATCACCACCGAAGTCGAAAACTATCCTGGCTTCGAGCATGGTATCATGGGCCCTGAACTGATGGACGTCTTCCGTAAGCAGGCACATCGCTTTGGTGCTCAGTCCAAGTACGAGACCATCGTATCGGTCGACGCCTCACAGCGCCCCTTCACGCTTACCAATGAGCGTGGTGATGCGTACACGGCCGACGCCGTGATCGTGGCCACTGGTGCCACGGCTAAACTTCTGGGCTCGAAAGGCGAACAGGAGTACATGGGATTCGGTGTGTCGGCCTGTGCCACGTGCGACGGATTCTTTTTCCGCAACCTCAAGGTCTTTGTGATAGGGGGCGGGGATACGGCCATGGAAGAGGCCAACTATCTGACGCGCTTTGCGGAGTCGGTTACGGTGGTGCATCGCCGCGAGGAGTTCCGTGCGTCGAAGATCATGCTAGATCGCGCAAAGGCAAATCCCAAGATCTCCTTCATGCTCAACAGCATTGTCGAAGAATACGTTGGCACCGAGACGAATGGCGTGAAGAAGCTGACGCACCTGCGCATCCGCGACACTGCAACAAATGCCGAACAACTTGTGGAAGCCGACGGCGCTTTCGTTGCCATCGGTCATCAGCCCAATACGTCGCTGTTCAAGGACATGCTCGACATGGATGATGTTGGCTACATCATCACGAAGGGGAAATCATCCTACACGAACGTTCCCGGCATCTTTGCATGCGGCGACGCGCAGGACAGCGTCTACCGTCAGGCAATCACCGCAGCAGGCTCGGGATGCATGGCAGCCATTGATGCTGAGCGCTGGCTGGAGGCGCAGCACGGCGCCTGAGCATCAGGCGACAACGATGACAAGTACGTTACGTCAGTCGACGTAGGCAGCCGGAGCGTTGTGCTCGCTGCGAACAACGGCGGCAGCAGCCTCGGCATCTGCCTTTGATGTATAGCCCCACAGCATCACGCGGTAGAGTGGTTCGCCGTCTGCCGTTGATACGTCGTAGTAGGCTTTATAGCCACGGCCTTCCCATACGGCGATCTGCTCGTCGGCTTGACTTTCGGTTCGTACCTTGGCAACGACCACATCGTAGGGATACGGATCTGCTGTGCGACGCCGCACCTCGACGCGGTTGTTCATCCGCTGTTGCCAGGGCATAAGCTCAAAGGGATACAAGGCTCTGCTGTCGCCGTCGCTGCGGACCGTGATCCGGTCTGCCGCGGCACCCATGGCGATCAACGCATTGGCAACGGAGTTGGCTCTGCGCATGGCACGAGTGCCGGCATCCTTCGTTCCTTTGCCGACATGTCCGATGACTTCGATCACCGACGTCGTATCGTCTGCCATGGACTCTGCCAGCAGAGCCAGCTGGCCGCGGAAGTTGCCGATGGAGGTGTCGGCAGCGTCTGCGTAGGCACTCACGATCAGACGCTGCTGTCGGTATTGCCGGGTGCGTAACGGGATGCGCATGGTATCGCTCGCCGATGTGCCGCCGGATGCAACAGTAATGGCAACGTCGAGATCGGGTGCGTCTGCAAACTCGGCCGGCAACGGAAGGCTTACATCCATGAAGTTTCGTCGTGCCATCACAATGTATCGCATGAGCGACGTTGCGGCCGAAAGACTATCGGCATGCAATGCGGCGGACATGCCACCTGTTGCTCCGGCCAGATAGCGATGCACGAAGCCAAGCGTGGAGGTACCGATGCGGATGGTCGAGATGCGGACGCCCGCTTCGCGGGCGCGACGGACGATCGACGTCAGATCGTCGTTGATCGAGGCGTTGTCATCCGAGGCTACCATGACGATCACATCGCGATCGGCCGAAGGGCTGGCCTTGGCAATGTCGATGGCGGCACCCAGGGCGCTGTACATGGCGGTCAGACCTGACGGCTCCGGCGCATCGGTGATGACCGTTGGAAGCGACATGCCCGAGCCGAGCGGGGCGAGTTGCGAGAGAGTGTGATCGTATGCCAGAACGGCGATGGAGTCATTGTCGAGCAAGCCGAATCCGAGGTCGCGGACTGCAGCCACGGCCTTGCGTGCAAGACCGCCTGCGGCGGCAGCGTTGTCGATGCACAGAACGGTGGTGCCGGACTGGGCGCGGTCGCGGCCGCGCGGCAGTACCGTTGCGTCGACCACCGTTCCCACGCCGCTGTCGCGCCGCGTAATACTTGCCGACCACGTTCCGATGATGCTGGTTGACGGAACACGGCCGTCGCTGTCGACGGGGGCAACGTGCAACCGTATGACGTTACCGTCGACGGATGCATGCATGATGCGGATGCCGACGGCATCCTGTGCCGGACCGGTCGAGACGTCGGCCTGCGGGGTTTCGATCTGGGCGATCGAGAGGTGCAACGATGTCATCCACAGGACGACGACGACTGCTGCGCGGCGGATAGCGTTCATGCGGGATGCTCGGACGTGTCGGAATGACGAATGGTAAACACGGCCTGGCCGTTCTCGTCGGCGTCCAGCACCACCGTGTCTCCCATGCGAACATCCGCACTAAGCACCTTGATTGCAAGTGGGTCGGCAACATAGCGCTGCACGACGCGCTTCAGCGGCCGAGCTCCGAACTGCACGTCGTAGCCGCGGCGCGTCAGCCAGTCCATCGCCTCGGCCGTCACCTCAAGGCCGATGCCCATGGCGGACAACCTGTGGCGGACGGCATCGATCTGGATGGCAGCGATGCGTTCGATCTCGGACGGCACCAGCGGCTTGAACAGCAGGATCTCGTCGATACGGTTCAGGAACTCCGGCCGAAGCTTCTTTCGAAGCATCTCCAGGATGTCCAGCCGCAGCGACGCCATGACGGCCTCGCGCGTCTCTTCCGTGATCTCCAGCAGGCGTTCCTGCATGATGTCGGTACCAAGGTTCGACGTCATGATGATGATCGTGTTACGGAAATCGACGGAGCGGCCTTGGCCATCTGTCAGACGCCCGTCGTCGAGCACCTGTAGCAGCACATTGAAGACGTCGGGGTGAGCCTTCTCGAC
>VFFB01000147.1 GCA_018882585.1 Candidatus Kapaibacterium sp.
GCAGCACACAGCCAAGACGTTGTGCGTGCTCAATGGCAGAGGCCTGCAGGCCAGCTCGGAGCTGGTCGCGCGGCACGCCGATCAGGCGTGCGTACTCGCCAAGATGCGGCGTCAGCACGACCGTTCGGAGCGACCTTGCAAGGCCGGGAACGGTGCGCAACCCGTCGGCGTCGATCACGAGCGGTATCTCAGGATCAAGACCGTTGATGAACTCCGTCATCGTCGCCAAGGTCTGGGCATGATCACTCAATCCCGGACCAAGCGCAATCACCGTGGCGCGTTCGGCGGCACGACGCAACACGTCGAGAGCAGCCGCGCTGACGGTTCCGTCGGTCGTGGCCGGCAACTCGCACGTCATGACTTCGCGTGGCACCAGCGGATGCAGTGCCGGCGCGGCAAGTTCAACAAGACCGGCACCAACAACGAGTGCCGCATGTGCCGTGAGCGCCGGGGCGCCACGCATGCCGCGCGACCCGCCAATGACAAGGACTCGACCGTAGTCGAACTTCGATGAACGACGCTGACGAGGTGGCAGCCATGCGCGCACGTCGGACGATTCGACGATAAAGCTGTTTATATGACGTCGCACAACATCGTCGGGCGCTCCGATGGACACAACGTGCACCTGCCCAACGTGGGAAGGTCCGTCGTTGCAGTAGAACCCTGGCTTTGCCGCCACCATCGTGATCGTATGATCGGCATGGAAGGCCACGCTGTCGGCCTCGCCCGTCGTTGCATCAAGACCTGTGGGCACATCTACGGACACCTTCAGGTCTGCCGTGAATTGATCAAGCATAGCGCAGAAGCGACGCACCGTGGCATCCAACGGAAGTCGCATACCCACGCCGAGCAGCGCGTCGATCACCACGTCATACTCGTGGTGTCCAATGCCTTCAGCGTCATCCCAGACGCCGATCCGCGTGCATGTGGCGGCAAGCTCGAAGTTGCGGCGCGTCTCCGGCGACATCTTCTCGACATTGCCGATGTAGCATACCGTCACATCATGATCGACGGCAAGCATGCGTGCCATCGCAAAGCCATCGCCACCGTTATTCCCTGTGCCGCAACCAACGAAGACACGAAGACCACGACGTCCGCCAAGGATATCTTGGAGGCATGCCGCGGCATTGCTCGTGGCAGTTTCCATCAGTTCGTACGAAGGAATACCGAAGACCGTGATGCTCTCCTGGTCGACAGCCCGACTTTGTTGCGATGTAAGCAGCGGACGCATACACAAACCTAACATCGATACTCGTAGTTTATGTCTGTCAGATCTCCACTGTTGAATGACCGTACTATGTGCTTTCCTATTCATCGCTGCCTGACCACGCTTCGTCTGCTCGCACTGAGCATAACAATCGTTTTCGCCCAGCGCGCTCAGGCTCAGGACTATCGAAACGACATGCTTGGGACATGGCAGACGCGCAGTGCCGGCTACGAACCCTTGCATTCGCCGCGCACGGTAACGCAACTCGATCCCGTCCTTGCCCCCTTCTACCATGGCGTGGCAAGCGGCGATCCGTTGCCGGATGGGGTCGTGCTGTGGACACGGATCACGCCGCAGACGGATGCCCCCGTGACCGTGCAGTGGCGCATTGCCCGTGATACGGCCCTGCAGCAACTGGTGCGACAGGGCGAGGTCACGACCTCGGCAGAACGCGACTACACCGTCAAGATCGACGTCCGTGATCTTGAACCGGGAACGGTCTACTACTATGGCTTCTCGTCCGGCGGACGTCATTCGCTGACGGGACGCACGCGTACAGCACCCGCCGGTTCTGTTGCACAGGCACGCTTCGCCATTGTGTCCTGCAGCAACTATCCTGCAGGATACTTCAATGCGTATGCTCGCATCGCCGACCGGAACGATCTGGATGCCATTCTTCATCTGGGCGACTATATCTACGAGTACGATGCCGACACGGCGTCATTCGGCGGACAGATCGGCAAACGGCTTGATCGTATGCACGACCCCGACAAGGAACTTGTACAACTGGTTGACTATCGCACGCGGTATTCTCAGTACAGGCTCGATCCAGATCTGCGACGCCTGCATCAGCAGATCCCCATGTTGCATGTGTGGGACGATCACGAGTCAGCCAACGATTCCTATACCGACGGTGCGCAGAATCATCAGGCGAACGAAGGTTCGTGGGAGGCACGCAAGGCAGTATCAAAGCAGGCTTGCTACGAGTGGCTGCCAACGCGCGACGCCAGCGTCCTGTACCGCAGCGTGCGATACGGTGATCTGGCCGAGCTCTTCATGCTCGACACACGGTTGGACGGACGGGACAAGCAGATCGAAGACGTCGGCCCGGATGCTTCAGATGCTTCGAAAGCAGCGCTCAACGACCCCGCCAGGCGCATCATGACGGACACACAGGAAGCATGGCTCAAGAATGGCATGACGGCCTCGACATCGACGTGGAAGATCCTTGGCAACCAAGTCATGTTCTCGCCGGTCACGGTCAATCCCATTGATACGGCCTTTCTGTTCGACGCCGTGGGTCCGCTCTTCGCCGCCTTCATTCGACCGCAACTTCCAGTGTTGCAGGACATCTTCGAAGCAGCCTTTTACGGCGATGTGTGGAATAACTACCCTGCAGCGCGACGCAGGCTCATGTCGCACTGGACGCAGCAGAACATGAAAAACATCGTTGTGGCAACGGGCGACTTCCACACGGCCTTTGCCTTCGACGTCATCGACTCCGTTGGTGCCACGCCCTCTCGTGCCGTCGAGTTCATGACGCCGTCGATCACGGCCAATAATTTCGACGAGAATCTCTCTTCGACCGCCACCATCCGGCCTATCGCACCGCAGCTTGTGGCCTCGGTGGATCACACGCTCACGACTCTGAATCCGCATCTGAAGTATGTCCAGCTTACCAATCATGGCTATGTCATCCTGGACGTCAAGCCCGAGCGTGTGCAAGGCGACTACTTCTTCGTCGACACGCTCTATGTGCGTCCGTCTGCCGAGAAGTTCGCCGTCGGATTTCAGACGCCCGCCGGTTCGTCGCAGCTGCAGCGCGTCACGTCGGCCGCTCCCGGCAAGCCCATACAGGACATCCCTGCCCCCCCACTTCCACCGACGGCTACCTCGGTTATCGAGGAACAGACGTGCACCATCATGGGTGTCGGACCAAATCCAACATCGGACGTGGTCTACCTGTCATATCATCTTGATGCCGATGTTACTGTCAACGTTTCCATCATTTCGCTTCAGGGGGCAGTGGTGCGTCAAGTGCATCAGGCCACGGAGACGGCAGGGCTGCACAGTCTGATGGTCGACGTCTCGGACCTGCCGAGTGGACGCTACGAGCTGATCGTGAAGGCCGGAAATCTGCCGAGTCGTACGGCCATGGTGATCGTCCGATAAGTACAACTACGTACATTGCGTCCCATGAAAACGCTGCTTGCAGTGCTGATGAGTGTGTGCACGATCGTCGTGCTGTCTTCATGCGACGGTGGCCTCGAGCCCTACCCTATTCCGCCCGACTTCACTGGCTTTCGGGGTACGGTCTACTTTGCCGGTGATTCCGCGGCATGGCCCACCGACTCGATCTACAACCTTGTCGTGGTAGCCTTCGAAGAAAAGCCTGACTCGGTGGGCGACATCCTTCCGGCCGTCCTTGGGGGGCGCGCCGTCTTCAGCAAATCGATGCCCCTGTTTGTTGATTCGGCAACCTACGAGATCGAGCTGCCGGCCGACCGTGAGCGCACCTTCCGATACGTGGTCGTAGGCATGCAGGACGGTCCGGCGATCACGCAGGATTGGACGATGTTGTCGATTCATGCCGTCGACAACGACCCGTTGCGCCCTGATTCGGTCACCATCGTACCGGGCAAGACCACGATCATTGACTTCAACGTCGACTTCAGCAATCTTCCTCCGCAACCGTTCGACTGATGCATCCGATGCGCCTTGCAAGTGTAATTCTTGTGCTTGTGCTGCAGGTTGTGGCCGCTCTGGCGCAGCAGGCCGTGCTTACGGGTTCGGTCACCGACCGGATGACAGGCACTGCCGTGCAGGGTGTTACCGTACGTATCGAGGGCACGCGTCTTGGAGCCATCACCGATAAGCAGGGACGCTTCCGCATCGCCAATCCTCCGTCCGGTCCCGTCGTCATCGCCGCCTCATGCGTCGGCTACCAGGCCATGCAGGTAACCATCACCATAGGCAAGGACCGAACGGCCGACGCCGTGCTGACCATCATTCCGTCAGACGTTGTCAAGTCCGACGTCATCGTCAGCGCCAGCAAGCGCGTGCAAGCCGTCCAGGACGTGCCCATCAGTGTAGCGGTGATGCGGGCGGCCGACATTGATCAGCGCAATATCACGCAGCTGGACGAGGCTCTGACGTATGTAAGCGGCGTAACCGTTGCCCGCGACCAAGTGAACATCCGCGGTGCAAGCGGCTTTGCACTTGGTGCCGGCTCGCGTACGGCCGTCCTGCTGGATGGCTTCCCCCTTATCTCCGGCGATGCGGGCGACATCAAGTTCGATGTGCTTCCCGTTGCCGACATCGAGCGGATCGAGATCATCAAAGGTGCGGGATCGGCCCTGTACGGTACAGGTGCATTAGGGGGCGTCGTCTCACTGATGACGAAAGACCCGACGGAGCAACCCGAGTTCAGCGCCCGCCTGTATGGTGGCGCCTACACGCTGCCACGGTACGAGCAGTGGCGTTATCGCCAGACCATGCCTACGCAGAGCGGCGCCGATCTGCGCTACGCGCAGAAGCATGGCAACGTCAGCATGAGCGTAAGTGGCGGCTTCCGGGCCGACGAAAGCTACCGCGACCTCGATGCCGGACACCGCGGATTTGCCTTCGGCAAAACCTCGTGGCAGATCAACGATGCCTCGCGGCTGACGCTCTTTGGTCTGTATGCCGCAAGCCTGAAGCAGAACTTGCTGTACTGGAAGTCGCTGGCCGAGGCCACACGTGCAACGGCCGAACAGAATCCCAACGAACAGCTCTGGTCGTCAAAACTGGCCCTTGCCGGCGAATGGTCCTCCATCCTCTCGGGAAACACGTCCATCCTTGTCAGACCCGGTCTGTACCGAACACACTTCGAGAACCGCTACCTCGACGCAACTGCCCCCGGGCAGCCCGGAACGGCCTATGCCTACAACCTCGAAGTACAGAGCACGTCCCGCATTGGCACCCAGACGGTGCTAACGTCGGGCGTGAACGGACGGTTGAACCACGTCATGGCAGACGTATATGGGCAGCAATTGCAGATGCTCTACTCGGCCTATTCGCAGGCCGAGTATACACTCGACACCGACATCATCATCACCGGTGGTCTGCGTGCCGACTACGAGCAGACGCGTGGCCTTAACGGACAGTTCGTTGTGAGTCCCAAACTTGGACTGACGTACAAACTGGCCGACCAAACGGCATTGCGCGCCTCTGCCGGACGTGGCTTCCGTGCGGCCACCGTCGCCGAGCGCTATGCCAACGTCCGATATGGTCCGCTCCAAGTGGTCAAGAACGAATCGATCACGGCCGAATATTCGTGGAGCATCGAGGCCGGCATCAACCACATCTGGTCGGACGGTATCATTCCTATGG
>VFFB01000033.1 GCA_018882585.1 Candidatus Kapaibacterium sp.
GGCATACGTCGTAAAGCTGTAGATCACGCCTTCGCGAAGTCCGGTCACTGCCACCGTTGTTGCAGCGCTGTCATTCACACGCAGATACCGCGTACTGTCGGAGCCGGATACGGCACTGTATCGCACAAGGAAGGCCGTCACCGACGTATCCGACGATGCCCATCGCAACCCCACCGAACCTTCGTTGATGGATGTGGCTTCAAGCTTGGTTGGCGCAGCGACAGGCTTCCGACCCGTCACGACGGGTTCCGTCGACGTATCACCACAGCCGGCAATGACGACGGTAGCACAGATGACGACCAGCGCCTGTATGCCCAGCCATGTCTTCATGAATGTTCTCCGGTTATCAGCGAATTGCTTACGCAACGTTGTATGACTCATTTCGTGGTGGCTGCATTGTACGAATGCTTTTCGAGTGATCACCTACGCCAATGTTCTGAGTTTTAGGTTCCGCTCCGCCATGGTACATCCTGAACGCCGGCAACATGATTCACTGCACGAGCTGCCGTGAACAGATAGTCCGACAAACGGTTCAGGTAGTGCACAACGTGGTCGCCGATATCGTCGCGACGGGCAAGGGCAACGGTGCAACGCTCGGCACGCCTGCATACCGTGCGTGCCAGATGCAGATACGACGCAGCCGGTGTTCCGCCTGGCAGAATGAAGGCCTTGAGCGGCTCCAGTACTTCGTCGTGGGCATCGATCGACCGTTCCAGTTTGCTCACGTGGTCGGCCGTCATGCGCGGAATGGCATACGTAGGCGGCGGATCAAGGGGCGTTGCAAGGTCGGCGCCAAGCGTGAACAGCGTCGATGAGATATCTGCAAGTTCCTGCCGCACGTTGTCCGGCATGTCGCACGTCAGCGCGATACCCAGCACGGCATTGAGTTCATCGACCGTGCCGTATGCTTCGATACGCAGGTCGTCCTTGTGCACGCGTGTGCCGCCGAACAGGCCCGTGGTGCCATCGTCGCCGGTCTTGGTATAAATGCGGAATGCCATAGCATGCAAAACTACGATACTGCGGTCTCCCTACGTCCATCGCCGGGGTCAAGCCTTTGTATCTTTGCGCCGTGCCACGCCAATTACGCATCCTGTTCATCGGCGACGTCGTGGGCCATGTTGGCCTGCGCGAGCTGGTGCGCCAGCTCCCGGCCCTGAAGGATCGGTTCGGCTACGACTGCCTTATCGTGAACGGCGAGAACATCGTCGACGGTAAAGGTCTGTCCGACGCCGAAGCAACGGAACTCTTCAAGGCCGGCGCCCATGTCATCACCACCGGTAACCACATCTGGGAGAACTGGAAAGCACGGCCGCTGCTGGCTTCCACCCCGAACGTGCTTCGCCCCCTGAACTATCCGACCGAGAATCCGGGTAGAGGATGGTTTGTGGTGACCTTGCCGGACCAGCGTACAGTAGGTGTGCTGCAGCTGCAGGGCCGCGTCTACATGCAACATATCGACTGTCCGTTCAAGGCCGCCGACCACGCCCTGGCCAAGATGCAGGCGCAGACCAAGAATATTGTGATTGACTTCCATGCCGAGGCAACTGCCGAGAAGATCGCCCTTGGATGGCACGTGGACGGACGTGCCAGCGCCGTCCTGGGCACGCATACGCATGTGCAGACCAACGACGCTACGATCCTGCCCAAGGGTACGGCCTTCCTGACCGATGTGGGAATGACCGGACCCTACGATTCAGTGCTGGGTATGAAAAAGGATGTTGCCCTGAAGCGCTTCCTGACGCAGACAGCACATAAGTACGAGACGGCCACCGACGACGTACGCGTGAGCGGCGTGCTGTTGGTGCTGGACGATGCAACAGGCCGTGCACTCGAGATCCAACCGTTCATGTCGCCCGAACCCCGACGAACGATCACGACATAACCTAACAACCACACGCATGTCCATCCTGCACACGAACCTGCATCACAAAACAAAGATCCTGTGCACAATGGGCCCCGCCATCGGCTCGCAGCAAAAGATCGAACAGCTGATCCGTGCCGGCGCCAATGCCTTCCGTCTGAACATGTCGCATGGCAGCCACGAGGCACACGCCCACTTCGTGTCCATCATCCGCAAGGCCGAAGAACGCTCCGGCGTGTACGTTCCCATCATCGCCGATCTGCAGGGACCAAAGATCCGCGTGGCCAACTTCACCGATGTGGAGTACATGACGCTGATCACAGGCCAGGAAATGACGCTTGCCGATGTCGCAACGATACGCGCCCGAAAGCTTGGCACCACACCCACGCTGATCCCCGTCCACTACCCTACCCTTGGCAAGGATGTGTCAAGGGGCGATGTGCTGCTCTTCGACGATGGACTGCTGCAGGTACAGGTTGTTGATACCGATGGCGAAGTTGTGCGCGTGCTGGTGACAAACGGTGGCAAACTGAAGCCTAGGAAGGGTATCAACCTGCCGAACATCAATGTGTCGCAGCCGTCGATCACGACAAAAGATCGAGCCGACATCCGGTTTGCCATTGATAATGGTGTTGACTATATCGCTGTTTCGTTTGTACGTCGTGCAACCGATGTCGAGAACGTCAAACGCTACATCACAAAGCACGGCGGCAACCAGCTGGTGATCGCCAAGATCGAAAAACCCGAGGCTCTGGCAGACATCGAAGCGATCATTGCTGCATCAGATGCCATCATGGTGGCCCGCGGCGACCTCGGTGTCGAGATCCCAGCGCAATCCGTACCGATCGCACAGAAGCGCATCATCAAACTCTGCAACATTGCTGCCAAGCCTGTGATCACAGCCACGCAGATGCTGGAGTCGATGATCCAGAATCCAAGGCCGACGCGGGCCGAGGCCAGCGACGTTGCGAATGCCGTGCTTGACGGTACCGACGCCGTGATGCTCAGTGCCGAGACTTCCGTTGGTGCGTACCCCGTGGAAGCCGTGCATTACATGCGTACGATCTGTACCGAGGCGGAACGCGAGCTAACCGACGACGGCCTACTGAATGAGCACCAGACGATGCACTACCATCCCACCGAGGCCAACACGGACTCGATAGCCATGGCCGCAGCGCGCATCGCCGAAGAGCACCGCGTGGCGGGCATCGTCTCGCTAAGCTACTCCGGCCGCACCGCCCGCCTTATCTCGAACCGACGTCCACGCACACCCATCCTGGCCGTCACCACCGACCTGCACGTGGCACGCCACATGAACCTTAACTGGGGCGTCGTCGGCATGGTGGTGAACAAAACCGAATCGACCGACGATACGATCGAACGCATCAAGCAGCACTTGGTCAAATCCAAGGTCTTCACCGCAGGCAGCATCGTCGTCTTCACCATCGGCCGCCCCTTGGTAGGCCGCGCCAAGACGAACATGCTGTCGATAGAGACGTTATAACAACACGGGCGACCACGTTGGGTCGCCCGTTGTTATTGATTGGGCGACCACGTTGAGTCGCCCGTCGTTATTCATTGGGCGACCACGTTGGGTTGCCCCTACCGATCATTCCGGCTTCAGCACGAACGTTGCTACGTTCTTGGTCGAGAGCACGGTCTTGGCTGTTTGCTGGACCTGTTCGGCTGTGAGCTTTGCGATGAGTTCGTCGCGCAGGGCGATGGTTGTCAGCGGCTCGTTGTTGACGATCGACGAGCGGATGCCGTTCATCCAGAAGCCATTTGTCTTCTTGCCAACTTCGCGTTCCTTCACCTGGATCTCCTTCACCTTTTGGATGTAGGATTCGTCGACGCGGTTGGCCATCATGTAGGCGAATTCCTTATCGACCGTTGACAGCAGCTCGTCAACGCGGTCTGGGGCGCAGCCAAAGTATACCAGCAGGCCTGCCTGCTCTTCGGGATACTTCGAGATCTGCGGTTGGACGGCAACACCATAAACTCCACCCTTTTCTTCACGGAGCTGTTCGCGCAAGCGGATGCTCAGCACCTCTGTCAGCGCGATCACGGCGTAGCGGTTCTGGGGCGTGTAGGCCATGGGCAGACGCAGCATGCGCACGACCGTGCTCTTGGGCTCCTTGCCCTTGTTGACCATGCGGTCGAGCTTTCCGTTCACCGGGCGTACACCGTCGTCGGTGTACTTCTCGGTCGGACCCGATGCAGGCAGACTTGCGATATAGGCAGCAGCGAATGCTTTGATCGTATCGGGATCAACGTTGCCGACGAACATGTAGGTGAAGTCGGCCGGGTTGGCAAAGCGCTGACGGTAGATGTTGTAGGCCTTGTCGAGGTCGATCTCGCTCATGCGCTCGAGCGACATCGGCTGCCGACGCGGATTGTTGTTATACATCGCCACGGTAAGCGTGTCCATCAGGGCCAGCTCGGGATTTGCCGACTTGTTCTCGAGCTGCGTTTTCATCTTTTGCATTGCCGATGTAAAGGCGTCCTTGTCCTTCCGCGGAGCGGTGAAGTACAGGTGCAGCAGCTCCATCATCGTGCGCAGGTCCTTGGGTGCGGCGCCTCCGGAAAAGCCTTCCATATCGGCCGACACGTAGGGCGAGATGCTGATGTTCTTGCCTTGGAGCATTTTGCCCAGTGCCGTCGCATCGATATCGGCAATGCCCCCTTCATCCACAATACCGGCTGCCATCTGTGCCGAGAGCAGGTCTTCGGTCTTGATGGCATTGGTGCCACCCCAGCTCATGGCCGAGAACATGATCTCGTCGTTCTTGAACTCCGTCTTCTTGTAGATAACCGTGGCGCCATTGCTGAGCGTGAGTTTCACGGCATCGACCTCGGCCAGCTTTTCTTCCTTCACAATGGTTCCCGGTGCAGGGAGTGAGGCGATAAGGGGCTTGGTAACAACGTTGTCGACGTACGGCTGAATGTCCTTTTCAGCGATGGCTGCCAGCAGGTTGCGGACGTCGGACTCTTTGGGAATGCGATAGCCGCCCTTTTCGGGGACGCTGAAGGTGATAACGCGGTTCTCCTTGCCGTAGGCGGCGATCAGGGCCTTCTTGCAGTCATCGGCCGTGACTGTCGGCACAAGTTGCTGGTAGATCGCATATTCGCGCACGATGCCGGGGATACCTTCGTTGACAAGGAAGTTCCGCACGAACTCGCGGGCGAAGCCCGATGATTCGCTCTTGTCGCGCTCGTTGTAATACTGCTCCATGCGGGCCATCATGGCGTCCTTGGCACGCTGCAGCTCTGTTTCGGTAAAGCCATGTCGAACGGCACGCTCCAGCTCGGTGAGCATCGCGTCGAAGCTCTTCAGCACGTTCTTGTCGGCCGCCGTCACCGATGCAAAGAGTGCGTCGTTTTCGCGTACGAACCTGCCTGCACCTACGCCGGCACCCAGGAAGGGAGGATTGGGCTTGCGTGAAAGTTCGGCGTAGCGGCTGTCGATCATGCTTGTCATAAGCTGCTCGACGATGCTGTTTCGGAAGTCGCCAAGCGTTGCCGTCGTTGTTGCCGGACGCTTTACCATGAACATGGCGCTGGCCACGGTCAGCTCCTGGTCGGACGCGAT
Organism: Candidatus Kapaibacterium sp.; assembly: GCA_018882585.1. Lineage (GTDB taxonomy): Bacteria > Bacteroidota > Ignavibacteria > Kapaibacteriales > Kapaibacteriaceae > ZLKRG46. Next base: position 5,454 of record VFFB01000033.1, read on the forward strand.
CGAGATGAGCGTTTCGGCATGCGGCGGAAGCGGCATGGACGGACGCTTGATGATCTTCGAGGCTGGCGTTGCGGGGAAGTTGAAGTTCTTCTTAACCAGTTCTTCGAGCTTGGAGGGGTCGGCATCGCCAACCACTACAACGGCCATGTTTTCGGGGCGATACCAGTCGCGATAGAATCGACGGAAGTTATCATGCGGTGCCTTGCGCAGCACATTCGTATCGCCGATCACATCGCGTTTAGCGTACTTCGACCCGAAGTACATGAAGGGCGCATGCTTCTCGCGTACGCGGTCGTCGGCACCCTTGCCAAGACGCCACTCTTCCATGATGACGCCACGCTCGGCATCGATCTCCTTATCGTCGAACGACACGTAGTGCGCCCAGTCACGCAGCACCTGGAAGCCCTTTTCCATCGTCTCCGGCTTGTCCAGCGGAATCGTCAGCATATACACCGTCTCGTCCTGATTGGTATACGCATTCAGGTCGGCGCCAAAGCGAATACCTGTCGACTCCAGAAAGCTCACCAGCTCTTGCTTCGGGAACGACTTGGTGCCATTGAAGGCCATGTGTTCGCAGAAGTGGGCAAGACCGTTCTGATCGTCATCTTCGAGTACGGCGCCGGCGTTGACGGCCAGCATCAGCTCGAGACGCTTCTCGGGCTTACCGTTCTTGTAGATGTAGTACTTCAGCCCGTTGCTGAGCGTACCGATCTTGATCGCTGGATTGGGCTCGACGACCTTGGTCAGGTCGATGGCACCCTGTGCCATCATCAGCACGGGCATGAGGAATGTCAGCATCACGACGACAACACGTCGCATGGCAGGGGTCTGCATGAAAACTCCGGTGTGAGGGTAGATTCAGATTTGCATGTCCGGCGGCAAGCGCAACGAGGGCCTATAACGCACGAAGCGTCGCGACGTTGCACCGGGATCGCAAAAATACCACGCCATGGGCACAGGCCTGTGGTATGCGCTTGACAGTGTTGGCGGTACGGACATTGTTGGGGGTGCTCTTGCCCGGACTCTACTGTTCGCGGAACAGGGGGCTGGTGATGCCGATGGACCAGCCGTAGGACGAGCCCTGGCGACGCAGGTGGCCAACGGGCCAGCGCATATCGAAGCGCAGGTACAGATGGTCCATGATCAGCGTTGGTATGGCGTCAAGACCGATGCCTGCTTCCTGATACCAGCCCGACGATGCCGGAACGGCGCCCTGCAGTGGCGACGATGCGCGCTGGTAGAACTGCGCTGCGGCGTACGACACCACAAGGTCGATGCCGCGGCGGCGGAACAACGGCAGCCCCAGCGCCCGCCACAGCAGGTCGCTCATGTTATGCTCGGCAACCACCTGCAGCTGACGGTCGCCGCCATAGCCGTTGAGGGGTATCGTCAGCAGGTCGGCAAAGTCGCCCGTAGCCCAGAAGCGTGGCGTGCTGTAGAACAGATACTGCGGTGGTGCATCGCTGCTGGCAACGGCGGCCCGGAGTGCCGTGCGCAGGTACATCGGCCGCGAGGCCAGCGTGAACGTGTTCAGGCGCGTTGTGACCGTTGCCGAAGCCACGGCAAAGGGCGTCGCGCGGTCGGCATGGCGGCCCACCGTCAAGCCCAGTCCGCCCGTCACCGGCAAGGCCTGATAGCCGTCGATAAGGCTCAGCGGCGTCGGGTCAGCGTAGGACATCCGCAGATGTCCCAACGCATAGCGTCCGGCCGCTATCGGCGGCTCGGGAAACGATACTGCGGCGTAGCGCGACCGTGCCGAATGCAGCAGGCTCTCGTGCTCGAGCGATGCCGAGAGCGCGCCCCCGCGATATGTTGCGCCAAGCTGATAGCCCGTTGCCACGTAGTAGTCGCGCTGCAGACCAAAGAGCAGGTTACCTGTGTTGAGCGCGGTGCTTACCGACAACGGCTCGTTCTGCACCGTTCGCACTCCATGCAGTACGCCGCCGCCAAGCTCCACTCGCCTGCCGTTGCCCACGGGCAGCGTCCACCATGCACCCACACGACCGTACAAGTCCCTGGTCTCGCCAACAGTGGCCTCGGCCCGCATGCGCAGCGCCTGCACGTCGGCCTGCACACCCGCACCCACAAGAAAGCCCGTGATCGTCGTCCGGCCCAGCGACGGCGTCACGCTCAGCAGCGCCGACCCCAAGCGCACGCTGTAGAGCGTGAACGGGTCGGACTCGACGGTCTGCAGACGCCGCTTCGTCTCCTCCAGGCGCTGCTGCTGCTCGTTCAGTTGGGCATGCAGCTCGTACGGGTCGACGTCACGGCTGGGCCGTGACAGCGGCTTGGTGTCGGCCAGCGCCTTTAGCTGCGCCTCCTCGGCCGTCATCGGCGTCACGCCAAGCGAGTCCACGTTGATCGGACGCGAGCTGTCTGCCTCCGGACGGATCCAGATGCGTAGCTTGTTCCCACGCATGCCGCCATCCACCCATAATCCGTCGATCATGTTAAAACCTCGGCGTTTCCCGTCGGGTGATGATCGAGGCGCGAATACGCTATCGGCGATCGGCGCATTGATACGATAACGGACCGCTTCGACAAAGTTGGTTGCAGTTCCACGTGCCTTGACGGCCCCAAACACCATGCCGAAAGAATGCACTCGCCGCCTCACTCCTCGCACGGGCAGCCAGATACCGTCTTCCACTTCTTCGTAGTGCTGTTCAACGGATGCACTATCAAGGAACGGTACAAAGGTCTCGTCCGTCAGCCGCGTGTACTGATAGATGACGTCGTACGTTCCCTCAAGCACGTGAATACGCCCTTCGAACGCAGCGCTGATACGAATGCGCGGCTCGAAATCGATCACATAGACGACTTGATCACCATAGGCACGGCGATCGACCAACGTGTAGCGATAATAGTCGACAGCATTGCCTGCGAGTGGACTCAGCAGGGGACTGAACCGGTCGTACCATATCGTGTCTACGCGCAGATCTTCGAATGTATATGCAGGTAAATGCCCCTCCGTGGTGAAATTCTTGGAGTAATGCCGGTGATGTACATCGAAGAGGTTTTGTTTGTTCGGCGATCTTCGGTCGTAGCGCGTTGCAACGTACTCATGAACCATTGGAGTTGTGTCGGCGCGAAATCCGAAGTCCACGTAGTCCTGAAAGACATTCCGGCTAAAGATCTCCGTCGTCAGCGTATTGATCTTTGCGGCATTGCTGTCTTTGCGGGCTATGGCGCGGCGCATTACCTCGTCGGCATTGATCGGTGCCTGCACGACCACGCTGTTCATCAGCGTCGGCGACGACGCAAGACGAAACGTCACCGCACTGTCGCCCGGCGTGTACCGCAGCGTATCGTCGGCGCACCCCACCGACCGAGCCATCAGTCGGGCGGGCGTCGACGGTACCTTCAGACGAAACGTCCCGTCGCGCGCTGTAAAGGTGCCACGTTTTGTATTCACCACGCGTACCGTTGCCCCGGCAATCGGCGAACCGTCTTCGGCACGCACCACACGGCCTATCACCATCACGTCTTCGGCAACGGTCGGCAATGCGCGTGCAATGGTATGCGACGCAATGGCGCACAAGGCTGCAAGCAGCCACGATCGCATCTGCGGGAAAGGAAGCGTCAACACTGACATCGGACGTTGCATACCAAGACGTTGCATACCAAGACGTTGCATGCCAAGACGTGAACACATCAATGAAACATCTGCCGTGATGATCCTCTGCCATTGCCCGGCGCAGCCGGCCCGTGATGTGCGGTGCCGGCTGCATTAGGCTTTGTGGCACGTGTTAGAGATTCTCGCTCCAGAGCGCAAGGCTGTACATGTAGATCGTCAGCTCACCCTCAAGAACAGTCCGGCGAGCGGCCGACAGACCCAGACTACCAACGTTATCCCGATAGCCACGGATCAATGCCAATACCGCATTCAGTCCGTACCCGCTGTTGGCCAGATACGTGATTTCCGAATGCATGGAATCTACATAATTACCCTCGACGATTCTACCCTCGTTACGAACAACATCGGGATAGTTCTCGAAGGCAAACGCCACTTCAGGTCGCGGCGACGACCCATCGAACAGCTTCCCGGCCACTTGGTCAATGAACATGGGATCTAACTGGGCAACGTTCTTCGCCCATGTCACAAGTGTCGTGCGATAATCTTCATTGGTACCACTTGTAAGGTTGCGAAGCAAGTAGATCACCCCTTCGTTATGCAGCCAACCAATCGAGTCGATACTGGTGGGCTTTGTCGTGCTGCTGTAGGGATGAATTGACGGTCGACGCACAACGATGCCGCCGCCAGTTCCTGTGCCACCTTCAGATGAACTGCCACCTTCAGAAGAGCCACTCCCTCCGGCTGGTGTGCCGCCTCCCGTACCGTCGCCAGACTTACCACCGCCGCTGCCCCAGTCGACTTTTGCTGCTGATCGAGCAGACTGTTCTACTGCTTTGAGCGTACCACCAACGACAGCACCGATATAGTTGGCATCTCCCGATTTATCGGGGTTCGCACTTTCCAGTACAGCGCCGGATGCGGCACCTGCAGCGGCACCAATACCGAAGCCAACGACGTCATCGAATAGAACCCCAGCGATATCAGCCAATTTTTCCCATGCACTTTTCTCTTTACCAGTATTATCTGCTGCCGCAATACTGCCTTGTCCTTTGGGGTTATACATTTGCGGTGTGTACATCGATTCGACTGTGCGAAGCATGCGAGACTTCGCAGCGTTCGGCTCATTTGATGGGACTGACGTATCCTGGCAACCCAGAAAACCTCCAATGGATGCCATTGCCACCATGGCAATGACGACGAGACGTGCGCGCGACATGACGACCTCTTGTCAATGTGTTGTAAATACAGTTACGAGACGGCCACGAGATACACACACACACACACACACACACAAGACTTAGTTATCCACAGCAGCGTCAATATCTGCAGATATCGGCTTGTCGAGCACACGAGGTCTTATTGGCATAGCACAGATTTATAAACATGGATATATCTAAGGCTGGTATTCAGCTACCGTACAAACAGCGCATGCATGCCAATAGCAGCGGCGGCAGCCACATTCAACGACATGTCGGGCATTGCCATCGGTATCTCGGCCACGTGCGTCACGGAGCGCAGCAGGGCTGCAGAGCAGCCGGCGCCCTCGTTGCCAAGGGCAAGCACATCAACGCCCCCTATCACCTCCGCACATGGGATTGATTGGGGGCATTGTTCCATCGCGATGGTGATACGGCCTTCGGCCGTGAGGTCGCCAATGGCCGACGCCAGATGATCGACGCGTGCATGGGCGATACGGAAGCAGGCGCCCATGGACGTGCGCACGGCACGGCGCAGAAACGGATGCGACGAGGCGCTGTCGGTGATGATGGTGCGGATGCCAAGGCCGACGGCCGTGCGGACGATGGCGCCAACGTTGGCTGCGTCGGACACGCCTTCCAGCGCAACCGCAGGGAAGACCACTGCGTCGATGTCGACGGCATCCGGAACGCGGACAAGACCGATGAGCGGGCTGTGCGGACGGAAGCCGATAAGGTCTGCAAGTTCATGCTCGGACAGCTCGCAGGTGGGAACAAAGGACGCGTCCGACGATGTTCCTGCAAGCGCGTCAAATGCGTACCCTGCGGCCACGGCCTGACGGATGATCTTCTCGCCCTCCAGCACGGCATAGCCACAACGGAACGCATGTTCGGGATTGGAGCGCAGACCGCGCAGAAGGTCGAGGGCTTCGTTGGATGACATCATTACGCTAATTTCGGGTCCCTTTCCACGGAAACAATACGGTACTCCTATGTCAGACACCATGCAAGGCGGTTTCTCGTTCGATCTGAGCGACGATCACAAGGCAGTCCGCGACCACATTCGCTCCTTCGTCGAAGACGAAGTCAAGCCGATCGCGCTCGCCCACGACGAGTCGCAGGAGTTTCCTGCGGAGCTGTTCCGGAAGTTCGGCGAACTTGGGTATCTGGGCATCGTCATCCCCGCGGAATACGGTGGCTCGGGCATGGGCTACATGGAATACGCCATTGTTGTCGAAGAGATTGCCCGTGGTTGTCCGGCCATCGCCCTTGGCGTTGCAGCACATAACGGACTGTGCACAAGCCACATCTATCGCTTTGGCAGCGAGGAGCTACGCAAGACCTATGTGCCGCGTCTTGCTACGGGTCAGACCATGGGTGCCTGGGCGTTGACGGAACCCAATGCAGGATCCGATGCCGGCGGCACGCAAACCATGGCCGTACGCGATGGCGACCACTGGGTGATCAATGGCAGCAAGAACTTCATCACGCATGGCAACGTGGGCGACATCTGCGTCGTGATGGCCGTGACGGACCCCTCGAAGGGCAAGAAGGGCATCTCGGCCTTTGCCGTTGATAAGTCCATGACCGGCTTCTACGGCTCGAAGAAGGAGAACAAGGTTGGCATGCGCTGTTCCGACACGGCAGGCATCACGCTCGACAACGTGCGTGTACCGGCTGCCAATCTGATCGGCAACGAGGGTGAAGGCTTTGTGCAGGCGCTGCAGATCCTTGACGGCGGACGTATCTCGATCGCTGCCCTGAGCGTTGGCCTTGCCCAGGGCGCCTTCGAAGCAGCCCTCAAGTACAGCACCGAGCGCAAGCAATTCGGCAAGCGTCTGGCAGACTTCCAAGCCATCCAGATGAAGCTTGCCAAGATGTCGATGGAGATCGACGCTGCCCGCGCCATGACCTATAAGGCCGCCTGGATGCGCGACCAGGGCATGGACTTCACCCTTGCCGCCTCGCAGGCCAAGCTCTTCGCCAGCGAAGTCTCGGTACGTACCTCCGAAGAAGCCATCCAGATCCATGGTGGCTACGGCTACATCAAGGAGTATCCCGTGGAAAAGTACTGGCGCGACTCCAAGCTCCTGACCATCGGCGAGGGCACCAGCGAGATCCAGAAGATGGTCATCGCGCGGAAGCTCCTGGCAGAGATCTGATCGGACGGATCCACTGCTACCTGCAGAACGAGCTTACGAGGTTCGAGCACTCGGCGCTGCCCAGGCTTGAGCCTCGGGTCCAATCGGCGCAGGCCTCTTGCATGCGTCCGACGTTGCTGAAGGCCTTGCCACGATTGGTGTAGATGATTGCAAGGTTCGGGGCAACGCTGATGGCCGTATCGAAGTACGGCAGCGCCCCCTGCACATCGCCTGACTTTGCGATGATCGACGCGATCCAGGTCCAAGCCTCTCCGTGCTTTGGGTCCAGTCTGGCAGAATGCTTATAGTGTTGCAACGCATTGGGCAGGTCATCGACCTTGGCATACCATTCGGCCAGATTATACTGTGCCGCGAACAGGTTGGGATTCCGGCGTGTGGCCTCGCGGAAATCGCTGCCTGCAAGATCCATCTGCTGTGATTCCTGATACATCACGCCGCGATTGACCAATGGTTCAGCATAGGTAGGACAGACCTCGGCAGATCGTGAGTAATCACTGATGGCTCCGCTGGGGTCGCCGCTCGTCATCCTCAAGAAACCACGGTTCAGCAGAGCCATGCCCGAGGCCGGGTTACTGTCGATGGCGAGATCATAGAATGAAGCGGGCGTCTTGTAGTCACCCGCATGTATCAGCGCCGTAATACCTGCAGCACCGAGCAGCGATAGGACGGCCATTGACGACCTCTGGGCGTGGGCGCCCCTGAACATACGCATGAAGATCACAGCAAGAACGAGCATGATGCCCATCAATGGCAGATAGCTGCGATGCTCCAGATAGTCGTACGAGATCGACCCGAGCTCGTTCGTATAGGCAATACCGGGAATAGTGAACAGCAGGAACCAGCCGAAACCGAGCAGCGCAAGCTTCCGGCCGTGTTTATCGACACCACGATATGCAAGAAGTCCAAGACCGACCATCACAACAATGCCGATCACCGTTACCAGCCAGGAAAAGGCTGGCATAGGGGCAAGGCCAACGGGAACGAAAAACTTGCCGATGCTTTCCGGTATCACGCGCAGATTATGCACGAACGGCTCCAGTCCGAACACAGATGGCTCGGGAAACCGCGGAATGACCAAGCTTCGCAAATAGAAGAACAGCGCAATCGATACGGGCGTTGGCGCAAGCAGGAAGACCAAGTTCTTCCGTGTTGCTGCCCTCTGGGGATGAACAAGTAGCCAGGCCATCAGGATCATGACTGGAATCAGAACTGATGTTTCCTTCGAGAAGACGGCAAGAAGGAAGAAGCCGTGAAATGCAGCGAGGAATCCTATCCTGCCGGTATCAAGAAACTTGAATCCCGTTCGAAGGCATAGCAGCGTCAACAGACCAATGAGCAGATCACCCCTGCCGGGTACCCAGGCGACGGCCTGCGCGAACAACGGGCTGACGGTAAATGCGATCGTTGTGGCGAGCGATACGCCGGTCGAACAGCCAAGATCCTTGAGCGTGAGCAAGAGCAGACAAGATGCTGCGGCATGCAGCAGGAGATTCGACAGGTAGTATACCCAGCCGTCGCCGCCGCCGATCTGTGTGTCTATGAAGAGTGTGGCGTTCTGCACGGGGCGATAAAAGTCACGACCCGGCCGTTGAAAGAACGCATCCCGGGATAACACATCAATTGCCTTCGACGGATCTTTCAAGATGTCGTAGTTGAACGTAACGACCGTATTCTCGTCAAGCTTTCCAAGTTCAAACCACAGGACCTGTCCGTACACAAGCATCGCTGCGACAGCAACAATGGTAAGTGCTGTCGAAGTCTTGGCAACTCGATCGAAGAAATTGTTGGTCGCAGGTTTAGGCCGGGATCGTGTCATAGAAACGTCAATGTGGTGTCGGTCGACAAGACACAAATGTCGCGAAATCTGCAGAGCTGCGACATTGGCAGCGATCAAGCTTCGACCACGCCACGGCCGAATGCCAAGGCTGAGGCCGTAACGGGAATTACGATATCTTGGCCGTTCGCTGCTTCTGCAGTGCGAACATCTCATACTTCCCGATAGGTCTGTCCATGGCATCGACGACGAAAGAGTTCTTGGGTCACCCCGTAGGTCTGTCCTACCTGTTCTTTACCGAGATGTGGGAGCGGTTCAGTTTTTACGGCATGCGGGCACTGCTGGTGCTGTACATGACGCAGTATCTGCTGTTGGACCCACACCTTTCCGATTCCGTTGTGGGATACTCAGCGTTGTCGGCCCTGCTGACGACGCTCTTCGGAAAGCTTTCCGTGATCGGTATCTCTTCGCAGATCTACGGCCTGTACACCGGCTTCGTCTATTTCACGCCGTTCCTTGGTGGCCTGCTGGCCGACCGATACCTGGGCAAGACGAATGCCGTCTACCTTGGTGCCATCCTGATGGCGATCGGCCATTTTCTGATGGCCTTCGAGCAGTTCTTTCTTCTTGCGCTGCTCTTCCTGATCATGGGTAATGGTCTGTTCAAACCAAATCTCACGGCACAGGTAGGGTCATTGTACCAGCCCGGCGATCAGCGTGTTGACAGTGCCTATACGATCTACTACATGGGTGTTAACCTAGGCGCGTTCTTTTCGCCCATCGTATGCGGCACCCTGGGTCAGACCGTTGGCTGGCACTACGGTTTTGCCGCCGCAGGCATTGGCATGCTCGTTGGTACGCTTGTGTACTGGCGTGGCAGCAGATATCTGCCGCTGGAGAATCAGCGGGTGATTCGTGTTCAGGAGAACGACGGTACTGCCAACAGGTCATGGCTTCGCCCCCTACTTGTCATTGGCTACCTGTGCTTTGTGAACATCCTGTTCTGGGGGGTCTACGAGCAACAGGGCAATGCCTTGCAGGTGTGGGCTGATGAGAAAACGAACTGGAACGTGCTTGGTATTGACATTCCTTCGTCATGGTTTCAGACGCTGAATCCGTTGTTCATCATCTTGCTGGCACCGCTGTTGAATCGCGTCTGGACGTGGCAGCGGCGGCGCGACACAGAGCCTTCGTCGATCGTAAAGATGGCGATCGGCTGTGCCTGGATGATTGTTGCCTACCTGATGATGATGTACGTGGCAGGAATCTCTCAGGGCGCAGAAAAACTGAACCTGCTGTGGGTGACCATGGTCGTGCTGCTCTTTACGATCGGCGAACTGTATCTGTCACCCATCGGCCAGGCCATGGTTGCGAAGGTTGCTCCCGCCCGCATGGTAAGCATGTTCATGGGCGTCTGGTTCCTTTCGAGCTTCTTTGGCAACTACCTTGCAGGGTTCATCGGCGCCTACTATGACCGTATGAGCAACCAGGAGTACTTTGCCATCATGGTTGCCATGAGTGCATTGGCCGTGATCATGTTCATCGCGCCACGAAAGCGTCTTGGCGCTTGGATCGATGCGAAAGCTTGACCTGGCGGAATGACCAAGTTCTGAGACGCCCAGATAGCCGGCTGATTGAGAATGCAGACTGTTATGTCTTTGTGTGGACGGCCGGACACGTACCACGCATAAGCGTCCATTGCAAGTGATGCTATCAGGTGGGAATTCCAGTAGCTGCCGTTGAACGGCGTATCACTCGCAATGGACAGTCTTTATGTCGGTTCCAGAGTGGCGGACGAGAAGCTCGTCTCGTCCGCCAGCTTTGAACACTTCATTTTCACTCACCCATAGCAAGTTAAATATTGTCTCTCGCAGAGCGTCGCCAAGAATCTGATTTTTGGGACATTATCTTGTCCAGTATCTGCATTGCCCTGCAGCGTCATGCGTTATAGCCTACTGCCGACGATGGTTCAATATCTGCTTTAGCTGCTTCCCATAGAGTTCAGCTATCAGCACCTGATATGGAACGTGTTCGTACACGGACGGTGTCGTCTTCTCCTCGATCACCGCCATGTATCTGTTCACTGCTTCTATGTGGCGCTTCGTCGTACTGATTTCACCCGATTCCATAAGTGAAGCAAGACGGATGAACGCAGAGGTCCGACGACACTCACGAATATCTTTATGATTCCGGTAGAGCTTTGACAGCTTGTCAATAACCAGGTCCGTCGTGTAGGCATACACAACTTCGCGCTGTCGGCAATGCATCAACATCGCGGTCAAGGCACCAAACCGCATTATGTGATCATTCGCCCGTCTGTCTGTGCTTTCATTTTGCAGCATTGCCATTCGCATAACTCTTCTATCAACGGGCGTTTCCATGTCTTTGGCCATAGCAGAGGCGATCGATCGGAGAATGATCACGGAGTTTCGGGAGTTCTCGTTTGCGGCCCGCAAGGCTTTGGGGTCGAGACCGCTCAGTACTTTCTGTGCCTGTTTGTATCGGCCAAGATGGATGAGTGAGGATGCAAGCCACGATGTATGCGTAACGATGACGGGATTCGCTGTGGAACCCGTCTTTGACGTCTCATCAGTTATCAACTGCTGTACGATCGGCACCAATCGCTCGTGGTCATGATTCTGGGTGAACACCCGCACGTACATGTGATTGAGGATGTTCTCGTACACCCTTCCGGATCGACGAAGGCGACGCGAGGCCAGTTTATAGATCTCAAGCCATTCAAGCTGTATCTGGTAGCGACTATCGATCTGGCCGAGCAGGTAGGCACACGATGCGGCCACCATCTGTGTCTGCGGTGCCGAGGTGGCCAGTCCGTGCATTCGCATCTGCTCCAACAATTGCCGTATCTCTGCAAGCCGTTCGCTGAACGAGGATACCTTGTACTTCCGAACGGCAATGTTGAGCAGCTCTGCATAAATGGCGATCCATTCCCAGCATTCAGCCATCACATCGATCACCTCGCGGGTTTTGCGTATCGATGCCAGAACATTGCTGCGCGAGTCGGTGCGCGAGCGCTGCATCACAAGGAACACCCCTGCCGAGGCCGCCAGGGGGAGCATGTATGGGTCATTTGCTACGGTTAGTACCGACGACAGACGTTCGCGTGATCGGTACTCATGATTTGCAAAGTATGCCGTGATTCCACTGCTGTACATGTGCAGCACCGAAGCCCAGATATCCTGCGTTGTATCCTCATCTTCGGTAACGGCGAACTGCGACACGAATGCCTCCAACTCACGCTGCGTGCGCGTCATGAGTTTCTCGAGTGTGTATCTCGGTACGTTCTTCCCGTATATCAATATTGACAGGTCCCGCTCTGGATACTTTCCGGACCGAATCTGATTCACAGCCAGAATGCAGCGGCCGATCAGTTTGGTGAACTGATCTTGAAGAACTTCTTCGCGCAAGAGGTCCGGCTTGTATTTCAGCGCCAAGTCAACGACCTCGATCAATCCACGTCGCATGGATCCTCCATCGTAGTTGCGTAGCAAATCAGCCATGTGTGATAACCAGTGTTATCTATACCGTACAAAGATAATGTCCCAAAACAATGATTCTTATGGCATGACCTGCGCCGCTATTGCTCGTAGATTGCATCATAAGACAACAGCAGTTGTCACTCCCACATCGCTCTCGCTCTCCCACAACCCCCTTTCTAACGAAACGACATGGAACTTCTCATTTCAATCCTTATGTGGCTTGGCCTGATCAGCAACGGTACAACATACACAGTTACGCAGATCCGCGAGATCGAAGCACATAACCAGGCCGCCGTCTCTGCTAAAATGGTCGAACTCCAAGCAAGCAATACTTCAGTCGAACGCAACAGCCAAGCAGACATCACGATCATCGGTTTGTAACGGGTTCGATTACACGTACGTCGAAGCAATGCATCGTACTTCATCATTCCAGCTATCCCAATGCTCATTTGCGAGCTATCGAACTCCACCCGTCTAGAAGGTTGTCACCGTCAAAGTTGCCTGTCAGCGTATCATCAATGGTGATGCACTGATAACACAAAGAATGTTTTCTCGCCACCACCGCGGAAACATGATGACAGATCCCCCCACAGAGCAATCTGGCGGGGGGTTTTGTCATTGTAGCCCACGCTGAAGCCATGCACATGCTGAAGCGTGAGCCCATGCACACGCCATGCACACGCCATGCCACGCCATGCACACGCCATGCCACGCCATGCACACGCCATGCACACGCCATGCACTCGCCATGCACACGCCATGCACACGCCATGCACACGCCATGCACACGCTGAAGCGTGAGCCCACGCTGAAGCGTGGGCTTATCCTCAGGGAGCGGTGACGACGGACAATGGTGTGCCGTCGACGTCGTCGAGCTGCAGGCCAAGCATCGTTGCAAGTGTCGGCGCAATATCGACGGGAGCAACACGATCGCCGATGCGGCCGCCGGCAATGCCGGCGCCGAAGAGCATGAGTGGGACGTGACGATCGTAGTCATACGGTGTGCCGTGTGTGGCAACGTTGCCGCCGAAGATCCAGTATTCGCGAGGATAGAATACCACATCGCCGCTACGTTCATCGTGGAAGGCCTGCAGGATGAATCGTGCATGCGACGACGGAATCGTGTCGGCAAGGATGCCTCTGCGAAGTTCTTCGTGTGTGATGGCATAGGCAATGCCATGGATGCTGCGCATGGCCGTGGCTACCGTGACGGCGGCAGCATCAACGGTCACATTGCGCTCGGCGCAAGTGGCTGAATCAAGGAAGAGCGATGGCGGGATGAAGTTGGAGATCCACGATGACCGCGTGGGTGTTCCGTAGGTGGCAGACAAGGCACTGTCGATGGTGCGGCGAACGTCGGCACCGCGCATGCGGCCGGCATCGACGGTTGTGCCTTGTGGTTCTGCCTGCCGCGCAAGCAGCTCAGGAATCGGCGCTACGCCGTGGTCTGACGTGATCACAAGGACATAGTTGGCTCTGCCCACGCGTTCGTCAAGCACATTGATGAACCTTGCGAGCGTTGTGTCGCAGCCGGCATACATCTCCTGCACTTCTCTGCTGTCGGGACCGAATTGATGTCCAAGGATGTCGGTCGACGAAACACCAATGGCCAGGATGTCCGGTATGGTGTCCTGTCCAAGTTGCTCGCGGCGCATCACCTCGACCGCCGCATCGAACAGGTATGTTACACTGAAGGGTGACGACAGGAAGTCGAGCGCAAACGCCTCGCGCTGGTCCGCCGAGGCGAGCTGATGCGGAAACGTCCGGCTGCCGTTCGAGAAGTCTCCCTCTTCCAGCACGTCATCATAGGCCGGACGCAGAGAGTCGGCAATGCCGGTGCGCCATGTGAACCCCGAATAGCGACGCGCCACGACATCGTCATTCAGCGTGTTCAGCCACGGTGGACGCTGGTAATACGACGACGTGACGAAGGCCAGCGAATCGGTGTCGAACCACAGCGCATACGTCGGTTCATGACCGCCCATCAGCACGGCTGCGCGGTCTTTGAACGCCATGCTTACGACCTTGCTGCGCGGACTGTTGGCGCGCAGGATGTCGCCAAGGGCAGGCACCTTTAGCAGCACCGGAGCCGTTCCGAAGGTGGCATCTTCGACGCTTTGCGAGCAGGTCTTCGTGTGGCGGTCGCAGAGGTCGTTCCCCGTGATGCCCGTGCGATGCGGATAGCATCCGGTGAGCAGCGTGGCATGGCCGGGCGCCGTCATCATCGCTGCCTGGTCGTAATAGCAGGCGTCAAACCATGCCCCTTCCCGCTTCACGCGCTCGAATCCGTGTTGCGAAACAAACCTGGCAAATGTGGTAGGCATGTCGCCTCGGAGCTGGTCGTACGAGATCACCACCACAAGACGCGGACGCTCGGCAGCCCGCATGGCGGGGCCGAGCGCACAGAACGTGAGCAGGACAGCAACTAGCCGGCGTAGGAAACGCCGCCCATGCGCTGCATGATCATGGCTACTTCGTAGGCCTGCTTCTGATTGTATTCCGAAGCCAGCTTCTTGTAGTTCACAAGATCGATGATGATTCCGATGAAGCACAGTCCGCCCGTTAGCAAGTAGAGAATTCCCATGCCGATCTGACCAAGCACGAAGCGCTCGATACCCGCGATGCCCAGAAATCCTACCAAGGTCAGGATCAGGATCATCATGGGTTCCTTGCGTCGAGCCCGGTACATCATGGCAAACTGCATCGCCTGCTCGTCGGTCATCGGCGCTACGAGCATGTCGACGTAGGCCATTTCGTCGGCCTCGAGGTCGGGAAGAATCTGGTACACGTTAGCCACGCTTACCTCCTGCGAATCTATGATGTGAACGAATGACAGTTGCGATACGAAGTAGCAATACCACCACGGCAACAACGCCCAGGGGATGGGCCGAGACGGATCCCACGACGTCTCCGCGCAGCGCCAGACCGGCGGCATGGCCTACGCCGCAGCCGATACAGCCGTCGATACCCAGCAGCGTGGGCACGCAGACGGTTGCATGACCGTGCAAGTCAGCCCCCCAAATGGCAAGCCCGGTAAGACCGACAGCCCATGTCAGAGCCTCGATCAGAGCCGTACGGTGCAGCTTGGGACGCGGAATCAACGGTAGGTCGGATTGCATAAGGGGCCTAGATACGCACAGTCTCGTAAAAGGTTACTGTGGAAAATTCACGCTGGCATTTGGCTGCTTCGCAACGTACCCCTATATTGCGAGTCCTTTTTTCCGACAATTCCGCAGACACCATCATGTACGCAGTGGTCGAAATCGCCGGGCAACAATTCACCGTCGCTCCCAAGCAGACGCTGACGGTTCCGTTGCTCGACAAGAACGTTGGCGAGACCGTAGAGTTCGGCAACATCCTGCTTGCCAATAACGGCAGCACGGTCATGGTTGGCGCGCCCTACATCAAGGGCTCCGTCAAGGCAACGGTCAACGCCCACGGCAAGGGCGACAAAGTGCTGGTTTTCCACAAGAAGCGCCGCAAGGGCTATCAGAAGCTCAACGGTCACCGCCAGCAATACACCACCATTACCATCAACGACATTTCTCTGTAAGGCACTCACATGGCACACAAAAAGGGCGGTGGCTCTACCAAGAACGGTCGTGACTCCAATGCAAAACGTCTTGGCGTGAAGCGCTTTGGCGGCGAGCAGGTTGTGGCCGGCAACATCATCATCCGCCAGAACGGCACCAACGTCCACCCCGGCAAGAATGTCGGTCTGGGCCGCGACTACACGATCTTTTCGCTGATCGATGGTGTGGTGACGTTTGAGCGCAAGGACAAGACGCGTCTGAAGGTTTCTGTGTATCCCGCAGCCAACTGATCGACGCACCAACATCGACCATAGAACGCCTCGCGTAGCCGAGGCGTTTTTTATTTCTAACCTCACACACCGAATCCACCATGTCAAAAGCACCTGTTCGCGTTGCCGTTACCGGCGCTGCCGGCCAGATCGGCTATAGTCTTGTGTTCCGTATCGCCAGTGGGGCCATGCTAGGCCCGGACCAGCCCGTGATCCTTCAGCTGCTGGACCTTCCGCAGGGAATGCAGGCATTGGGCGGCGTTGCCATGGAACTTGATGATTGCGCCTTCCCGCTGCTGCATGGCATCGTCTGCACAGATGATCCGATGGTGGCCTTCAAGGATGCCGATTATGCCCTGCTCGTTGGCGCACGTCCACGCTCGAAGGGTATGGAGCGCAAGGACCTGCTCGAGGCAAACGCTCAGATCTTTACGGTCCAGGGCAAGGCCCTGAATGCCGTAGCAAGCCGCAACGTCAAGGTCGTCGTCGTGGGCAACCCTGCCAACACGAATGCCCTGATCACAGCCATGAGCGCGCCCGATCTTGACCCGCGTAACATCACGGCGCTGATGCGTCTTGACCACAATCGTGCCCTGTCGCAGATCTCGGCCAAGACCGGTCTGCACACCACGGCATTGTCGAAAATGACGGTCTGGGGCAACCACTCCGTCACCCAATACCCCGACATCTCGACACTCGAGGCGAATGGGGCAAGGGTATGGCCAACGATCAACGACGAAGCGTGGTACGCAGACACGTTCATCCCTACGGTGGCAAAGCGCGGTGCCGCCATCATCGAAGCGCGCGGTCTTTCGTCGGCCGCCTCGGCCGCTAACGCCGCCATCGAACACATTCGTGACTGGGCCTTGGGTACACCTGCCGGCGACTGGGTCACGATGGGCATCCCCAGCGACGGCTCGTACGGCATCCCCGAGGGCGTGGTCTACGGCTTCCCCGTTACCTGCGCAAACGGTTCGTACTCCATCGTGCAAGGCATCGAGATCAGCGAGTTCTCGCGCGCCCGCATGAACGCAACCTACGCCGAGCTGCTCGAAGAGCGCGACGGCGTAAAGCACCTCTGGTAATACGCTTTGAAGCGGGTCGACCTCACCCCCGCCCCTCCCCACGAGTGGAGAGGGGAGCCAGCGAGACGATGTAGGGGCGAGACGATGTAGGGGCGCGGCATGCCGCGCCCGCAATCGCCGTCCGATCGTTCACACGTGTGCGTCCGTGCGTCCACATGTGTGTCCGTACGTGAACGTGTGTCTCCGTGCATACACATGTGTGGGTTACCCGTGCGTATACGCTATCATGTAC
>VFFB01000148.1 GCA_018882585.1 Candidatus Kapaibacterium sp.
GACATCAAGCGTGGCGACGAGTCGTGATTGGCTGACTGCGCAGACCAGCCGTAGCCTGATGGCGTGCCACTTGGCGTTCGCCCCCTCGTTCCTTCGCGGATCTTTAGTCATCGGAGTCAATCCAACCGATCGGCGAAGGGTGGATTCTGGGCATACGTTGCGTTGACAAAACCACGCATCGTCGAGTTGCTCCTCGTGACCACGATCCCGACCATGGTGCTTGCCGAGCGTGGATGGCCCTCGATAACGCTGATGGTTGCGACCGTGTGCGGTGGCGCTCTTGCAGCTGGTGGGGCCAACGCCATCAATATGGTGATCGATCGAGACATTGATGCGCTCATGGAACGCACGCGTCATCGTCCTCTTGTCACCGGAGCATTGACCCCACGACGAGCGCTCATCTTCGCGTTTCTCCTCGAGATCGCCGCCGCTGCCGTGCTCGTGTGGTGGGCGAACGTCCTTGCCGCAGTTCTCGCCTTGTCGGCCACGGCGTTCTACGTCGTGATCTATTCGTTGTGGCTGAAGCGCTCGAGCAAGCAGAACATCGTGATTGGGGGAGCAGCAGGGGCGGTGCCGGCGCTCGTCGGATGGGCCGCCGTGACGAACTCTTTGGCCTGGGCGCCGGTGGTGCTTTTCGCTGTCATCTTTCTGTGGACCCCGCCGCATTTTTGGGCTCTGGCGATCCGACACCAGGATGACTATCGAGCTGCCGGGGTGCCGATGTTGCCGGTCGTGACACCGATCCGCGAGACGATTGCCTCGATGGTTCGGTACTGCGTCGTGCTCGTCGCCGTCTCGCTCATCCTTGTCCCTGTTGCAGATCTCGGGCTGATCTACGGAATTACAGCCCTGCTATTCGGGGTGGCGTTTGTCATCGGAACCGTCCGACTCGGGTCCGATCCCAGCGAAGCGAAGTCCATGCGTCTGTTTTCGTTCTCCATTACCTATGTCACGGTCCTCTTCGGCGCGGTCATGGCGGACGTGCTGATTCTGGGCTGACTCCTGCGCTTCGAGAAGTTCGGACCGAGACCCCGCCCATTGTTAGTGTCGTATCCGTCATGTCCGCGGTCAGCGCACCCCCTGTAGCGAGTTCCAGCCCCTCCATTCCCTTGGTGGGGGCTGTCGGCGCGTGGCTCACGGCCACCGACCACAAGCGAATCGGCCGTCTCTTCATGGGCTTGAGTGTCATCTGGCTGCTTGGCGTGAGCGTGGTCGCCACCATTCTCGGATTCGAGCGCGTTGCCGATGCAACGAATGCCTTCGACGTCAACGCCGTACCGCAGTTGTTTGCCTTCACCCGGGTCGGTCTCATGTTCGGCGTGGCCCTGCCGTTGTTGATCGGGCTCGCAATCACCGTTGTTCCACTGCAAGTAGGAGCGCGGTCGATTGCCGTTGCGCGTGTTGCATCACTGGGGTTCTGGGCTTGGGCAGCAGGTAGTGCCATGGTGATCGTGTCGATCATCGGCAATGGCGGTCCTGGTGGTGGGAATGCAGATCTCGTCGATCTGTATCTCCTTGGATTTGGTCTCGGTCTGGTCGGTTTGCTCGCGGCATCCGTGTCGTTGTGTGCGACGGTGCTGACCGCACGTTGTCCCGGCATGACACTCGATCGCGTGCCGATGTTGAGCTGGTCGACGCTCGTCACCGCGGTTTCCGTCATCTTGACGGTGCCGGTTGCGCTCGGCAGTGTGATCTACGTTGCCGTCGACCATCACTATGGTCGTCTCGCCTTCGGTGGGAACAAGGGAATCGATACGTGGCTCGGGTGGTCACTTGGCCATCCGCAGTCCTTCGTCTACGCACTCATTTCGTTTGGCATCCTCGCCGACATCGCGCCAGTCGCTGCACGCCGTCGTCAATTGGTGCGCGGTGGGATGCTCGTGGCGATCGGACTTATCTCAACGGTGGTCTTGGGAACCGTGAGCCAGACTCCACAGGTTTTTGAATGGAGTGGCTCCGCTTCTGACAAGGCATCGAGTGCGATTCCGTACGCGCTCTTCAATCTTTTGCCCCTGCTTGGCGCGGTCGTCGTGGTCGCGCTCGTGCTCTTCACTCTCTGGCAACCATGGTAAGATTGAACCGCTTCTCATGAAATAGGACAAACAAGCAAAAGTTGTAAGCAATAGATTGGCGCTGAACTCGCAACGAAAGGAACGGCGATGGCAGCCAACAAGCAGCGGCGAGGCTATAGCCCAGAAGAGAAGGTCAAGATCCGGGAACATCTTGAGAAGTGCAGTGGGTAGAAAATGTAGGGCCAGTCCTAGATTGAGATGAGAACCTCAGGTAGGCTCGTTGAAGAAGTGTCAGTACACCGACGAGCAGATCGTCAGCATCGTACGCGAGTCGCACGCCCACGGCGTGCCCGCAACGTCGAAGAAGTACAAAGTGTCGTCGCATACGATCTACATCTGGCGCCGGAAGTACGCCAGTATGGAGCCGAATCAGGTGTCCGAGATGAAGAAGTTGCCCCAGGAGAACGCGCGCTTGAAGCGACTCCTGGCGGAGCGAGCGTTGGAGATCGACGTCATGAAGGATGTCCCCGGAAAAAATGGTAGGCATGACTCCTACGTGGAGAACCCATAATTGTAGTATATTGTGCAGCATATGGAGTAATATGCTACAATCAATCACACGAACTGACTACCTTGAATCAATCCGGGTGAGATTGGCCGAGTCGCCGGTAGTGGCATTATTGGGCGCACGGCAGGTAGGTAAAACAACCCTTGCGGCACAGGTGGCTGCAGGCTGGGAAGGACAAACTGTTGTCTTCGATCTTGAGAGGTCACAGACGCGAGAGGCCTTGCGGGCAACCCCAGAAAAGCTGTTATCTGAACAAAGCGGTTTGATAATTCTGGATGAGGTACAGCGTTTGCCCGAATTGTTCGAGCTCTTACGTCCACTATGCGATGATCCTCAACGCAACGCCGTGTTCCTTCTCTTGGGTAGTGCCTCATGGGAACTCATCAAAGGTGTTTCCGAGACTCTGGCTGGCCGGATTCAATTTGTGGACGTCTCAGGATTTTCCTTGTCTGAAGTAGGCCCTGATGCGCAAGATCGCCTTTGGCTTCGAGGTGGGTTCCCAAGTGCATTTCAGGCCTCGTCGCGCGATGCCTGGGATCGGTGGATGGAGAGTTTTACTCGGACGTTTCTCGAGCGCGACATTCCTGGACTGGGCTCAAGAGTAGCACCTGAAGCCCTGGGCCGTTTCTGGCGGATGCTATCGCACTATCACGGGCAAACGTGGAATGCATCGGAGATCGCTCGCTCAATGGATGTGAGCCAAACAACAGTGAACCACTATCGTGATCTGCTGGCCGGCACGTTTATGGTGCGTGTGCTTCCACCATGGTTCGAGAACCTGGGCAAGCGACTCGTTAAATCACCAAAGATCTTTGTGCGCGACAGCGGCATACTGCATCACCTGCTCGGCATTGGAGAAATGCTTGAGTTGCGCACCCATGCCCGCTATGGTGCAAGCTGGGAGGGATTTGCACTAGAACAGACACTCGCTGTTCATGGTCAGCGTGACGCTTTTTTCTACGGAACACAGCGAGGAGCTGAACTCGATCTGCTTCTCCTACGACGAGGGAAGCGCTGGGGATTTGAATTCAAGTGTACCGATGCTCCAAGGACAACGAAGTCCATGCATGTTGCCCTTGATGATCTCCAACTTGAGCACCTGTGGGTAGTGTATCCCGGAACACTACGCTATGCATTGTCCGACAAGATCACAGCACTTCCATTGAGAGAGGTCGCCAGTGTGCGTTTGAGCTAGATACTGAGGATCCACCCGAGCAACTACATCTGTCCTGGCGTGAGAGTGTGACCGAGGTTTGCCGTCACACAATCATGAGGAATGATCGATGCGACGGAGCCTAAAGCGAGAGCAGATGTATCCCATGGTGGAGTCGTGGCAACGCATTGGGATGACTCAGCTGGCGTATGCCGTGCAACAGGGCGTGTGATATGCGACACTGCAATACTGTATCCACCCAAGCAACTACAAGTTACTTCTTAGCGATTGGCGTTGAGGCCGATCCTGTGCGGTAGCAGGGGGTCGTAGCGAGCGGTGCCGTGGAGTTGATGCGTAGCAGGACAGTGCGAAGCCAGTCGAAGGGGGTGATGTCGTTGGCATAGCACATGGCAAAGAACAAGCGGTACGTGGCGATGTTCTCGGCACCGGCTCGCTATCACATCCTGCTATCGCATAAAGTCGTCTAGTAATGGTACCTAACACGTAAGATCTAACTGCTCGAGCGGAAAGCACTGAACATCGACCCAACTCAATTTCGACCAGTCATTGATTCACGAGTGCATGTCAGTCACTCAAAACAATCCCGAACGATACATCAAAAACCCTAAGCCAACGCAAAAAAGCCTTTGCAACATGTTGTGTTACAAAGGCTTATGTTTTGCTGAGTAGCGGGGGCAGGAAATGAACCTATCGATATCCTGAGATATGTGGAAGTATCTGGTGGATCTGTAAGACATTATAAATCAACCTATTACGTAGATTGCAGGCACGCGGTGATATGCTGTGATATACCGAGATAAAGCAAAAAACAGTAAGCCAAAAAGTAAGCCAAAATCGGAAAGAGCGAATAATCATGAGCAGGTTCATACTCCGTACGGGACGTCCACGCAAGGACGGGAAGGTTACCCTCACCTTCAACGGTTATGTCCACGGACACCGCATTTTCTGCGGAACCGGCTTGGCCGTGAAACCAGGCGACTGGGATGACTTCCGCCAGCAGGTGAGGCGTAACGACCCGAATTATGCGCACATCAATGCTCGCCTGCGCGATATTCAGGCACGCTTC
Organism: Candidatus Kapaibacterium sp.; assembly: GCA_018882585.1. GTDB lineage: Bacteria > Bacteroidota > Ignavibacteria > Kapaibacteriales > Kapaibacteriaceae > ZLKRG46. The sequence goes on from VFFB01000148.1 coordinate 4,821, forward strand.
GATCACGAAGTTGCCTCACTCGTGGTGGTGGACACAGCCACGATCGAACGTCTCAGGCGAGAGTTCTCTCGTAAGGGCGAAGACATAGCATCAGAGCCCGTAGTAGTGGAGCTAACGTTCTGGTCCGGATTCGATACCTTCATTGAATCCAAAGCCACCGACCGAGGCGAACGGACGATCGCCAAGTACAAGACCCTGCGCACGATCCTTCAGGAATCCGAAAGGAGCTATGGAAGACTGACCTTCGAGTGCATGACCCTTGATTTCTACGACGCTTTCAAGAAGTATCTGATGAAGAAGCGTGGACTGACCAACAATACCATTGGTAAGTATGTGAGCACACTGAAGACGTACCTTGGCTGGGCAGAGGATAGGGGAATTCCTATGCCGAAAGACTATCGCAAGTTCAAGGTCGACGAAGAAGACGTCGAGGTTGTCGCCCTCTCGATGGACGAAGTGAACAGACTCGAAGGACTGGACCTTACAGATCATCCCCGGCTTGACCGTGTCCGCGACTTGTTCCTGTTCGCTTGCTACACTGGCGCCCGATTTGGTGACGTGCAGAAGCTGCACATCGATGACATCCGAGGGAATGCATGGTTCCTCCGTATGGGTAAGACCAAATCAGAGA
>VFFB01000003.1 GCA_018882585.1 Candidatus Kapaibacterium sp.
CAATACAGCATCGTCGCATACGACACGCCCTGCTGCTCGGCATACGCCTGCTGACTCATCCCACTGCGTTGCCACGACTCCACCATGGCATACATCTGCTCTCGCTTCGCGCTCCGTCGCATCGATCATTCCTCATGATTGTGTGACGGCAAACCTCGCTCACACGCTCACGCCAGAACAGATGTACTTGCTCGGGCGGATACCAAGCAGCCTTGGGCTGGTATGATTGTGGCACGTCATCAGTATGTCGTCGCAGTTGACGAACCAGGAGATTACCCCGAACTTCACAACATCGTCATTGACTTTGCTGGCTGCGTGGTCGACGACAATCTCCAGGTCACCAAATTCGTAGCTGTGCGCTAAGAGCTGGTCTTGCATGTTCGTTAGAACCATGCTGAGCACAAGGTGGGTTCACTTTGCACCAGATAGTGTCCAGACATTCTTGGGGGCAGCTCTTTATGTAAGAGATGCCCCTATTATCATAACTTGCGCAACGATTTCGTGCTGCTAAAACGCGTTCGCTAGGGCTTCAAACATTGCTTTTCCTCCTGGCATCGTGGCTTATATTGACAGGAGTGTAAATTCCCCACAATGCCCATAAAATGTAGCAAAGGAACTGATTCCTTGATAGTCGACATACAGTACTGAACGGCTTTTTTAATGCAATCAACCCATATGGCAGCAGGCACGTCATGAGAATCCTATGCTTCGTATTGGCAGCCCTCGCGATTCTTCACGGATCATCAGCCGCGCAGACGCGCCCCGAAGTAGGTTTTGGGGACACCGTGTTTATCAAGCCTAAACATGGAAAGAAAGGCGTGGTTGTTCTGTTTCCAGGACCGAACCCTTGTGCAACATACCTTGAATCAGTGGCTCGTGTTGAAGGCCTCATCGCTGATGCCGGAATTCCATTAGAAGTGTATATGTCGGACGGCATGGAGTCGTCAGCCTTTGCTGAACTCAATGCGCTGGTCAAGCACGCGAAGGTCTACGACGACGAGACGGGATCGGTTAGCAAGCGATACCGTGTATCAAGGTATCCTTTCGTCTTGATCGTGGCGCCAACTGGCGTCGTTCGTTTTGCTGGACTCTTCGCAACATCCAGCTTTGACATCAAAGATTTTTCGGTTGCACTGTATGATCTGTCGTCTCAGGAACCATTCCAAAAGTTTCGCGGCCCTGTCGCCCTGCAAGCACGTGTTGTAGGTTCCATACAGGTGCAGTCCGGCGCGGTTGGATCGCCCACGGCGAGTACTGCCGCTTACACAGCCTTCGACTCTACAAGCCGTCAGGTGTTCGTTTGGGACTTTATGGCGAGTCCGACGGCATATATCCTCGACAGTCTGGGGGCCGTTGCTAAGCGCGTTGACATGAGCAAGATGTTTCAAGGCTGCAAGAGTGGCACCCATTACCCTCGTCACTGGGATGCTCGAGGCAATCGTGTACTCGGATCCAACTACGACTCTAAACAGAACAAGTTCACAGCATTCTGGTTCAACATAGCCTCCGGCACGACAGACACCGTTCCGCTCGTAGATTACTTTTGGGGCCGCAGACGCGGCGGTAACTATGTTTACAGCTACGAGTCGGAATCGATTGTGTTCTCGGTCAAGCACGTGTACGGACTTCCCGGAGACCCCAATCCTGCGGCCACGATGTACATCCACTCGCCTACTCTTGACACCTTCTATGGCAAGCGCAGCGATCTGTACGACAGAGTACAGGTACCCGAGCAATCTCAGTCTGTGATCTTAGCACCCTACCGCAATGGCTGGATCGCTTCACAGGTTTTTACGGACACACTGCTGATCGTAAACGGCATAGACCTTAGCACAAGGGAACTGCATGTACCCATTCCAGAGGCGTTTCGCGTTCCATACGAACCGGTACTTCGTGAGTGGGCAAAAGACCCCGACGCGGCACGCAATCGTGCAACCAGGTTTTCGGTGCTGAGCAAGGTCTTTCATGATCCCGTCACGGATCGGATTGCCGTTGTGTACCGTGTGCCCTCTTCTGTTCTCCAAGGTCACACGTACGAGCCACCCAATGACCATTCCAACATCGTCGTGTTTTACGACGTTGAGACAAGCAAGGTCCTATCTACCTTCGAACTTCCCGAAGGAGCGATTCCACTTGCAGCACATGGCGACAAAATCCTCTGTTCACAGCTTAGCATGATTCCTGCACAGCTTACTTGGTTTACTGCACCAGTGCAGCAATCGAAGACGGTTTCAACAGGCAATTAACAACTGTCTTTCGTCCGATCCTACGCAGGCAATGCACGGACATTGCTCCTTGAGTTGTTCGGTCTTGCGTAGTTTCGCTCATGGCCTATCACCTTCGTCCCTGGCTTGGCACAACGCTTCGCATCGCAGCCGTATACAATCTGTTTTGGGGCGCATGGCAGATCATTGCCCCCTTATCCTTCTTCAAGGTAATGGGAATGGAGCCCGTAAACCACCCCATGATCTGGCAGGGGATGGGAATGGTCATCGGTGTGTACGGCATTGCCTATTTCTTTGCGTCGTACGACTACATCCGGCACTGGCCCATCGTGCTTGTAGGAATGTTAGGAAAGGTGTTTGGGCCTGTTGGATTCATGTACAACATCGCTATCGGCGCCGCTCCGGTGAGTTTTGGTTACACGTTGATCCCCAACGACCTTGTATGGTGGATCCCGTTCACCCTCATGCTGCTTGATGCACGTAAGGCGGGATACCCACTGCGATGATCACCACAACTGATTTCAGGTCTGTGTCTCGTCTGCTTTGGACCGCCATCTTATCAGGGGCAGCGCTGGCACACGTTGTCGTTCCAACGTGGTTCGTGGCCTACTATCCGTCGTACCTGCCGTGGCCCGAACTGGCGATATCGGGGTCGGCCTTCGTCGAGGTGTTGCTGGCAGCTCTGCTTTGGAATCGTCGAACGGAACGCATTGGATTTATCGGCATTGCGCTGTTGATGCTTATGTATATGCCGGTACATGTGTACGTGATAACGCATCATGACGCGATCGTGAACCCACCCGTCGCAATACCGCTGTGGTTGGCGTGGGTGCGGCTGCCGATGCAGCTTGTGCTTATCGCATGGGCATACCGGTTAGGCCGACGATAGCGGTACGCCAAGGCGGGCAGACGTGCACAGGCAGACCTACTGGTCTTCGAGTGTCATCAGGAAGGCGATGATGTCCTTACGATCGACGTCACTGAGTGGTCCGATCGATCTGACGGAGGCATCGGCATGGCCGTCAAGCGCCTGCGGCGAAGCATAATGCGCCAGTACGTCGCGCAGCTTCTTGAAGCGACCGTCATGCATATATGGATGGGTCCGCGTAATGTTTCGAAGCGTCGGCACCCTGAATCGGAACAGGTCCTGCTGGTTGTGCGTAACAAGATACCGACCGCTATCCGGCAACGCCGCGTTTGGCCGAAGCCCGTTGCTGGCGAATCCGTTGTTGGTGAAGAGAGGCTCGGCGTGACAAGAGGCACAGTGGGCACGGAACAGCTGCAGACCACGCAATTCATTCTCCGCCAAGGTGTCCTTGCCGGCAATGTATCTGTCATACCGTGCATTGGCCGAGACGAACCCGGCAACGAATCGGCCCACCGCTCGCAACACACGAGGAACAGTGATCGTGTCGGTTCCGAAGGCCTCACGGAACAGCCTAGGATATGCTGCGTTGGTCGATAGCTTGTGGATGAGCGTATCAAGGTTCGAAGCCATTTCGTCGTGGCCCGTGATGGGACTCAGAGACTGCATGTCGAGATTGGCGATGGCACCATCCCACATGAACGATGTCTGCCATGCAAGGTTCTGCAAGCTCGGTACGTTGCGTCTGCCGATGCGCCCTTCGACGCCGTGGCTCAGCGCATGATCGACATGTGCGAATGCCGCAAACGGTTGATGACATGTTTCGCAACTGATCGTACTGTCTGCCGACAGGATAGGGTCTTCGAACAGTCGTTCACCGAGTGCTGCCAACGCAGCGTTATTCGTGCCTGACGTTATGCGATACACCGGCGCGGGAAATCCAGGCGGCTGCGGAATACCGTCGTCCGAAACAGGGTACTCCTGTCGTACCATTGCTGCGGCAAGCGTTGCGGCAAGCACAAAGGCAAAGATCGTCCTACTCATTCGCACGGAACATCTTCCGCCATCGTGGTGCAACGTCAACTGCCTGCCGCGCATCCGTCACGCTGGGTCGCGCGGCAATATCAAATCCCCCATCAGCATCAAAGAAGGCATCGACGGCAACATCAATCACGATGTCCATCTGTTGGTCGGCCACCTTGACCGGATGCGTGAACGGAACATCAATCGTGACCGTGTTCTGACAAGGGGCTTTGAACCCACCGATGTGAATCTCGAACATGCGTCTGCTGAGCTGCGGCGTAGTGACCGTTCCCTCGATTTTGCTGAAGATATAGCCCGTTGCCCACGTCCAGTACATGCCATGGCGTGGATCGAGAGCTCCTTCCCGGGGTCCCGACTCGTTCAAACTGCTGTCGACGCCGATGGTGAAGCGCAGTGCGTTATACGTCCCGCTCGGAGCCCTCATCGATACTGCCATCCGGTCGGGATCGGACAGATCCATCAGGAAGTGTTCACCGGCAAGACGCACGGTATCGCTACGCCCTCGGAGCTCAAGATTACTGACGTAGAACTTGAGCATCGACACAGTGACGTCGGCTCCACGTGTGGTACGATAGACCGTCGTGTCGAACTCCAGTGCAGCCCCACGAAAGGACGGAGCGAACGACACCTGCACGGTGCCTTGTCCGCTGCAGACACCCGTCAGGAGTGCCAGCAGTAGCACCTGACAGGCCGCAGCGCGCACCGAATCACATCGCATGTCGGATGTTTACTCGCTGATGACGACAGGAAGGTGAACGCTGTCGCCCTTTCGCGTAATGCGTGCGATATAGGCGCCGGCATACATGGACTGCACGTCGATGAAGCACATTGTGCTGCCTTGGTTGATGGTTGCTCGCCGCACGACGCGACCGGCTGCGTCGACAAGTTCGACCGATGCAGATTCCGTCATGGGTGTTGTCACCTGCACCACAAGAATGTCGGCAGCCGGATTCGGGAAGATCGTCACGGTTGAGAGTGCCGATCGTTCGTCGACGGACGTCGTTGTATCAGCCTTGATCTCCAGGGTGTACGATTGCTGTGCCGTGACCGTGTCACCTTGTATCGTGGCAACGATCGTGATTGGATACTGTCCCTTCACGGGTGAAGGCCATGAAATCGTACCCATGGCAAGCGTCATGCCGGACGGTGCTCCGTCGGCAAGACGGAACGTCACGCGCTTTGTCGTGTCCGACGCACGCGCACGCACGCGATAGCTGTAGGCACTGCCTTCGTAGCCGATAAGCGCTGGGTCTGACCTGAAGGTGATCGTCAGCGGATCGTTGCTTTCGATAACCAGGCTGAACGTCTGCGTTGCCTTGTATTGCTTGCCCGCAGAAACGATCGAAGCTTGGACGGTGACCGTATGGGTTCCGGCCACAGGCTTCTGCCATGTGATCACGCCGGTTGTTGCGTCAATTGTCATACCCTGCGGCGCAGCAAGTAGTGCGAAGGAGACTGTCTCCTTTACGTTTGCCTCGGCTGTGACGGTGTACGTATACGGTGAATCCGCCTTACCATTGAGGACGGCCGTCGACGTGATGGTCACCGAGGGGTCCGTTGTATTCGTATTGGGAACGTAGGTTGTTACCTGTTCCGTGATCTTCACGTTCGTCGACGTCGACCCGGGACCCGGCACGGCGAAGTTGTCGGTAGCTACAACGCCGTAGTAGGTGGGACCGATCACGTAGGGATAGACAGAGTTGCCGTCGGCGTCGATCGTCGCAAAGTAGGCATAGGTTCCGTCGGGATACTCGGGCGTTACGCAGAAGCGTCCGTTATGAACGTCGAGATCCCCTAAGCCTTCGACGAATTCGTAGTCTTCGGCGTAGGAACCAAGAGCAGCCTGTGCAATGGATGGTCCGTACTGCGCAGCCGTCAGCTTCGTTCCGTCGGCAAGCGTTGTCCTATCGGTGATGCTTCGAAGGCGATAGCCGGGCGTGATCCGTTTGACGACGCGCTGCCCCCCTACCTCTACCCAACCATAGGCACCGTAGATGGGATAGCCGTCGAATGAGAAGCCGATCAACGGACCGTGTTTCGTCGAGTCCGGCACGTACAATCCATCGGCAAGGTACATGTCGCACACGTCCGACATCTTGACCTTGGCGATGTTGAAGGCCGACGGATCCTGGTGGTGGTGGTACTGTCCTTGAGTGCCACCGCCCGGACCCGGCGGACCGGTCTGGATAGGCGCTGGATGACCCTTAGCGCAGTCGAAGCCTGCGCGCTCAAAGACGATGGCATTCTGATGCCAGATGTTGGCGTTGTTGTACGACCGAGCATCGGCGTAGTTGTAGATGGGAACGCCGTTGATCAACACGGCAACATGCCCAAGACCGACAACGGTCTTTACACCGGAGTTCACCTGCGGCTTGAGCGGGATGCGAAACAGGTAGTTACGACCTACTGCCGTTGACGGATTGCCATCAAGGTAGGGTCCGATGACATAGGCCGGTATGCCGTTGCAACGCACGTAGGCATTGTTGTCGGAGTACTGGACAAGCTGACAGTTTGCCTTTGCCGTATCGACGATGGGCGTAGGATTGCCGCGCACGTAATGACGTCCGGTGATGCCCGTCGTATTGAGCATCCACGACGTAATGGCGGGATGCGTCGGCTGAGCATGCATAGTGATGCACGTCAAAAGGAGCGTAAAAAGCGTGGCAACGTAACGCATGGAATGTCCCTTGATGGACGGTGAATGGGCCCCTGCACCTACTATGAAGAAGCCTAGGTGCACCTGACTTTAGAAGCGCGCTTAGAGCAAACTGCGTCGAAAAGGTTTAACCACCAAGACGTGCGGGGTATGTGATGGTGGTTTTATAGCTGCTGATAGCAAAAGCGCCTGCCGGATCAGTACGTGCAGGCGCTTTGAGATTGCGAATGTGCAACGCGGCCTATTGGATCACCGCCATGTTATCCTTTTTGGCATCAGGGTCGCCGGTAACGGCTCCGCGCGAACCGACCGTACCTACAAGCAGGATGCCTGCCACGTGCGGAGCGGCCATCGAGGTGCCACTCATCGTGGTGAGTCCTCCGCCCATCTTCGTTGACGTCACGCTGACGCCGGGAGCACAGATATCGACGGGAGCACCGTAGTTGCTGAAGTAGGCAAAGACGCTTTGATCGTTATGCGCCGAGACCGTCCAGATGTCCGGTTGACCCTCGCCGGCACGTGCCGGCGAGGTAGCCGTACAGTCGACGTATTCATTGCCGGCCGCAATCGCGAACTTGATACCGAAGTCGTTCGCCGCTGCGCGGATGGCATCGTCAAGTGCGTTGTAGGCAGGACCGCCGAGCGACATGTTGCAGACATCGCCTGCTGTGCCACTCGCGGCGACGTAATTCACGCCTGCAATGATCCACGAGTACTGTCCGGAGCCACGCGAATCTAGACAACGAACGGCAATGACCGTTGCACCGGGCGCAACGCCGATGACATCATAGCCATCGTTCTTTGCTGCAATGGTTCCAGCCACGTGCGTTCCGTGGCCGTTCTTGTCTTGCCACGTCAGCGATGATTGACGCGAGCCCGTTACAAAGTTCTTCGACAGCGTGGTGCTGACGTTCAGATCCGGATGATTCGGATCGATTCCGGAATCGATGATCCAAGCGCGCTTGCCCGTTCCATCGCGCCATCCCGTAGCACTGACACCCCAGGGCGTCTGCTGTGGCTGTGTACGTGCAACGGTTCCGCCACCACCCGGCTTGGCAAACTCTTCGACCGGGGCGACCGTGATCTCATAGTCCTCTTCGATACGCTGAATCTTATCGTCTGCTGCAAGCTTCTTTAGCACGCCAGGCGGCACCGTAGCACTGAAGCCGACGATCGCAGTCTCGTAGATATGACCTATCGTAAGGCCGTGAGCCTTTTGCAGACGGCGTACTTCGCCCTGCACTTCGTTATCGCCCACCTCATTCGCCTTGAAGACGATCACGTACTGATCCGGCACCTTCTTGAATCCTGAAGGTGCTGCCAGGATCTTTCCATCCTGCTTTCCCGAAGCTGTGTCGACCGGCATTGAGACGTCGGAAGAACAGCCAGCGATCACCGCTGCGAAAGCAGCCATGGCGCAAAAGCTTTGAATGAGTTTGTTCATGATTGAATCCTCCGTCTGAACATGTGTTGTTACGCCTAAACTACGGCGTTCGCATCATCATGCAATCGTTGCGTATCGTGTTTATGAAAACACCGCAAAGCATTGCACACCATGCACTTAGGGGACAAGCACGCCGTCAACGACGTGCACCCAGCCGTTCGAAGCACGGACGGATGCGATAACCTTGGCTCCGCCCACGCTCCAGTTATCGCCGTTGATGGTCATCTTCACTGGTGTACCGTCGAACATCTTGACGTCTTGACCGTCCGTGAACGACGACTTGTCGAGCGCCGATGTTAGCACGTGATGGTAGAGTATGGTGGACAGTTTATCGACGTTCTCCGGCTTCACAAGATCATCGACCGTTCCCGCAGGAAGTTTATCAAATGCTGCGTTCGTAGGAGCAAAGACCGTGAAGGGGCCAGCGTTGGAGAGCGTGTTTTCAAGAGCAGCCGCCTTGATCGCTGCCACGAGTGTGGTATGATCCTTGGATGACATTGCCACCTTCAGGATGTCTTTTTGCGACTCATCATCCTGAACCATGGCCTGTCCGCCGGCTGCACCTGGAGCGTCCGACGTTGTATTCGCATCGTTGTTCGATTGCGTACAGGCCGCGATCAGACATGCCAGCACTGCGATCACCAAGAGTTGCAAGCGTTCCATCGTGATACCTTTCAAGCGAAACATGAAAAAATCACCAGTCCTTCCGGCAGAATGTTCGGTAGCCGGCGTAGACGGGTATGAGGGTCCAAAGGGCGAGTGACAGCGTCGACACCATGATGCCGGTCGTTGTCCCGAAGAACTGCTGGAACACGGCCCCTGTATATCCCATCAGGGCCGCATAATCAAACGTCAGCATCACAATGATGCGTGCAAGGTCGATGGGGTTGCCCACGATCATTCCGATCGTTGCCATCTCAAGTGGATAGTCGGCAAAGGCGACCGTAACGCCAAGAATCACACCGTCATATACCACGCCGAACAGCAACCATAGGAGGAATGCAGCCCCCATGGCCGTGGCTTTGTCCTGTATCGCCACGCCAACGAAATAGGCAATGGCAAAGAACACCATGGTCAGCGCACATCCGGTTCCGATAAGTGCCTGAAAGGGGGCAGTGAAGGCCACTCCGTGAAGGATCGATGGTACGCCGACGCCGATCACAAAGGCGGCCATGAATGGCAATGCAACACCAAGGTAGAGTGCGCCGAAGATCGACGGCCGCGAAACTGGCTGTGTAAGCATCAGTTCGACGAAGTCGCGGTTGTGATGCACATGCAGCGTACCGAAAACGACGGCTGCGAGCGGTATCAGCAACAGGACAACGTTCATCAGACCGATGACGGTCTTTGCCTCTCCGGCCGTGAAGTACAACAAACCCTCGGTAACAGCAGCAAAGAAGGTCAGATAGAGAGCGAGCCACTTGCTGCGCAGCACATCGCGGACAACGTATCGTAGCAGGATCGTCATCATGATCGCAACGCTCCTGACCTGCGTATGATCGACGTTACCGCTTTACCCAGTGACGTTTCACCGGATTGCATGTAGAGTTCCTGCACGGTACCGTCGTATGCGACTATGCCTTCCTGCACATACACGATGCGGTCGGCCAGTTCCTGAATGTCACTCAGCACGTGCGAGCTGATGGCGATCGTTGCGCCCTGTGATCGCATGGCCAGAATTCGTTCCTTCAGCCGCTCGGTCGACAGGGGGTCAAGTCCGGCCGTCGGCTCATCCAGCAGCACGGTCGATGGCGTAAACATCAGCGCAAGCACGGCGCCGACCTTCTGTCGTGTACCGCCACTGAGCACGCGCATTGGTTTTCGCATGTGTCCTTCCAACTCGAACTCTGCAATGAGTTCATCGGCGGTATCTCGCTGCCCCTTCCGAATACCTCGTATCATCGCAACAAGGTCCTGTGGAGTAAGGTTGTCGGGGTATCGAGCCACTTGCGACATGTAACCGATCATGGTGCGGCATTCCGGATTATCGAGTGCGGTCATTCCGTCAACATCGATCGTGCCGGTGTCGGGCCGGACAAGACCGATGATGCATTTCATCAGTGTTGTCTTGCCGGAACCATTCGGTCCGATGATGGCCGTGATGCAGGACGACGGTATGGTCGTTGTCACGTCCTTCAGTACCTGATGCGTCCGAAACGTTTTATGTAGTGCGTTGACTGTGATCATGGCTGCATCGTTGAAGGTCGCATGAGTGGTTTGGAGTCCACGAGTGTTTCGGGCGTCATTGTTGGGATGATGCGTTCCGTCAGATCAAGGATCGTGATGAATGCCGTGTGCATTAGGATGACGGCCGATGGCATCTGTTCGACAAGCAAAGCGTACAGGCGTACGGGGTGATATGGCACGTCGCCATATCCATCACGGTCAAGGTCGTAGCCGTCGTATGCGCTCCAGTAGTTCTCACGGAACAGGTTGTTGGATTCGCGTGTGCCGGTCGTTACATCGAAGGTATTACCGTCGAATGCGTTGTTGGTTATTGTGTTCAGCTCGCATCCACCAAGGATGCGAAGGCCATAGCCATTGCGAACAAAGGTGTTGTTGTGCATAAGGATCCGACTCGCCTGCTCGCCATGAATGGCCACGCTGTTGTGCACAAATCGGTTGCCGCGCAGATGGCCATCGGTGATGTCCTTGAGCAGCAGGCCGTACGATGTTGGCCCCCAGTTATGCTGGAAGTTGTTGTCGAACATTTCGATCCACTTTGAATACATCACGGCAACGCCGGCACCATTGTACTCGAACGTATTCGTTTTGTACGAGCACGAGTCCGAAAACATGAAGTGCAGACCGTATCGGGCATTACGCCAGCTGTGGTTGCGCATGACCGTGCCATGCCGCATGAACTCAAAGTAGATGCCGTCCCGATGTCCCGAGACGCTGTTGTCACTCACCAGAATATCTCGACACGTCCACGCATGGATGCCATTACCGGAATTGGATTCATCGCGCTCGGTTCCAATGATCGTGTTACCTGTGACTCTACAGTTGCTGCTCTTGCTAAGGTAGATCGCGAAGAAGCCATTTTCGATACGACAGTTTGTGATCGCAACGCGCTGACGCTGGATGACCTTGATGGCAGCGTTATCGTCGACGTAGCTGACGGCGACATTGCGGATCGTGAGGTTGCGTATGGCAACATCATCGGCGTTCACCAACAGGATCGAGCTTCCGGTGGAAGCGGCGTCGATGACTGCACCGGGCTGGCCTAGCAGTGTGATCGATGTGCGAATGTCAAACGTGTGGCCACGGTGCACTCCGGGCATCACACGAATTGTGTCGCCGTTGGCTGCCACCGAAAGCAGATGGCGCAGTGTGTTTTCGCCGCCGGGATATGCCCGGTGCATTTTCGAAGAGGCGCTGTATGGGAGTAGCAGGCCAAGAGTCACAAGAGCGAGCGATATGTGCAGTGATGCATTCAAAGGTCAATTCGCAGGCCGGCGTGCACGGCTCTGCCTGCAACTGGGATGTTGTTGATGCTGGTGTGCTCGTGGTAGAGCCTGTTGGTGAGGTTCGTCATGCCACACTGCAGGCGCATGTACCGCAGTACCTGCCATGCCACGAGGACATCGGCGCGCCACCATGACGGAGTGGTGTCTTCCGGCTGGATGACCTGCGATGCACGTGGCTGGCCAACCGCAGCCGTAAGTGTCATCTCTGCCTGCAGCGACTCTGTTCCCAACACATTCCGCCATGTCATGCTAACCGGGGCTATGAACGGCAATGGGTCGCGATAGCGTTCGCTGACACCCCACGTAGCCCTGATGGCGCCCTGCGTGCTCCACCATGAGGCGACGGCTGCGGAGGAGCTCAGGTCAAAGCCGTAGAAGACCGCTCGACCGATGTTGGCCATGGAGCGTGCCGGCAGACCATTTTCGACAAACAGGTTGGGAGCAGGGTTGGGTGCGATGTAGTCATCGATCATGCGGACATAACCCGAGCCGGTGATGCGCAAGCCGTTAACGCGATATGTGAACCGTGCCGTGGCACTCAGCGCCGACTCGTTGCGCAGCCCCGGATTTCCATAGGTGACAATGCCCGATTGTGGATCAAAGACCATGAAGCCGTAGAGCTCAAGGTGCGTCGGCATCCGTTGCGCATAGCCTGCCGTCAACGAACAGGTCATGTCTTCGGCGACGTCGTACGTACCTCCGATCGTTGCCGATACCGTTCCTTTCGTTCCATCGAGCAATGCCCCGGGGTAGTAACCGGAAAGCATGCTCCTGAACGATGGGTCTTGAACGGATCGAGATGCAATATCGGCACGCGCTGTTGCCTGCAACGAAAGGTCGCAGTTGACGGCAACGTCGTAGGAGCCGGTAAGACCTATCTGCTGAACGCGCACGTCGCCTATGTTCGTCATCTGCATGATAGCCACCGACGTGTCGAACGGAACCATATCCATCGTTGCGTTCGCAGCCATGCTCGTGGCATCCACGGTCAGCGTTGTTACCGACGTTGATGATGTGATCGTGGACTCAAAGAGTGCCCCAATGACGCTGGTTGTGCCGTACATGGGCATGTACATGCTTGGCATGAAGGAACGTGAAGCGATCTCGGAGGTTGGACGTTGGTAATCGTCCATCACATGGTTTACGCTGTTCGCATACAGTTTCAGCGAGGTGTTGGTGTTTTGTGACCACCGTTCACGCCATGTGACCGAGCCGATCAAGGCATCTGCCCGACGCGTATCCATTAGCAGTGACGGATAGCCAACATCGTGGGCATGGTCAGCGATGACGCTTGCCACGAGCTCGCCGCCCTCTCGCAATCGCCATCCTGCCGATACATGCAGGTTCTGCTTTGCATACCCGCTGAGAGGCAGTTCGACTCCATTGGCCGCAACCATGTTGTCCACCGAGCGCTGCGTATATCCAGCACGGATTGCAACGTCGTCGGAACCCACACCCACATCGACTCGCACTCTGCGTGCAAACGCATTCGACGCCATCGAAAGATCAAGGGTGCTGTGAAGGGGCGAGGCATACCGAGGTTGCTGCGTAAGGAAGTTGAGCGATCCACCGAGTTGTTGTCCATATCGCAAGTCGGACCCGACAGTATTCACGTGCATCGTTGCAACATTGTCGACCTCGACGTATGCCGTTGCCGGGTCCATCTTGTCGACACATGCCGCGTGAATCTTCATGCCGTCGATCGTCGTCGAAACCTGGCCGCCGCGAAGGCCCATCATCGTGACTTCGCCAGCGAAACCATTCGCGCGCTGCACCAGGGAAAGACCGATGAAGCGCATCAGATCATCGATCGAAGCTGTTGTCGAGATCGACCGATCCTGCCGCCAAGGCTGCGTGAGCGGGTCGGCATGTACGACAACATCGGACGCACGATACGTATGGATGCTGTCCTGAGCCGTCGCGCCTGCAACGCCGAACATCAGAATCGCAACGATGACGGCCACATGCATGCTTACTTCACACTCACTGGATACGAAACACTGAACTGCTGTCCACCGGGAACATCAACCGTTGCATCAATCTGCCAGTCGCCGGTCATCGTATAATTCACCTGGCCCGAGTACCAGCCATTGCTGCGCGAGACGGGTTGCACATTGCCATGACTGCCATGACCCATGGATGGCATGGAAGGATTGAACGATACTGTGGCATCGTTGACGGGAATGAAGTCAAAACCGTCCATCGTCTTGTACAGGCCGAACTTGATATCATTCAGTCCCACCTTTTCTGTTGGACATTGCAGGGCAATGACATACTTCATGCCCGAGGCATCCATGCCTGTCCGGACGCGCTCGGCAGCGCCCACAGGCACCACAACGGTCACCTCACCAGACGAGTCGTGGTCGTTGTCGTGGAATTTGATCGTGATGGTCCATGCCGTTGTGGACGGCATGGTAAACAGTGCAGCTGTATGGTAGTATCCCTGTTGGTCGGGACTTGTACCAACCGGTTGATCAACGGGACAGGCGTGATGGTGCATTCCCATGTCCATATCAGAGATGATGGTCACGGTTGCATTCGTTACCACAGATCCACTGTGCTTGAGACGCACATACAGGGGCGTGTATCCTACGGTGATCAGCCCTTCTGCAAGAAGGTCAACGGTGTATCCCTGAGTATCCGAAGACGCGATAAGCGATAATGTTGGCCCATCTACATTCGGAGCTGGTTCCGTGACCTGCGTACAGGCCACCAATCCCATGGCGATCACAATGGCAATAACTAGATGTCGGTACATGGCGTTATCTGGGTAGTTATGGTGTGTAGAAATCTTGGTCGCCGGCTAACCGGTGCAACGGAAAGAAACGCGGACCAGTCTGCTGCGAGTGCTATTCCATCACCAACTTCACGACGTCGTCATAGCGGTGAATCGTACCGACGTAGTTGATGCGAGCACGTTCGGCATCGTGTTGTGTCGTGAACGCTGCTGCGTTCAACCCCATCGGAGAGCGTATCATGTCACTTTGGAGATACCAAGCCGAGCGTGCATCAATGAGCGTTCCCGGATTGACAAAATCTGTCACCCACAGCGAATGAACATCGTTGCTGTTGATCGCCTTGGACTCAACGAAGTCGATCATGCACTCAGGCGAATCGAACACGTAGGTCTTCCCTGTAGACATCACTGCTTCAGCGCCAAACTTCGAGTCTGAAACGCCCATCTTGCATGCTGCGCATTGATCCTTGCCATAGCTGATCGCCTTAGGCTCCGGAGCACTGCAACCAAAGGCGCCCACGATCATAAGCAGCGCGACGAAGATTTGATGACGGCTCATGGAGACTGCCTTTCGGTAGCATTCACAGTTGCACGGGCGCTCCACCAAACGAATGCGCCCAGAGCAAATGCAAGGACGATGAAGCCAAAGCCGATTGACGGATATGAATGGGCTGTGAAGTTCAACAACTGCTTCGAGCCTATAAGGGGCGGCTGATACGACATGCCGTCAATCTTAATGATGGCATGCGGGTCAAGGTTGTGACCGTAGTCATACTCCCATTGATAGAAGTCGATCATGCCAACCGTTCCTGCAGCTACCAGAAGCATAAGCCAGACGACGATCACCCACCGCCTCCCGAGGGCCGCGGCCAGAAGGCCGAGACCCACGAGAGCGATGACAACCATCGGCATGTACTGCAGTTCCGGGATCGCATCGGGTTCGATCCGTTTCATGCCGATGTAGTGATTCAGATTGTTGATGTTGTCAAGGTCATTCGGACGAGAACCTTCGACCTTGTCAACATGAACGAAGATTCCCAGCTCACTCCCTTTCGGGTACTGCGGCGCCTCGAGCCAAATCGACCACATGGGGAATGCGAACAGTCCGAGCAGCGCCAGGGCAGCAGTTGCCATCAGCATCCGATGAAGAGCTTTCATGATTGTTCCTTACCTCTTGTTCCACGTGAGCTGACCACTGCCGCCGTTGGAAACCCGGACATAGCCTTGCATCTCCTGGTGGAGGGCTGAGCAGAAGTCAGAGCAATAGAAGGGATACACGCCAGCCTTCTTCGGCTCCCACACGATGGTACACGTTTCACCCGGCATGATGAGCGCCTCGGAATTGTTTGCACCGATCACGGCGAAACCGTGAGGCACGTCCCAATCCTGCTCTAGGTTCGTCACGTGCCAGTACACCTTATCCCCCACCTTAACACCTTCGATGTTGTCCGGCGCGAAGTGTGAACGGATTGATGTCATGTACACGTGAACTTCGTTCCCCTTACGCTCGACCCGTGTGTCTGCCTCCTTATGTGTTGCGTACGGATGCTTGTTCTCCGTGATCTGATACATCTTCTTCGAGTTCTTCATGATCATGTCCGCCGGACATGCCACAGCGTAGTGTGGTTCGCCGATTGTCGGGAAGTCAAGAAGGAGCTTCATCTTGTCGCCCGAGATGTCGAAGAGTTGTGCCGACTGCGTCAGCTCCGGTCCAGTCGGGAGGTAGCGGTCCTTCGTGATCTTGTTATAAGCGATCACGTACTTGCCCCATGGCTTCGTCGAATTACCTCCGGGGATGCACAGGTGGCCGATCGAGTAATACGTCGGCACGCGGTCCACAACCTTGAAATCCTTTAGTGACCATTTCACGATCTCGGACGACACAAAGAAGGATGTGTAGGCAAATCCCTTTCCGTCGAATTCGGTGTGAAGCGGTCCAAGGCCCGGACGCTGCACTTCGCCAGCCAGACACTCCTTGTAGTTCAGAACCGGAATACCGGCGATCATTTTATCGACCTTACCACCTTCGATCGCCTTCAGCATCTTCGAGAACGACATCACAGGAATCACCGTGGCAAGCTTGCCGCCGCCAACGATGAGTTCACCGGAGGGATCGACGTCGCAGCCGTGTGGCGACTTCGGTGTCGGCATGTAGAACAGTGCGCCCTTGATGTCATCGGCCGTAAGTACGCGCACCTGCTTCTTCATCGTATGCGATGCGGAATGTGTTTCGTCGTTGTACACATTGTGTGCATAGTCCACGTTCATCATGCTGCCCTTACCCGCCGCAGCTAGCTCAGCGCACTTCTTCCAGTTGATGGCAACGATGAAATCCTTGTCGTTCTGCGAGGCATTGATCTCCTTCATCGTGTTTGCCTGCTCGGAGTTGTAGCAGGACATGAACATCCAGTCCTTCGACGGACCTTTACCTGCGCGTGCCAAGTCGTAATCGAAGCCAGGCACAAGCAGCTGGAAGTCAAGATTCATGTTGCCGCTCTTGGGGTCGACCTTCACGAATGACAATGCCCCCTTGAATTTCTCTGAATACTGCTGGATGGAGACATCCTCCTGCGGAATCGGTACGGAGAAGCGTGTTCCTGCGACAACGTATTCCGAGTTTTCGGTCGAGAACGGCGATGAGTGGTTACCTGCGGCGTTCGGGATCTCGATGATCTCCTTCGTGCGGAAATCTGTAAGGTCAATACGGGCGATGCGTGGCGTGTTGTTACCGTTGATGAAGACCCATTTGCCGTCGGCTACACCGCCTGTCTGCGACATATCTGGGTGGTGTGCATCGTCCCACGGTACGAAGCCGTGCGATGTCATCAGCATCGGTTTTGTTTCTTCGGTGTATCCCCAACCCTTTTCGGGATCAACGGAGAAGACAGGTATCACGCGGAACAAACGACCGCTGGGCAAACCGTAAACGGCGAGCTGACCGCTGAAGCCGCCTGATACGAAGTTGTAGAATTCGTCCTTCTCGCCGGGAGCTACATAGACACGGGATGCCGCATCTCCGCTGAGAGCGCCGCCTCCAGCCTCGTTGTTTCCGGAACAAGACATGATCAATGCAGAAACTGCAAGGACCATGAGCCGAAGTAGTGTTTGCGTCGACATGTGGTTACTCCACGTTAGTTGAAGTTGGTGTTCTTGTTACTGCGCGCTTTTTGCGTGATCGCGCAAGTGTTCCAGTACGTTCCGAGCGTCCTTTTCATCGACACTCTGATTCGGCATCTTCATCAGGAATTCCTGCATCAAGCACTTGACCGTATCGTCGTTTTCGATCATTGTCTCGGTGTCGAGAATCATGTTCATGACGTACTCGGGTGTTCTGCGCTGCGTAACCTTGCCAAGGGCTGGTCCAACGTAGCGTTCATCGTATTTGTGACAGGCATTGCATTTCATGTCAAAGATCTCCTTGCCCGCCTTGGACATCGTGCCGTCTATTCCTTCGCCAATGTCGACATGCTGGATCTTGCCGTAGGTCTTCTTCGGCTGTTGAGCTTCCATGAACGATTTGTTCTCTGCCGACTCTCCGTTGTTACCACTACAGGCAACAAGCCAGAGAGCTGTAAACAGGAGCATGAAGTACTTCATGATTGTCTCCAAGTGAGTTAGTAGGTGATGAGTGTGTCGAGGTTGTTCTGCGTCAGACGAGGAAACAGTATCGAGTTCTCCAGGAACACGTGCTGCATGGTGTCGGTATAGAATTGTTGCATGCCAAGGTAGGCTGCCCGGTGCGTCGTACATGCCGAGGCAGGAGGCACAAAGTCGTTTGTGATCGCACGTAGACGTTGCAGCTTCATACCCACCTCATCGTGTTCGGATTCATGTCTACGGATGTTCGCAACCGTGTCATTTGTTAACACTGGCATAGTGCCAGCAACAAGGACCTCGGCTTCTTCCTTGTCCATGTGAATGATCATTGATTGCCGGAGATCCTGAAGCAATTCCAGAATGGATTGAGCTTCGGCAAAACGCTCGCCATGCTTGCTGACCACTTTTGACATTTGCTCGATCACTCTATTCAGAGCTACGCGAGCAAAGGCGTGGTGATTCTCGATCAGGAACTTGATCAGAAACTCCGTTGACCATTCTTCCGGGTGGATACTCCGGAACACATCTGTCGAATCGGCTGCGTTGATCTCGCCCAGGACTTTCTGCGCATCCAGCGAGCGTTCACGGCATGCTACATCCAGCGGCCGATTACCTCCACAGCAGAAATCAAGGTTGTATCGATGGAATACGTTTGCTGCTGCCGGAACTTCCCGAAGGATGTTGCTGATAGTTGTCGATGCGTTGTACATAGTGATAAGGGAGTCGCGTATCACCAATCGCAAACAAAAAAATTCACGCGATGCGCGAGCCTTTTATCTGAATGCGCGTGGCAATGTCCGCTAATGTCGTTGAAGAAAACATGAGTTTAAGTCTGTTGCGCTCGGTTGACCAAGCGGTATGCATTGGACAGGGTTTTTCCTCTCCGCAGCCTGGTAATCCTAGAAGACACTCCTTAAAAATGTCGTCACCGTCAATCGCCGCCATGATATCAAGAAGCGCGATCTGCCGTGGGTCCTTCGCAAGGGCAACACCTCCACGAGCACTGCGCTGCGAAGCGATGATTCCCTGTTGTGCCAGCTCTGCCATCACTTTTTTAAGAAAGTGAAACGGTATCGACAGTGCCGTAGCGATCTCTGAGATCGGCCTGTACAGATCGCCATTCGCATGCACAGCCAAGTATGCACATGCTTGAATGGCATACCGTGTTGACTTGGTAAGGAGGGCTGAGTGATGCGAGCGGGTCATAACGATTAGGGATAGGAGAGTCTTGTATCACGAATATAGCACCGGAATACATTCTGAACAAGTAGTAGGCGTCCGATCGCGTCATGCAATGCATCGGCACGACGAACACGGCTTTTGTTTGGCATAAGCACTCATGACGGCAGCTCGGGTATATACGGGCCTATAGCTACCCATGAGCAAGCGCCCGCAGGTACAAGGTACTGCGAGCGCTTTGCTTTTCTCAGAGGGTCATTCTCGACACAGGGGCGCAGCCGTACACTGCCGATCTCAATCACTGAAGCACTGCTTTGAAGTCGGTCTGACCGTCGGGATCTCCAACAACGGGTCCTGCCGAACCAACAGAACCAACCAGCAGAATGCCGGCCACGTGCGGCGCCGCCATGGACGTGCCACTCATAGTGGTAAGGCCGCCGCCTAATCTTGTCGAGGTGACGTAGACCCCGGGCGCGCAGGCATCTACGGGAGCACCGTAGTTGCTGAAGTAGGCAAAGACGCCCTGA
Source organism: Candidatus Kapaibacterium sp. (assembly GCA_018882585.1). Taxonomy (GTDB): domain Bacteria; phylum Bacteroidota; class Ignavibacteria; order Kapaibacteriales; family Kapaibacteriaceae; genus ZLKRG46. The sequence goes on from VFFB01000003.1 coordinate 19,745, forward strand.
CTGTTGTGCGCCGATACCGTCCAGATGTCTGCTTGATCCAGGCCGGCGCGCGCCGGCGACATCACAGAACAGTCAGTCGATTCGTTGCCTGCGGCGATGGCGAACATGATGCCGTACTCGTTGGCTGCCGAGCGAATGGCATCATCGAGGGCGCTATAGGCGGGACCTCCGAGAGACATGTTGCAGACGTCGCCCACAGCGCCATTATCAGCCACGTGGTCTACACCGGCAATGATCCACGAATATCGACCCTTTCCGCGTGCGTCAAGACAGCGCACTGCGACAACCGTCGCGCCCGAAGCGACGCCAATGACGTCATACCCATCGTCCTTGGCAGCAATGGTGCCGGCTACGTGCGTACCGTGACCGTTCTTATCCTGCCAGGTTGTGGGACTCTGTTTGCCTCCGGTGACGAAGTTTATTGAGAGTTCGGTGCTGACAGTCAGATCAGGATGGTTCGGATCGATTCCCGTGTCGATGATCCACGCCCGCTTACCGCTGCCGTCGCGATGTCCGGTGGCCTGAACTCCCCATGGTGTCTGCTGCGGCGACGTACGCGGCGGCGTTCCGCCGCCCGGCTTGGCAAACTCCTCGACCGGCCCCACGCTGATCTCGTAGTCCTCTTCGATGCGCTCAATACGTTCGTCCTGCTCGAGCTTCTTCAGAATGCCCGGCGGCACCGTCGCGCTGAAACCAAGCAGTGCTGCGTGGTAGATATTGCCAACCGTGAGTCCGTGCGCCTTCTGCAGACGTTGCACATTGGCTTGCACTTCGTTGTCTGCAACCTTGCTTGCCTTGAAGACGATGACGTACTGGTCGGGAATCTTCTGGAATCCCGCTGGCACCGCCAGGATCTTGCCATCCTGTTTGTTAGCCGATGGTTGCTCAGGCGTTGTCAGATCTGTAGAGCAGCTCGCCAGAATGCACGTGACCGTAGCAGCTGCAAGAAGTTTGATTGGAATTGCACGCATGACCGTACCCCTCGAATGTGTTCTCAATACACGCTAAACCTATCGCTCCCACTACCGCCGTCAAAGCGTGGATGTACTTCGGCAAGTTACCGTGCGTGGAATGTCGGTATCAGCGAACGTGCCAGGGATGACCAGGCATCATACCCCTGGATGCATTTGTATCAGATGTCCGCATGCCTATTCTTGCAGCAGGATGTGTGGCCCTCCTGCCTAGAACCATGGCCGAAGGGTTCAGCACACCATTCATCAATCGCACCATACGAGGCCATGCTGTGACCCGTACGCTTGGACTACTACTGTTCGTTGCCATAGTCCTGTCATCACTGACAGCTGCACAGCCTTTCGTTCCTGGCAACACATACTACGGCACCGATAACTTCATGGAATATCAACCTGGCAATATTCCGCTAATCATCTCTGTGCCACATGGCGGACACTTGGAACCGGCCGAACTACCCAACCGCGACTGTCAAGACTGCGTCTATGGTATCGATTCCTACACCCAGGAACTTGCTCGAAAGATTCGCGATGCATTCGTTCAGCAGACCGGTTGCTACCCGCACATCGTATACAACCTGCTTCATCGTAAGAAACTCGATATGAATCGAGACGTGCTTGATGCAACTGATACCAATGACGCCGTAGCACCGTATTGGAATGATTATCACGATTTCATTGCCGCTGCGAAGAACGATGTCATGACGCACTATGGCAAAGGCTTGTTCATCGACTTGCACGGTCACGGCCACACAAAACAGCGCATTGAATATGGTTACATCTTGCGTGGCTCATATCTTCGAGAACCCGACTCTGTCATCAACACTACCAAGCGTGTTGCAGCCAGTTCGATACGAAACCTGGCTTCGTCGAACCTTAGTGGTTTGACGCACGCACAGCTCGTTCGAGGTGCAACCGCTCTTGGCACGCTGTTCGCCAACCGAGGTTACCCAGGTGTACCGTCGATGCAGGATCCATACCCCGATACTGCAGACGCGTATTTCAACGGCGGATACAACACATTCACCCACGGTTCATACTCAGGCGGCGCGATCGACGCAATCCAGATGGAACTATACACGTCGATTCGTCGAGACACAGCAGAACGAGCCGTGTTTGCTGATGCCTTTGCCTCGATTCTTCGCTCGTATCTGCAGGAACATTACCTAGAGAACTTCGCACAGCAATCGTGTTTGGAAAGCTCCGTTCCGAACCCGACACAGTCCGAAACACTGGTTGCCCCCAACCCGGCTGCCGAATTCATCACTGTTGGAACGATAAATGACGCTGGCACTTCGTTTTGGCTTCGCATCATCGACGTGCTTGGTCAGGTACGTAAGACCAATCCGTCTGTCGTGCTGCCCACGCAGCTCGACGTCAGTGCGTTAACCCCGGGTACGTACTATCTGCAACTCATTGCCCCCTCGGGATATCCAGTACTCAATCAATCCGTGGTCATTGTTCGATAACAAGGGGCGTCGAGAAACGACGCTGCGGGATTCGCGACGTTGATTCTTTGGATCATGTGTTTGGTTGGTATTCCACAGTGTAACCAATCCACCCGTTGACGTCTTGTTATGACCGCAACAACTGGTAAAGGTCCTATGTCGTACTCACGCACGATCGGAATGCTCCTGGTGGCTTTGGTCGCCATTCAGCCTGCAGCCGCACAGTATCAAGGAACCGGTTCGATCACGCAAGGTAGGGGCACCGTCACGATCAAGGATCTGTTTGTCTGTCCGAAGGGTCGTCCAACGAACCTTGGAACGATCCGCTCGCAAGATGATGCCGTGTGGAACGTACCGGCTGACGTGAATTTCTCGACCGCTGCCTTCCCTGCCTCGCATGATCTGCACAATGCATGCAGTGGAGTCATGTATGCCAATGCAACGGAAGCACGTGCGGGCCTGGCTGGCAGCAATGTGGTAACGGTTGATGCGGATGGTGAGGTGTTGACTGCCTACGTCTTCGCAGACAACTACTTCGAGATGTACGTCAACGGAATTCCCGTCGGCAAAGACAACGTGCCATTTACGCAGTTCAACTCGTCGGCGGTACGATTCCGTGTGCGACGACCGTTCACGGTTGCGATGCTTGCGGTAGACTGGGAAGAAAACCTTGGTCTCGGCTCCGAAGCAATGGGTAATTCGCCCTACCATCCCGGCGATGCCGGTGTTGTAGCGGTGTTCATGGACGAAGGTGGCAATATCATTGCCACAACATCACGTGAGTGGAAGGCGCAGACGTACTACATCAGTCCGGTGCAGGATCTGACATGTCTGTCAGAGCAGAACGGAATGCGCCTGTCGGGACCATGTAGCACAGCCGACGCCTCGGACGGCTCGCAGTTCTATGGTGTTCACTGGGCTCGTCCATCAGGCTGGATGAACACGGATTTCGACGACGCTGCGTGGCCATTGGCAAAGGAGTACAGCAACAACCTTGTTGGTGTTGACAATAAGCCTGCGTACACGAACTTCACAGAGATCTTTGACGCTCCATTGAACGATGCAGCGTTCATCTGGACATCAAATCTTGTTCTTGATAACGAAGTTCTGCTGCGCTATCGCGTGCCGGGACCAACCTCGGTCGGAGATAGCGATGATACGGCTGTCGAGGAACCATCAATCATCCGGCTGTATGGCGTCGACGGTACAGAGATCGCCGTCGCTGCAACCAAGCAGCAGCTCAATGCTATGCTTGATGAGTTACCGTCTGGTTGTTATCTGCAGGTATGCCGGCGGCACGGCATTGTTGAAACGAAGCATGTATTACACGTACGCTGATTTGTCTGCCGCATGTCATCTTCGCGAGTGAACCAACACATTTGCTGGTCGACCCTTCGACGTATGCGAGACGAACTGCGTACCTGTAACGAAACGTACTTGTACGGGGTTACTCGCTCTTTCGCCAACCTTCCCTGTTGAACATGGATCGCAAAGAATTCTTCCGCCAATCCTTTATAGGTCTGGCCGTGCTTGGAACAACCGCCGGCATAGCCCAATGCCTTGGTGGCTGCTCGTCATCTACGGCCCCGGCAAATGTCGACTTCACGTTGGACCTATCTGCATCCGAGAATGCAGTACTACGAACCGTTGGAGGATTCCTTCGCACCAATGGCGTCATCGTAGCCTGCGTTGCACAAGACACCTACATTGCTGTCCAAAGCTCCTGCACGCATGAAGGTGCCACCCTTTCGTGGCAGCAGAACAACAATCGGTTTCACTGCCCGGAGCATGGGGCAACCTTCTCACGTTCAGGCGCCGTGACAAATGGACCGGCACGGGACAAGCTGGTTTCGTACACGACCACGCTGAACGGTACAATGTTGCGCGTGACGTCTTGATTGGCTCTACCCCAAGCCGAAGCGCCGGCTAGTGCTGCAAGCACACGCCTTCTATTGCCCTCACCAGGGTATATGCGTTCGTCGTAGACGAACCCTACGCCTGAGCCCCTGAACGTTACTACATCAGGCTCACCAGAAATGGTAGCGTCATCAGCGACACCAAGGTCGACCCAAGGATTGCCTGAGCCAGAACGTCGGTATCCAATCCGTATCGCTCTGCAAACACCATGGTAAGCATCATCGTGGGCATGGCCGTTTCAAGCATGACCGCTGTTTCAAGCATCTTGTCATCAATCAGCCACGTCGCGACGAACCAGATGATGACCGGCACGATCATTGTGCGGATCAACACAGCAGGTAAGATGATCGGTACTCTACGCAGTTCCGGAACACGCAACGTCAGACCAATACTGAACAGCATCAGTTGCGGTACGATCTTGCCCGCAGCCAGACACGATGCTGTGATCCAAGGGGCGATGGGGATATCGATGATATTCACGAGCATCGCAATGGCGATGGCAATCATGGGTGGCAGCCGAAGGACCTGTCGCACGGCGTCGCCAAGCGATGCCTGTTCGTTGCCGGTGCCAAAGCGTACGCAGATAAGGCTGCCCACCGAGAACAACAGCGGTGTCATACCAAGGTAGTCGTACTCGATCGGTATGTGCCTTGCCCCCTCACCCAACACTGCTGTGGTGATGGGAAGACCCAGATACATGGCATTGCACCACGTACCTGCCAGGATCAGCGCGCCGATGGATGCCGCTGGCAGGCGATGTCGAAGGCCAACGGCGTAGACCAGCCATGAGAGTGCAAGGCCGACAAGAACCGTGAGTACAGAAACGATTGGAACCGTCCAGATGTGTTCGCCGGAATGAACCCGACTCAGCACACCAAACGTCAGCAACGGTATAAAGACGTTCAGTACGATAGAACCTATCACGCGCCGAACGTCTGCTACCGCCAGCGTATCCGGCAGGAACCGATACAAGACGCCACAGGCAAGCGGGATGCTCAGTTGCAAAAAGACATCAATCATGCAACAAACTACGTGGAATGTGTCTTCCCTGCATGGTGGATGCTGACACCCCGCAAATCAACCCAACGGCGCCGACAGTTGCCGTACGCTGCAACCGCACAACATCCACACCTACGCCGATCTCGACGTCGCAACATGTAGTTGCCTCGGCGAATATTCGTTAGCCAATCATCACGTTAGCGTTCGTGAGACTTGTATGTAGCAATCCATCGCCGTCGGCAAGTGCAACTGGTTGGTAACTCGTAGCCATGTTTACGACGTATATTCACGTGTCGACGAACAACGCTATGTGTTTCAACCGAGCACCCAGACTTGTGGGCCGAATCGTGAGCGGTAGCCTTAAGGACGGAACGTCGAGGTCGATCGAATTCTTGAGAACGTTCTGATAATGCCGGTGATCTTTACACCAATTTACATTTACCAAGGAGGGATCATGTACAGAGTGATCGCAACTATCACAGCAGCAGTAATGATGATATTGAGCTTGTCATCATGCAGTGACACGACTACTGAACCAACGTCGGATACTGAAATTGTTTCATGCAAGACGTCATTGTCTTCCATGCCTACATTCGAGGCCTCCAAGTTTATCATTGCTACCACGACAAAGTCTTCGACGCCACAGGCACCGAGTTCCACAGTGATCATGAGCTTTACCAAGCCAAATCCTGACATCAAGAACGCTGTAGAAGACGGATTTCAGATTGCAATCCTTGGAACAGCACCCGGCACGTATGCGATGCCATTTGAAAGTGGGTGTGCGCTTGTCGTCAACGGCGTCTCGTACATCTCTATCAGCGGGTCGATCACGATCACGCGTTTCGATGCAGTTGGCGGATGGATCGAAGGAACATTTGAGTGCAAGGCCAACAAACGAGACGGCGGCTCTTCGATCAACATCACAAACGGCGTGTTCAAGGTGCGACGCGACGTCGATGGCATGTTAGGATAACGCCCCATCCCCGCATGCATTGCTCCAGCTGTGCGTCCGCTGCCAACGGCACGCCAACACAATAGACGCTGTCAAAGCATGAAACAAAAGACCCTCTGAAAACTCGGTGTTTCAGAGGGTCTGTCATCCTTGGTAACCAACCATGTAAATGGTTGGTCATGGTGGTTCGGGAGGGAGTTGAACCCCCGACACATGGATTTTCAGTCCATTGCTCTACCAACTGAGCTACCGAACCAAGGGGACTGCAAATATAAGGTTTATGGCGATTTCCACCGTAGGATTTCCTCAGAGTTGAGCACGTACGGGCGAAATCCAGGACGGATGCGTTAGAACGGCGTCCACGCAAAGGCTACGGCCGGCACCACCGTTGGTCCGGGCGCAAGGGCAATGCCAAAGTCCATACCTATTGACGACAACGCCGTGCGCACACCCAGATACAGCAGCGTGTTTGCCGGACGTGTAATGTCCGCATTGGCCAGTTCCATCACTGCATGCAGGTCATGAAACTCCGGGAACCGCGTGTCGATACTGATCGCCACGCCAAACGCTCCGTTTGCCAATGGCAGGTTGAACGCACCCACCAATGTGCCTAGGTTGACCTGCATCAGTTCCGGTCCGGCAACCTTTGCAAAGAACGTGGTGGTTGTCTGTGACCGTACGCCCGTGAATGTCGCATTGGCAAAGGCGTGCCCAATGAAGTTCTTGTCGTTCAGCCACGCACCGTTGAAGCCGACAGCATAGAACTGCTTGCCAGTCTCGACGAGGCCGTTGTCGAGTTCGGCAACTGTGGCCTTGACATTGACAAGACTGAACTGATCACGTGCAGGAATGCCAGGCACAAATGACCGACCCGCCGTGATGCTCAGAGGCCCAATGCCCCCTCCGGCATAGAGAAAACCGATCTCCCACAAGCCAATGAAGGCATCATCACCGATCGGCTGCGCCGTGGGAATAACGTACCCCCGATGACGGTGGCGGTAGGTGTCGTAACGTGGACCGAAGTAGGCTATGTCGACAGATTCAAGCTTAAGCGGGCCAGTGATGGCATCGACGGTTACGGTAAAGCCTAAAGCATCCTCCGCGGATACTTCTTCCGCATTCGTTTTATCCGCCCACGACGAAAGATCAAGCACGCGGCCGGTGACGATATCTCCGTTTATCATCCGGAACAAGTACTCACGGTCGGGCTCGGCGCGGATATCGTCCTCCCACTGCTCGAACTCGTCGTGCGTCAGGTACGTCTGAGCCGTTGCAGGAAGCCATGCGCACATGCCTACGACCAGCCATGCACAGACGGATAGCAATACGCTGTTCATGATGCCTTGGAAAATGCCAGTTGTCCGCAGGCCGCATCGATATCCTTGCCCGACGATGATCGGACCATCACCTGTACACCCTCGTCACGGAGCAGCTGCACCACATGTTCAAATTTGTCAGGGGGCGTTGGCTTCAGCTCCGCGGCAAACCCTTCGGGTTGGACGAAGTCGATGTCGTGGAACGGGATGACGTTGACCTTCGAAGGAACACGACGGGCGATACGGGCCAGACGCTTGACGTCGTCGGCCGAATCGTTGATGCCGTCGAACATGATGTATTCGTAGGTCACCGTTTTTCGTGTGGTGCGGTAGTAATACTCGATCGCGTCCATCAGACGCGGTAACGGCCACTTGCGTGCAATGGGCATAAGCTCTTCGCGCACGCCCTGCGTTGTGGCATGCAGGCTTACGGCCAGCTTGATGATGCGGCCCTCGTCGGCCATGCGCTCGATCCCCGGCACGACGCCGGCCGTGCTAAGCGTGGTGCGACGGGGTGCGACCATCTTGGTGCGCTGGTCGTTCAGGATGAGCGTGCTTTGCATCACGGCGTCGTAGTTATTCATCGGCTCGCCCATGCCCATGAAGACCACGTTGGTAATGGGGCGCTCGCTGTACTGTTGGGCAACAAGGAACTGGTCGACGATCTCGCCGGCCGACAGGTTACGCGTCAGCTTGAGCGAGGCAGTGGCACAGAATTGGCACCCCAGGTTGCAGCCTACCTGCGTCGACACGCAGAGCGTACGACGCCGCGGCTGTCCGTCCTCTTCGCGCAATTCGCTCGGAATCAGCACACTTTCGATGGCTCTGCCATCGCGCAGCTTGAACAGGAACTTCTTCGTTCCGTCGGCAGAGTCTTGCACGGTGTCGAGCGCCACGCTATGCGTGGCGCAATGCTCCTGCAAGCGCGCACGCAGTGCGGCCGGCAATGCCGATGCGTCGGCAATGTCGGGCACGCGCTCAACATAAAGTGCATCGTAGATCTGGGCTGCACGGTACTTCTTCTCGCCGATGTCAAGCATCAGCTGCTCAAGGCCGGGCAGGGTCAGCCCCAGCAGTTCCGGAGGTCCGGCAACGATATCGCGTTTAGGTACGGCCATCACACAAAACTACGGCGGTTTGGCTATGGGCGTGGCATGAGCTTTACCGAAGCAACCGTCGATGACCGTAGTTCCTTCGTGACGCTCACGGACCCGGCATGGTAGCTGGTGCAACGTCTACACCGTCTTCACGAGCGTATGCCGGGCCGTGACCTGTGATCACGATCAATGCAAAGGGTTTCCTTTGCGATCTGAATCAACGAGTTCTTCGAATCGCAATAACGAGGAGACAGCACGGTCAACCGTTGTCGGTCCCAGCTTGATCTCAATGGCTGCCCATGTTCCGTTTGAATGCTCCGGAACAGCATCAACCTCCATTCCATTTGAATCACGGTGGTACGAGACAGTACAGCCAATATGTTGGGCGTATTCAAGAAGATCCCTCATCACAAGATTCTCGAACACGATTCCCACGAATCCCGGGTAGCGCAGCAGTTGTGCGTGCCGCAGTGACAGTCCCGCCAAGGTCAAAGAAGGGTCAGCAAAGTCAATGTTACTTCGAGTACTCGCCCGCGATCGGATGTGGGTTGACCAAATGGGAATACGTTCGATCAGCATGACCGTATCAAGTGCTTCCAAACACTGGCGCACGGTGTCATCACTGGTTGATGCTCCATCCTGCGGAAGGTCTTTCGCCAGCGTGTTTGCCGCATGTGGTGCGCCGGTGGATCGGGCAATAGACATGAAGCGTCTACGGATTCTCATCGGATCACGGCCTCGCCTACGATCCCCTGCCACGACAATATCGGCTCTCGTCATCTCCTCGATGTAGTCAACAACCGACATCTCGAAGGTTCAAGTGGTACGTCAAGATTCATCGACTATCCTTCTCGGTACATGGCATCCAGAACATGATCCAACCTGTCGTCTCCGTGGACATGCCTGACAGTGCTACGACTCATCGGGTCTTGTAACGATACGTTTCCCGATGAGTGCCCTGTTTCCACCATCGACATCGTGCGCATTCGCAGTCGAGATAATCTCCCGGCACCGGAGTGTCGCGTGGCATGATCAGCCGGCAGCGACGAACCCGTGAATATGAATTGGCCTTTCGCACGCTTCGCATCAACATCATGGCGCACAAGATTCCATGTTTCAGGCACGTTATGCCACTCGTCTCATAGCCTGGGCGCTCCCCTTCAAAGATTCATGCTGGCGGAAGCATTGCGTGGGCTACGTCGAGTATGATCTCGCTTGCTGCATGGTGGCGTCCGGCACTCGTCTTTCCACGCGCCTTGGGGCCTTCGATCAATACGGCGCCCATACGCTGTAACCTTGCCTCAAGTTCACTATCAACCAGCCGGTGACGATACATGAGAGAATTCACGACGTAGTTTCGATAGAAAAACCAAACCACTCGTTCGCCGATGTACGTACGAAAACGTGGCGTGGTATTCAGGGAAATGTGGCGTGAGATCATGCTACACTTGGTATGTCGTGAAGAACAACATGGAGTAGATACATCACGCGATTTCCCACACCGCTGAGGGCTTACCGGTCACGATCCTTCGCAGAGGCATACGCATGGGAAAGGTTCGTCAAGAGCTTGCGTGCTGTCCATGCGCCCTCGAAGGTCCGATCCGCAGCTCACACAACCAGGTCCGCTGCCTGTTGCGCGATCGTGCTGCCGATGGCCACGCCCATGCCGTTGCAACCGAAGGCACGAACTACGTGGGGCGAGTAGCGGTCGACGTGCGGACGCTTGTCAGACGAAAAGCCCATCATGCCGGCCCAGCGATGTTCAATGCTGAAGGCCTTGCCGGGCAGGATGACGGTATCGAGCAGCTCGCACAGACAGTCCTGAATGACGTCGGAACACGCCATCACAAAGGTTTGCTCGCCGGTAATGTCCAGGTTGCGAGCCCCGCCCAGCAGAACCCGTTCGCCAAGCGCACGGAAGTACACAAAGCCTTCGTCCATGTGATACGAACCACGAAGGGCAAGACCTTCAATGGCCGACGTCACCACGACCTGTCCACGGGCCGGCAGGTACTCGTCTCGAACCACTCCGTCGACCATGACGGGCCAGGCATTCGTAGCAACAACAACCTGTTCTGCCTTTACGGTGCGGCCACCTTCCGGCGTAACAACATGAACCCGGTTGCCCTCGATGGCTTCGACACGGCAGCCCGTCCTGAACTGTGCACCCTTCGCAGCAGCCATGCCCCATAATGCAGCCATCATCTTCCCACTGTCGATGGTGCCCTCGACGGATGTGTACATCAGGGCATGTGTGTTCCCGAATCCGAAGCGGACGATGTCATCATCGCGCCGTGCAAAGACCGTTGTATTGAAAAGGGGGCGAAGCAGAACATTGAGGTCGTCCACTGCGTCGAGAGCCGGATGATGGGCCGTAAAAAGCTCGTGGGCACCATGCTCCTGCAGACCCATGGCTGCATCACCAAGGCGCTGTCGCAGCAGTGCCAGACCCCTTTGGCGCTGTTCGATGATGTCGATGGCGGCCGTTGTGCCAAGCAGTTGCACGTCGTGCAGGATCTCGCTGGCCGACCCCACACAGGCAAAACCTGCATTGCGTGTGCTTGCCCCCGACGGAACGATGTCGCGCTCAAGGACCATGACGCGGGCATTCGGCCGGCGATCCAGAACGTCGATCGCCACGGAAGCGCCGATGATGCCGCCTCCGACGATCACGATGTCAACTTCAAGCCAGGACTGATCCCACCACGACGAATGCATGCATCACCTATGGGTACATTGTGTAGCCGTAACGCCGACCGAAGATACCACTGTAACCATACCGGTGCCGGGGGATTCTTCCGTCCGTACATTTGACATCACAACCATGTCCTACACCTTGTGCACCGATGAAGAGTTGTTCGCGATGGTTCGCGACAACAACGATGAACAGGCCTTCCGGGCCCTGTTCCGTCGGTACGACAAACGTCTGTATGCCTACTGCCTGCGGGCGCTTGGCAGCCACGACGAAGCACAGGACATGTTCCAGACAATTGCGATGGCAGTGTACGATAAGCGGTCGGCATTCACCGACGGAAGTTTCGCGGCCTGGGTCTTCACGATCGCCCGAAACGGTTGCCTGAAGGTACTACGTCAGCGAAAGCAGACCGTGGAACTCACCGACGAGACGTATGTGGCCGAACAGGACACATCAATGACGAAAGGTGATTTCCTGCTGAAAGACGCATTGCATCGCGCCATCTCCGAATTGCCGGACGACTATCGCGAGGCACTTGAGTTGAAATACTTTGACGACCTGCCCTACGAAGAGATCGCTGCTACGCTGGGCATTACGCTGTCGCTGGCCAAGGTGCGCGTGTTCCGCGCAAAGAAACTCCTCCAAACCCGACTGTCTCCGATCCTGGGTGAACTACGATGACAAACGACGAATTGCTTGCAGGCTTCCTTGATCGCTCTTTGAGCGAGGACGATCTTCTCGAACTCGAAACGCGTCGGTCTGCTGACCCTGCGTTCAACAACGACGTTCGTCAGATGCTGACCGTCGAGGATGCGCTGAAGTCAGCCGTACCGGTCGTTGCCATTCCGGCCGATTTCCTGGCTCGGGTCGAAGACAAGATCGCTGCAAAGGTTGCTTCATCTGCCACGCCGGCTGCCACCGGTATGTCGACGTCCATCAAGGTCATGGGCGCAGCCCTTGCAACGGTGGCCACAGCCGTTGGCATCTTCCTTGCCACACAGCAGCGAAGCGAGACTACACCAGCAGCAGAACGTCCGACGATGTCCAGCCCGACCGCTCCGAGCGCCGCCGTCCCGGCTCCTTCTGCGCCGGCGCAGACCGAACAACCGAACCTACAGATGCAGCCCATCGCCGCAGCACCGTCGACCGAGGAACAGCCGTCAGCACCCGGATCTGCCAATGCGTATGCATCAGCATCGACGCCGATGATCGAGCGTCTTCTGCGGCAGTACGAGGGATGCAAGAACAGCAATGAGAGTATTCGCTGTGCACAGCTGGCACTGAATATTGCGGGACAGTATCGTAAACTGGGCGAGTACGCGTCGGCAACGGTCTACAGTACCGACGCGCTGACATTCGCGCGAACGCTGCGCGTTGTCCAGTACGAGGTTGAAGCACTTGGCATGCTTGGTCGCATCAACATCGACCGCGGCAATCTGTCGGCCGCTCGCAACTATCTGCGGTCAGCGGTCGACGCCGGAACGGGTGTCGACGGCATCAACGTCGAACCTTATCGACAGCTGCTTGGCAGCATCGAGTAAACATCGTGCTGCGTGATGGCGCAGCCGCTCCGAATACCGAAAAGCCCTACATGGTGTGTAGAGTAGCAACGGCGGTCTGTCTACCCTGGTGCAGCCGCCGTTGTTCATTTATCGGCCGGCGTCACAAAGCGCTTCCATGGCCCCTGCCAAAGGACGCGCTCCTGCGGTGGTACTCCGCGTAGCCACCACGATTGCCCGTCGGAGTCCAGGCTGACCGTCGAAACGTAGACGGCTGTCGCCGGTACGGTTGGTTGACACAACCGAAACGATGCCGGCAATGCAGAAGACGTGATCCACTCATGCGAGGTCTGCATGCCTGCAGAAGCATCCATGGTTGCAGCTTCACGCAACAGCACCCGTGCAGGGTCGGTCACAACGCGGCCACCCTCGGCATCTGCCACCGTCATTCGAACGTCGAACGTCTGCTGTAACGCTTGCGCCGCTTCGACGCTTTCCCGCATCGACCATGTAAGTTGCTCGGGAACCGGCCCGCTACCTGTCCGCGCAAAGACTGTCTTCCCTTGCGAGGTCACCTCGACCGTCCATGCCACGATCGGTGCGTCTGCAACGACTTCCGGATACATCCGCACCGTAGGGAGTGTTGCTTCGACAGTTGTATCTACACGCGTGATCGGGCCGATTACCTCGCACGATGGATCCACGATGACCATCTGCGACGTATCGCCGCCAGTGCTCTGATCATGACGAATGCGCTTCGCATCCACGCCAAAGGTTGCACGCAGATACGCACGTACAGCGGCCACCCGTTCGTTGCCCAAGGCAGTATCACCCGACGTCTGCAGTGTGATCGATATCCGAGCTTTGCGGCGTAGGCGCCAGCCGATGGTGTTCAAAAGGTTGTGCTGCATGTGCGGGGCCGCGGTGTCGATAACATCACGGTCAGCGAAGGCGGCCGCCTGCGACGGCGTCAAGCGCACGTAACGATCGGGGATTCGAGATCCGGTGTCAAACACAACAACAGGTATCATCGGCACCGTACGCGCATGCTTCCGCCGCTTCGTCTCGATAACTGCGTCCGTGCGTTCGATACCGTCCGCATCGACGAACACCACGCGAATAGAGCCGTCAAGGATGGCAGGGGGCTTCGGAAGAACCTTTCGGTATCGCTCGGTGACGGTGATCGTGTTGAGCGTGTCGTTCACGACCACGGCGGAGCCCACGATCCTGTCTATGAGTGACGGTGTCGGCTCGGCCATCCCCGGTTGAAGTACCGTGATTGTGTCACGCACATACAGCGTATCGGTACGGATCGTCGGCAATGACGGCGGTGGCACTGTCTCCTGCGGACTGAACCGCAAGGCCAGGCCGACGTCGAACGACACGTCTCGCCACGCCACATCGCCATGTATCGACAGCGGCGTGACCGCCGCGCCAACATGTGGCACGAGCTGCCACGAGTTTCCGACGAGGGATATCGCGTAGTTCAGACGAAGCCGGACCAAGGGAACCATGAATCGTAGTCCGGGAACGTTGCCCGCTGAAGTTACCTGTTGCGTCGAGCCGTCGCTGAACAGCAGGCCTGCCGGATCAACAAACCGCTCTGTTTGCCGATGCGTTGCCGAGAGAATTGCCATCAGCGGTATACCGGCATCAAGCCATAAGGAATTTGTTGCCTTCCACCGAAGGAATGGCTCGAGGCCGACCAGCGTGACGTTGGCTGTCAGGCGATGCTCAATGGTAGCAGCATAGACAGAGTCGGCCACTGCGATTGGCACTCGCTCCAAGGCTTTCCATGCGGCAAATGTGCTGCCGGCCGTCAGGCGGATGCCGCCAAAGAATCCATTCGAAAGCTTCATATCGACTGCGGCGTAGCCGAATCCCCGCAGATATTGTTCGTCGGAGACGAACGACAGTGGACCCGGCGCAGGGATGCCTGGAATGGTTGACATCGTTCCCACGGCATCGCGCAGCGATACACCGCCCCCTACCTCATAGCTCAACGCTCCGCGCTGTGAGCGCAGCGGGACGGCAGCGATGGCAAGGATGCAGGTAAGGAGTCCGGCAAGGCGCAACGGCGTCATCATTGCCGTAAAGATACCGCGGCATTACCGCATGACGACAAGGCGGACGACGCTGTTGAGGGTATCGCCGTCGACTCCGCGCACAGCAAGGCGGGCATAGTACGAACCCGGTGTGATCACAACGTCGGCACCCGAGGAAGCACCAAGCGTGAATGTCGTCGTACCAGCCTGCAGCGCAGCACTCAGGTCAGCAACGATACGGCCCATTGCATCGACGATGACAAGTCTGCCGACATTGGTCGGAACATTCACCACGCGCAGCGTGGCTTCGACGTCGATGGGATTCGGTTCAACAACGATATCAAGCGGCCCTTGCAGGGTGTTCACCCTGCGCTGACCGCCGGCATGCTGCCAGGCGTCGCCAAGAATGACCGTCGTCGCCGCACGCGTTGTCATCGAATCGGCAAGATCTTCGGCTGCACCGCTGGCAAGGCGATACGCTGCTGCTGCGATGGCGACGTCGCTGCGGTCGTCGTCGCCCAGGACGGCAATAAAGGCAATCGCCATGATGGTGTCGCCGGTTGACACGGCATCACCGGCAGACCGTTCGACGTTGAACGTCGCAAGCTGCACATCATTGGCAGAGCTTCGGCCCGAGAACGTAGCCAACGGCGAAGATATCGGAACCAGGATGGACGGATTGTACGAGACCGTGCATTGCATGGATGTGAGGGCTACCGAAACCGTGGTCGACGAGCTTTGAACATCAGCGACCACAGGCAGGCGAACGGTATCACCGATCCGTACTGTTTGGGCGGCATCTGCAAACCCTGCGCGCAGCACAACCTTCGGATCAGGTGGGCGCGTTGCGCGGCCTTGGACCGTTATCAGGGTGGAGTCAATGGCACGACCTCGGTGCAGCCGTCGCAACGAGAATGTTCGCTGATAGGATCCGGTAACGAGCGGCGAGCAGGAAAACTGGGTCGTGATTCGTGTAGACGTGGACGGTACCTTCGGTTGCGTGACCATGCCCTCGACCGGGCCGTTATCCAGGGCCACGAGGGCATACTCGTAGAGTGATCGTGGAGCGATGGGCAGATCGATCTCTTCGGTTGCGACCGTCGTAGAGCCAGTCACAACATCATCGGCAGTCACGGTACGACTCTTCGGCATCTGACGACCAACGCCGACGAGCTTGCATATCAGCGAATCCAGAATCACGCCGTCTTCTCGTTTTCGCAAAACGGTAACGGTTTCGGAACTCCGCCCTTCTGTCATTGGTCCGAACTCAAAGATCAGTCCGGCCGAGTCGTTATTGATGCGCCGTGGACCATTTCGCGTGAGTATATCAAACGGCGGCTTCGGTGCAGCGATCTGCCAGATGGTATTGGGCATTTCCACGATCTCGCGCGGCATGAGCACTGCTCTTCGGACCGTATCGCCGGTAAGCACTTCGCCGAAGTTCACATCGGCGGTACGCGAAGCACTGACTCCTACGCCGTACAGACGCACTACGATGCGGTCGAACGGCGTGTATCGCACCATCACGATACTGTCGCGCCACTCGCCTGATCGCGTCGGAGCGAACGAAGCGAACACGTCTACGCTGCGGCCATTGATCGGGATCGTATCACCGCGCTGACCCGGTTGGGGGTCAACATGAAAGGGAGGATCCGGATACTGAATGATCACAAACGCTTCACGGTAGTCGCCGCCCGGTCGCAACTGCACGTCTTCGCGACCATGCTCAACGCTGCCAAGCAGCGTTGGCCGAAAGGACATGCGAGCTTCATAGCGATCTTGCGGCAACAGGTCACCGTCGGGTGCGGCAATGCCCCCTGAGACCTGCATCATGCAGATGATGATCGAAACCAGCAGAAAACGGATTGACATACGAGTGCAAGAATCCGTTCAAGATGCAATTGTTACACGAGAAGGCAGAAACGAAACGGGGTCGCCGATGGCGACCCCGTTGTTCATGTGCGAAGCGATGCGTTTTTGGTACTCTGGCGATCAGTTGCCGATGTTGTACCACGTACCGGCACCATCGTAGAGCAGACGAACAGTGGACCCGGCGGCAAGATTGACGGTCGGCACGGCTTCGATCGTATCAGCTCCGCCGGCAGCAATGATCGAGACGCCAGTTGCCGCATTCCGAATCGTGTAAACTCTGCCCGCAGCCGGCGCCGGAGGCAAGTAGACATCGATGGCCGAATGTGCCGTCACGATCACCACATGGTCCTGCGTTCCCGGAAACAGCGGCGCCGACCCGATTAACGCATGCATATTCTGTGCACCGTGCACGGACAGTTCACCATTGATTGTAACTGCTCCGGTGAGTGATACCGGACCTGTGACGGATGCGCCCCCCGCGGCCACGCTCAAACCCTCGGATGCAATGAGTGTTCCGTTGGTCGAAAGCGAGTGTCCGGTACCCACGTTGATGGCCACGTTTCCTGCACGGCTGAGCGTACCCGAGCCATTGTCATCAATGGAGCCATCCACGATGGAGCTATGGGCATTGAAGCGCGTCAAACGATTCGTGGTGCCGACGGAAGGTGCCACGACCACGGTACCCGTTGCATCGGGCAGCGTCCAAACGCGCGTAGAGGTTGTTGTTGCTGGGGGCTGAAGAAAACTGATGTACGGAGTTGTCACGTTGCCGTCATGGAACGCCTGCTCATACACCGTGGGAAGATTGCCGCTGGGATCCAACACGACAACATTGTTGGGCGTATTGATATCGACATCTCCAGCGAAATAGTCAACACGTACGGCGTCAACGATACGACTTCCCGTTGTGGCCGACGTGCTGATCGTCGGATTCGGATACGTTCCGGCCAAGTCTCCGCCGGCGGTTCCTCCGGGTGTTACACCTGTGATCGTGGCGCTTGTAAGGTTGGTGATGCGGCCATCGACGTCGATCGTAACGACCGGTGTGGCTGTGCTCGATCCGATGGGTCCGATCGTGCTGGCATGCAGGTTGGCAAGTTCGGTTGTCCCAACGACACCGACATTGATCTGCAGGTTTTGTGCGGCAAGGCTGCCGGACGACGTGATGTCGGAGGCGCCAGACGTCACGGGATCGTTCACTCGGGCCGTATTGATGCGGGCAGCAGTGCCGCCGTTGTTCACGGCGTTGATGATGTTGTTGCCCGACGTCGGGTTGATGGTCGGATTGGGATATGTGCCGGCCAGGTCTCCACCGGCAGCGCCGACCGGAGGCGCGCCGGTGATGACCGTCGTTGACAGGTTCTGCACACGGCCGTCACCGTCGACCGTGATGACCGGAATCAACGTGCCTGAACCTTGAGGTCCGGTAGGCAGGCCGGCAATATCCGCGAGTTCGATGGGGCCAACGGCCCCTTGTTTGATCTGAAGGTTGGCTGAGTCAAGTCGGCCCGACATGCTGACGTCCGACAACTGAATATCTGCCAGTGGTTCGACCTTCATACCGTCGACCCAGAGCAGCGGATTCATGTTATCGTTGATTGCAGCAATGATATTCGTACCGGCCACATTGCGATCGATCTGCGGAAACGGATAGATTCCCGTCAGGTCGCCGCTGGCGGGGCCGCCAGGCTGAATTCCTGTGAGCGTCACGTTGCGCGCCGAGATGATCCGGCCGCCCGTATCCACCGTCATCTGCACCACCTTGTTGTAATCGCCGTATGTGCCCGGCGTCACGCCGGTGGGTTGCAGTTTTAGTGAAGTCACAGCACCATCGGCAATTCGCGACGTCGTGATGCCGCCTGCCGGGATCTTGGCAGACGTTACGGCTCCGTCAGCGATCTTCCCTTCGACCACAGCACTGTTTGCCAGTTTGTCGGTGGTGATCGAGCCGGCCCGCACCAAGGGGGAAGGGTATGTACCCGTGAGGTCGCCGTTTGCATTGCCGTTCGGAGGCAACGACGTCGGGATGACGCCTGCGGCGATCTTGGCCGAAGTGATCACACCATCGGCGATCTTCGATCCAGTGACGGCACCGTCGGCGATCTTGATACCCGTGACACTGCCACTGGCAAGCTTGGACGATGTTATTCCGCCATCGGCAACGCGGATGATGGCATCCGGTCCGGCCGGATTCGAAATGGAGATCGAGCCATCGTTCGACGAGATCGTCTCGACGCCCGTCCCATCACCGTTCTGCACCGGTCCCGTGATACGGATGGTATCCTGGATACGGCTGACCGAGATTCCGTTCGTACCCTTGATGACCATGCTACCCTTGCCGCCATTGAGTGACCTGACAAGATCGTTGAATTCGGGATTGAGTGCGTCGGCAACGAGTGCCCGCTCCGCGACGATGGCATTGGGAACAACGGCCATGCGTGTTCTTGGCTGGAACGGAGTACTGCCCTCGATCGCAGTCTCGAGCCACAGCGGACGGTTGAAATCGACCGCTGCCATTTCCGCGCCTTCAACTTGGCCGATCAGGATCGTGAACAGACCTTTCGTCACGGTCACGTCCTGCGTCTCCGTAAAGACAAGGGTGCCGATCGTAGGACTATCGAATAGACGTATCACCATGCGATACTGACCGTCAGGCAGTGGCGTACCGTCGGCCTGCGTGATCAGGCCCTGGTACGATATCACGCGGTTCACGCTTTGTGCTGACAGTGACGCGATACCGCATACCAGCATGCAGGCTATGGCGCATATGGTGTGGACAACATGTTTCATGTGGAAAGACCCCTCAAGAATGGATTGTAGCATGGTTGTGAGCTCCGACGGCACGTGACAGCCGTCAAGGCGAGTACTGTGGAATCAGGCGCGAGCCCAGCATGACCAGCGGACGTTACGGTTGGCCGGCGTTTCACCTCACAATGTCCATCCGGTTCACAAGTCGCATTCGCTCGCCACTTGCCGACCTTGCGACTACCTCGTAGAAGTACGTTCCCGATGCCAGCAGAACGCCGGTGTCCGTTGTTCCATCAAACGTGATCATCGCTTGCTCTCCCGTCTGTACGGTCGACGTCAGTGTTCGGACGAGGCCCCCTACCATATCCCTGATTCGGATGGTAACGGGTCCAGCGACTGGTGCGTCGATCCTGATGGCCGTTGCTGTCGAGAATGGGTTGGGGAAGTTCACGGTGGACGATGGTTCGGTACCGGCAGACTCGGGGCGGACGCTTGTCGGGACCTCGATGGGCAGCCAGAATCCTTGGTGCAGCTGCTCTGAAGCCTGGATGCGAACGGGTCCGGCAATAACCTGACCAATCGTTGTTGACAGATAAGCAGTACCTGCCTGCGCTGCCTGTGTACCTCCGGCTGCAACCACTTGTCGAGATACAGCCTCTTGCCCGTACAAGGGCACTGCCATCACTGACAGTGCCCCGACGAACCACCGCAGCCACCCCCTTGGCTTTGGTGAATGTTGATTCTTGTTCATGATACGTGCCATCTGTTGGATGAAACCGGAACCCCTCCGGGGCCACAAAGATGAGGTAGGGAGGAGCCCGCCGAAGTACGTTAGAACTCGTAATTCACGACGTCTGCATTGCAATGCCAAGGCCCGACAGCGTTCATGTATTGCCTATTTTTGAGCCGCTTGCATGGGAGCTTAGCATGGGACGCATTCTGGCTGTAGCCATAGCACTGCTGATGGGATCAGTAGTATCGGCACAGCAACTGGTCGATTTATTTGATGTCAGCAACCGTCAAGGTCGGGACTTTGCAGGGGCGGTCGTTCGCCTTGACATACGCAACAGCGTTAATGTCAATCAGCTGCAGGTTAGGCGTTGCGATACTGACATTCAGTTGCCGTTTTACGCAGAGCCGTGGACCGTTGGCACGGACAGCCTTGTGCTTTGGGTTCGAGTTGACACGCTAAAGCGATCATCAACGATCACGCTCAAGGTGTTGCGCGATCCCGCACAGTTGGTGTCCCGGTCGAGTGGACCGAACACGTTCGGTGTGTTTCAAGAGCGCATCACGCCAACGAATGCGACGTCAGCAGCGGGGCCGTTCACAACGTGGTCAGGAACTCCGCCTCCATTCGGAAGTGGTATGATAATCGAGGCTAGTATGCGGGCCACGCGTGCCGGTGGTGGTCTGTTTGCCTTCTTCGGCCAAGATGATACGTGCGGCAATGGCTATGTCGTACAACACGATGCTCGTGCAACGTCGAGTGATCCCGACTTGTACAGGCTGACGAACGGAACACCAACCAACCTTGGTGCCGACCAGAATACGTGGAACGTCAACGACACCGTGCGGTACACGATTCGTGTCAAATCCGACTCTGTGACAGTTGCTCGATACAGCGTAGGCAACAAGTCAAATCAACACAGCTTGCGGGCGAAGCGGACCGAGGCTGGAAATCCCTGGGTGACGTTCGGCGTAGCGAATCTTCCTGCGTCCGCCGGCTCATTTGCTGTTGACTGGGTGCGAGCGCGACCACTGATCGAACCTGAGCCTGTCGTAACACGAAAGCCCATTGATATCGTGCGGAGTCCGGGCAGTGCAGTGGTGTGCGGCGACATCCCTGTGATCCTGACCGCGCCTGGCGGGTGGACTTCATACCAGTGGTCCGACGGGTCGGCAAACCGCAACACGACGGCTCGTCAGGGCGGACTGTACACTGTTACCGTACGAGATAACAATGGCTGCGCCATCACGCTTCCGGGTATTCAGGTTCAGTACGAGGATCGCCCGGTTGTAGGAAACGATACAGCCTTCAATCTTTGCCTTGGCCGCCGTGAGATCTTGCGGGTCAGGCCGGGAATGGCGTCGTATAGATGGTACATCAGCACCGGTCAGAAACAGACCAAACTTGCAAGTGTACTAGATACCGTCAGCATCGACTCGGCTGATTTCTACACCTGTATTGCTGCAACGCAGCTGGGCTGTACCGACACGGTACTGTTTCGCGTCAATCGAGTGTTCGATAACACAGCAAAGATCAACGGTGCCAATCAGGAGATATCGATTTGTGACGGCGACTCGGTGGTTTTAGAGGCACAGCCACCGCTAAGTTCATACAGGTGGTTCAGAGATTCTGTACAACTTCCCCAGACCACTCAAAAAATCGTCGTACGTGATTCCGGAACCTATAATGTTCGGGTACGTGTCGGCGGAGATTCGAACGCCTGCATCTCCATTGCGCGCGTTCGCGTGGTGTTTGCAAAGCCAATTCCTTTGGAAATCGACACCGCCGTTCGCATTTGTGAAGGGGATTCGGCAGTGTTCATCATCCCTAACGGATTTACACGAGTCGAATGGAGTAATGGCGCGAGATCAAATCGACTCGTTGTGCGTGAGAATACGAAACTCCAACTCGTTGCCTCGATCGAGGGAGCATGTGCAGTACGCCGCCGCATTACTGTCGACGTGTTACCAGCGCCAAAGATCAGCGTGCGAAGCGTTGATGGACGCAAGTCGATTTGCCGTGGCGAAACACTCGACATGGAGTTTATCAACGACGCGCCGTCGTACACCTGGACAAGAAACGACACGGTAGTTGGCTCATCGAAGCGCATTACCGTGAATGTTCCGGGAACATATGTCGGCTTGGTCGTCTACCCTAACGGCTGTGTCAAATCAGACACGATCACCATCGACGATGGACTTGCCGCGCCAGAAGTGATTGCCATTGACGGACAGGCGATCTGTGCCGGCGACTCGACGCGTTTGACGACGGCCGGTAAGTTTCAGACCTACCTATGGTCGACCGGTGAAACCACTGATACCATCTGGGTGGATCAGCCGGGAACGTACTCGGTACGAGTCACACTCTTTGAGTGTTCGGCGAATTCGTCGATTCTTATCGAGCCGGCCGACCCTCGTGGGCCGGCGATCTCCATTGGTGATACGGTCTCGTTATGTCCGAACGCGCCCAACTTGTTTGTTGAGGTTACGAATGCCCAAAACGTCCCTCGAAAGTACCGCCTTGAGCCTCTCAGCAGCGAGTTCGTTGTACCCGAGCCGGACGTGACGATCCCAGCAAGTACAACGGCTAGAATCGCCGTCACCCTAGCAAGTGCAGGCCCGGCACGGATGTTGAATTGTCCAATCATCGTCAAGGATGACTGCCGTTGGATCGACACGATAAATGCCGTCGTTGACTACGGGCCCAAGGATGTGGCTGTTGCAATGTCGATGTCATCGGGCAATGCTCAACTGCGATCCGGCGATAACGCGTCATTCTTGCTTGTCGGAACCGACGCGTCTGGTCTCAGGAGGTTCCGGTGGAATGATACCGTGTGGCTGACGGTTCGGGTGGACCCCGATCTGCTACAGATCCGATCAGCACAAGCCACCTGCTACGTGAGCAACATTGTTGTGAACGACGCCGCGGGCTTGGTAACCTACGTGCTTTCCGACTGTGCCGATGGCACGGTCGAGCCTTTCCTGCAGCAGGATCTTACGGTACTTACGGGCACGACGCTCACCACGGCGATCTCAATAGACTCCGTACGCGGATCTAATCCGTGCTTCGCGCTACCCACGCCCTCCAATCTGCTGGACGTGCCCATCGCACCATACGGGTGTGAACTCTCCACCATCCAGCGTCCTCTCTCTCCCGTCATCAATGTTCGCGGAGGGGGCGGCGACCTTGTCTTGGTCGATGTCGGAACGTCGGATGTTGATGTCAACGTACTTGCCGTTGACATGCTTGGTCGAGTTCTATCCTCGCACCTCATAAGTCGGTCAGAGGCCAACCGTACCGTGCAGATCGTGATCGCCGATGGTTCATGGACCTACATTCATGCTGTTAGCGTGCATGGATCCATGACGGTACCGGTAGCCGGGGGCAGCCAATGAGATTTCGTATCACGATCTTCATGCTGTTTCTGTCTGCATGCGGTTCCCTTGTGGCCCAGACGACCGTTCTGCGTGGCGGCAAGGTTTTTGTGTTTGACACAACGAAACAATCGATCCTCATCGATGCAAGGGGTGGTCTTGGCCTGCATCTTGCGTCTGACCTTCGGTGTCTGGACGACGGCAACTGCAAGCCGTTTCAAGGTGGCCTAGGTACGTCATTCGGTTTGAGCCTGGGCTTTGAGCAGGAGATAGACACAACCTATTGGTGGTTAGGAATGGTTGGTCTTGACTTGTGGTCAGGCTCACAAACCGTTACCGACGAGTCGGCCCGTGTGCGCGATGCAAACAACAATGTTGTTCCTCTCGTCCGGGATCTGACCCTTGAAAGCAAAGGCATGTCGATTGATGTTGCCGGCGGTGTTCAGATGCGAATGGAGTACTGGCGTTTCTGGGCCATGCCCTTCGTCTCCATTGCCGCAGAATCACCAACGTGGTCCCAAACGGCAACCATACGCTCTCCGGCCGGTATCACGTATCCAAACGGAAGCACCGTAGACATCACCGTTCCCGAGGCTCCGATTCCTGATGCTGCCGTCGTTCGTGTCGGACTGCGCGCAGGTGTTGGTCGGGACGTATCGTTGGAGCCTCTTGGCGTTATCACGCCAGCCTTCAACATCGCATACTCTCCGATGTCGATCCGTGCAGGAACAACCTGGTCTGATCTTCGAGCAACCCTTGGAGCGACGCTTCGGATTAACGTCGATGATTTGCCAGACACGGTGGATGAACGACGTGAAGTCTTTAAGATCGACACTATCATGGTACGTCGAACCGGTCCCACCGACGATGACTACGTTGTGCAAGGTGCAAAACGATTTGTGCTCGATACGACTCGTGAAGGATATTTCCGTACGACCACCGAAACCATGTTTCGAACGGATACGCTTGTTCGCGAGATCCGTTCTACCGAGATCGTATCGACAATGGGTCGAGGGAACAAAGAAGACAAGATGGTTTGGCGGCGTGTAAGCGGAAAAGCGAAGCTAGAAGGACCCGTTGTCATCGACACCCTGAACGTCGAGAAACTAGATACATCGAGTCCACTCAGCAAGCTGCGTTTTGACATCAACGTCAACCGATCTGAGTCGATCTACATGGTGCTGCCCACCATCTTCTTTGACTCGTTATCAGCAACGATTCCGTCACGATATCGTCAGCTTCGCACCAGTGACATCAGTTTGTACCGCGAGACCGACGAGGCTACTGCTCAAGACGCAGTGTATCACGACGTACTTAACGTGATCGGTAGCCGCGTCAAGAGCACGAATGCACCGATTACGATCCGAGGCTACATTGACGCCGTTTCCGACAGTGCAGATTGCGAGCTGTCACTTCGTCGGGCCATTAGCGTTCGCTCGTATCTGGTTTATGTATGGGGCATCGATTCCAACCTTGTATCTGTCGAATGGAATCCAACGGATTGTCAGCCGGAGGTCGTCAGTACAAGTCAGTCCCCGAAAGCTCAGGAAGAGCGTCGCCGGGTAACGATCAGCTCGACGTCGCCCTCGCTCTACCTTCCGATTCTTCGTATGGATCAATCTACCTCGCTCGTTCCCGCCATCAACCAAGTGAAGCTCGATGGTTTATCACTTACCGACGTAGCCATCAAGCAATGGGCATATAAGTTTGAACGCGAAAACCAGATTCTTTGGAGTCGTGAAGGAACAGGAATATTCTCCGACCTTGATCTCTCTCCCGCCGTCGAGGCCACGAGGATCTATCGAAATCGAGATGCACCGGTTGTCGTGACATTGACGTTGATCACTGAACAACAGGACACCCTGATCACGGCTATTCAGATGCCGACTGTTCTGAATCAGAATCGGCAGAAGATCAAGCGTCTATCGCTCGCTACGTTTGATATTCGTAGTTCATCCATCAGTGACCGTGACCAAGGACTGTTGAAGAACTTCATGGATCGACTTGATAAAGGCGACAAGGTTGAGATCATCGGATATTCCGATGACCTTGGTGAGCGCGATGCCAACCTCAGGCTTTCACAACGCCGTGCCGAGACGGTCGCCGACATTGCTCGTAAGCTTCGTACAGACGTGTCTGTTACATCGGTGGTCGGCAAAGGCAGTTCTGAGTTGCCTGTTGGAGTAACGGACTATAATCGTCCCGAGAATCGCTTTCTGAGTCGAATCGTACAGCTCCGCATTCTTGACTAATGTGCTGCCTGTGAGTGGTCTACGGCGTGCAAGCTCTGGATTGCCAGTACTGATTGCGGCGTAGGGTCGACAAAGACATACGTTGTAACACCCTGCGCCGATGCTTCAGTCTGACGTGGCCGTCGCACGCGCAGAACGGATCGCAGCAGCCGTACGTCGAACCTCGCTTGTGGATGCTGATACGGAAAGAAGGTTCGCCGCACCTGCTTCACGTACGATATGGACGTCGCCGGGCATAACCATGCCGGAGAGAACCAAGATGGCCAGCTTATGATCCGTCGTGGTGAACATCGTTCGAAGTTGACGAATGAGTTCAAGAGCCGTTTCGTCGACTCGATGGATATTGACAACCACTAGGTGTGGATCATCGTCTGGTCGAAGGTTGAGTGCCTCTTCAAAGGAAGCATACGACCGAACTCCGTGTCCATCTTGCTGCAGCGCCGCCTCCAGGCGCGATCGACGAAGCGTATTGCCGTCGATAAGAATAATTTCAACGGGACGACTCGCAACCTCGGTGGCACCATCGTCGTCATCGATGGATGGTACGGGGCGAGAGTTCCTTGGTTCGGGTATCGGCAAACTGATTGTGAATGTTGTGCCAACACCAGGGGTGCTATCCACCTCGATCACACCACCGTGCATATCAACAAGATGCTGTGCGATCGACAATCCCAACCCTGTAGACGTGTTTGGATCACGCGGTGCTGCTGCTTGTTGACCAAACGCGTCAAACATCTCGGGTAATGCCTTTGCCTCGACACCAATTCCAGTATCTCGCACGCGCACGTCGACGCAACTGCCATCTGGTGGATAGCAGACGTCAACGCTGATCTCACCCCAGGTTGGGGTGAACCGGATTGCATTTCCTACGATATTCAGGACGATCTGCTTCAAACGCCTCGGGTCCGCTTGTACCATGGTACCAGACGGGACTGACGACGCGAAGTGCAGCACCTGGTGCTTCGTTTCAGCAAGCGGCCGCAATACCTCGAGCGAATCAGCAAGTACCGACACGACGTCGCATTGCTGTAACTGAATCGTCAGTTCGTGCTGACGCGCCTTTGTTACATCCAACAGGTCGTCAATCAGTGATGACATGTACATTCCATCATCGTGGATCGCACCAAGATGATTCGTTTGTTCACTCGACAATGGACCATACACACCGGCGGACATGGTTTCGGTGATACTCAACATTGCCGCCAGTGGCTGTCGAAGGTCATGCGAGATACTTGCCAACGCATTGTTCAGCGCCAGGCCTGAGTGAGTATCTAACTTTGATGTCGGACCCGGCGTCAAACGAGGATGGGTTGATGTCGCACCATCTTTTCGCCGAGCTACATCAAGCATAGCTGCCATTGTAGCCGATAGGGCCTGCAGACCGATAGTTGCCGGTTCTGGAGTGTCGTCTTCCTGATACGAGATCAGGATCATTACGCCGACGCATCCCATTGTTCCGAACAAGGGTGTCGACTGAAATGTGCACGCGGTAGATGTGTCAGACATCAAACGATGTACGACAAGCGACGTCTCGGCATCGACGTTGTTGACGATACGTTTGTTCGAGTCTTTCTGCAGAAACGATATCGGAAGGTCATACCATGCCTCAACGGCGACACTCGTTGCCTGATTATCACACCGTAGACTTCTGACGAGTTCACGATACGTGCATGTGCCTAGGTCTGACGATGTACATTCAAGCAGTATTCCAACGTCTGCTGCGGTATGTTGCACCGCAGCTCGAAGCAGTCGGCCGACCGATGGTACAATCTCACCTGTTGAAATAAAGGTTGCTTGTGCATCTGCGATAAGCTCAAGCAGCCCCTTGGAATCGTCAGTCTGATGCCGGTGTGTTGTAGTTTCATGCCGTACTGCCGTGCCCGCCATTACAGCGGTCTGGCCGCCATCTTTCCACGCAACAAAGCGACCTTTCACGTCAAAAAGAAGGTAGTGCCCATCATCGTGGCGGAGTCGAACAACCGACTCAAAATACTGTTCTTCGTTGCGAAGCATTCGCTCGTATGCTGCTTCAGCCGATCGCAGGTCTTCTGTGTCGATACGCTCTACGAATTGCTCCATAGGCAATTCATAGCGGTCGCCGGGAACTCCAAACTCTTGCAAGAGATCTCCCTCGATATGCAGTCGATCGGTAGTAAGATCCCATCGCCATAGCGCATCGACCGACCCAAGCAGAAGATCCTTCATGCAAGTCCATTCCTCTGCGTTGGCAAACACAAAACTGTGTGGCCACACATCCGCTGCACGCGATACGGTCATCAGATACTCATGTTCACCAATTCGGGAGATCGAACAATTCAGCTGTGCCTGACTGGTACCACCTGCTGTTCTGATTCTTCCCGTCCAGTGCGCGCCGCTTGTTGTTAGTTCTTGTAGTACATCAACAATTCGTTGTTGGCCAGTAGACGTCGCGATTGATAACCAGGAAGCAGCGGATACGTCCGCGTTATCAAGGCGGTTCAGCTCCTTGAACGCTTCATTCATGTACCGGATGTGACCATCGGTAAGATGGGCAATACCTATGGGCACGTTATGTACGTTGTAATCCATGGTGCACAAAGGTATCGAACGTCACATGTTCCCGAGTGCATGGTGAATTGTCCATTGTTGACCATACTATCCACGAACTTGTCCATGGTGAGGGTATCCTTGTGCGCCCAACATCGCGTCATGAAGTTGCGACGAATATGCCACGCGTTGTCATGCAAATGTAAATGAAATGCCGTACATTTACGCATCAATGTGGATGTATGATCCGCATGTCGATTGATGTACGACCAGTTATTCAATAACATGGGCTGCACATGAGTCAGGACAATCTCCACCGTCCCACTGAGCGAGACTACACGCTGTTGATCATTGAGGACGATGAACGCATGCGACGCTCGTATGCCGACTACTTTCGTCATCATGGTCATCGAGTGATCGAGGCCGGTTCGGCTGAGGAAGCTGCAGAGGTGGCCGACATCAGTCACTTTGACCTCGCAATTGTCGACTGGTCACTTCCCGGGACGGATGGAGTTGCATTCTGTACACGGCTACGCGCTCAACGACCCGACGTTCCGATTGTGTTGCTGACAGGTAGGGCAGACCTCGATTCGCAGCTTGAGGGATACACCTACGGTGTTGATGATTACTGGACGAAACCGTTCCCATTGAGTCTGGCTTTGGTCAAGGTACAGGCGCTGCTCCGAAGACATAACCATGAGTCGATCCCAAATGACAGGATCTCTTTCGGAGACGTGGTTGTTGATCTGCACACGCGTACGGTCCAGAGGGATGGCCAGCACATAGAGCTCAGCGACAAGGAATTCGGCATCCTCAGGGCACTGCTCGCCGAAAAAGGTGCACCGGTCCGCCGTCAAGCCCTACTGGCACGAGTTTGGGGCTACGAGTCTCTCCCTGTCACACGTACAGTCGACAACTATATCGTCGCACTTCGTCGCAAGATCGAAGATGACCCGGCCCATCCCAAGTACGTTCTTACGGTCAACGGCATCGGATACCGCCTGCACAGAGATGCTAAGTAGAACCCGTTAGGGGCACTTAGAGGCTCTATCAAGGCGCAATAGGGTTATGAGCTGCGAACATCAGCTCGTGCGTTTTGTCGGTTCAGCGACGTATCGCTCCACGATATCGCGCAGCTGACGCAATTCGGAATGCAGCGCCTCCATGTCTACGCTGGTCATTGCACGCTGCTGAAACATCGTCCCCTTACCGGTCAATAGCCAATCGGACGAAACGGCATGCTCCTTCGATAGAAAGATCAGCAGGTCCAGTCCCAAGTTGGTCTGGTCATTGACGACACGTGATATGTAGGCACGCGTAAGTCCGCTGCCTCTTGCGATATCGGCGTTCGTAAGTCCGAGAACATCCCGCACTTCGCGAAGCCGACCATTTACATCAGTTCGTATCACGCCAATTCGTCGCTTCGTAGGTGCATGTAATGTTTTGTCCGACTCGTAGCGCACGGCGCGTCAACGGTTAACTATATTTGACGCATCGATTGGCGATAGGTGACCAATGCAGTCAGAAACCTAGGAAGGACGGTCATGGTTGCCAGTTGTGCCAAGTTCGATGTGTTGCATACGATATACGCATGTCAACGGTTTGTCAACGGTTTGTCAACGAAACTACGCACGCACGTGACGTTACCAAACGAGATAGCTTTTGAGGAGTTGTGTCGGCTGATCGACTCGACGCCATTCAAGCGCGCACCGTTTCGTGGCATCCTTACAAAGGTGGCCGAGCAGTTCAACTACAAAGGAGGACGTCGCTCCGTGTACCAGGCTATCAAAGTGAACCGTAACGTGGCCGTGATGATGGCCGTGGCCGAGCAGATCAACGAGGTGAACGCAAGCATCCGGCAGGCATTAGCATCTCATGAATCGCGGCAACAATCAAACGAATGACTCTGCTGTCGGCCCCACGACTTCCCCGACGGTGGAACAGACAAAGGGGTGCCTGAATGGCACCCCTTTGTTGTTTGTTCGTATGTGTCGTGCCCTTATCTGTGAACCACTAGGGCTGTGCGCCGGCCAACGCGGATAGCATACAGGCCCGGCGGCAACTGCGTAAACGGTACCATCACCGGAGATATCTCGACCGTGTCGCGCCAGACTGGTATGCCGTTCATGTTGACTACGTCAACGGCAAGGCCATAATCCTCTGGCGATACATCGATCTTGAGTACATCTTCAACTGGATTTGGAAACGGAACAAGAGAAGCCGCCGCATCGTCTATATCGCCGACTCCTGTCGTAGATACAATGCGAACGCGGGCAATGTTCGACACATTAGTTGAACCTACTCGGGTGAATTCCCCAACGAGCACAATGTCTCGGCTTCCTTGCCATGCCATTGCCGAGATTCCTCTGTTTGTTGTCACGAGAGTGTCCTTGTCGACACTTCCGTCCGAACGCACACGCATGATCGCTGTGCCACGACTCACATAGAGGTCGCCGTTGTTGGCGCCCAGGAATCTATTGCCATACCTCGTGAGGTAAGGAGCATAGCTGGGGTCAACTCTTCCCGAACGCAAAAGCCGTGTGATACTCGTGTTTACCACTGATTTGTAGCGACCGTTTATCACTTCGCACACTTCCGAAAACTGACCAGCAATAATGACCGACCCATCGGCGAACGTGACGACGTCAGTGATATCCGTACCGCTGGTTCCACGCAGGAACATGATAGAGTTAAACCTCTCGTCACGCGACCCGTTCGGCTTCAGGCGCACCACGTCATAAACCTGAACGCCATCGTAGCCACTTATACGTCCGGCGATGATCAGGTCGGCATTCGCCGTCAGCTCCATCGCCTTTATTGGTGCGACTGGGTAATCCGCAGGAGATTTGCTATACGCATTGATTCCCAGGCCAAGCCGAAAGGTTGTGTCAAGACTTCCATCCGATAGCAATCTGGCCAGGTACTTTTGTTCGACATCGCCAACGGAAGTAAAGTGCCCCGAGATATAGACCCGTCCATCCGGCAAGGGCCGCGCACGGTGCACCGCTGCGGCAAGACTCTTTGGAATACGGAACGTGGTATCAACAAAGCCGTCTGAGAACAGTCGTACCAGACCGCCAGTATCCGTGCTGTTAGACGGGTAATACCTCAGGACATAGACTCGCCCAAGACTGTCGTGACCCTGCACATCAGCACGCACACGGCCAAGCCAGTAGGCAGGAAGTTGATAGCGGTCCTGCACGGAGGACAACGCACCATCCGAGGTCATGATGACCACCGGACCGTATGTTGCATTGTCTATCGAAGAGATCAATCCCCCAGCGACGACGGAACCGTCATCACGTACTGTCACTGACCCATATGTTCCCGCGTTACCGCACATAGCTGCATACGCGTCATCGAGGGTATAGTCTGGGTTCAACTTTGCATGGCCATGTCGTCGCGTGCGCCCGATGAATTGGAACGTGCCGGACAGTACAATCGAACCGTCACGCAGTCGTAGGGCAGTGCTGACCTGACCATAACTCGGTTCGCCCACGGTTTGATCAAGCACAGCCCGCTCTCCAACAACCATCGTTGCATACCATACAACAGGGTCGGGGTAACGCCGCACTCTACGCGAGCCATATGCAAGGTAACTGTTGCCACCTAACGGCATGATGCCTCGAATGATGCTCTGGGATACGTCCCATACCGGGGCGTCTGCGCGCGCGGTGCCGTCCGCATTGATCAACACCAGCGTACTCAGGTAGTCACTCGAACTGTTCACGGCTTGATTTGTCGCCACAAGCAATTCGCCGCCACTAACAACGCGGACATCGACAACGACGTGTGCCGAGTCAATTGCCGGAATGAACGACGTGTCGACGGATCCATTTTCGCGCACCTTTGCAAGTTTCGACACCGGGATTCCACCCAACCCTGTAAACGAACCCCGCAAAAGCATCTCGCCGTCGGCAAGCATCGTGATTCCGGTTACGTAGTAATTTTTGACAGCAGGCGGCGTGAATGTAGTGTCGATGGCACCTTCGGCAGTCAGGCGCATCGCACCAACCCACGTGGTGCCGTTCGTGCGAGCGTCGCGGAAGCAGCCTGCTACAACAACGCGCCCCTCATTATCAACGGCTATGCACGTTGGTTCACCCTTGTAATAATCACCGATGCCAAACTGTATGCTGGAGAAGGTTGGGTCGATCGTACCGTCAACGAAGACGCGCGCGACATACCATGCATTACCACCATTGGGACGATACAGGATCACAAGAGAGCTATCACTATACCATGCCGCAGCCATGGCGCTACGCCAACCAAGCTCGTCGGTTGCCCCCCAACTATTGTCAATGGAACCGTCCGGCAAGATCCGTAGCGCTGGCTCTGCTATCTCACCGCGGAAGATGTGAAGAGTTGTACCATCCGGCAGTGCGAACATCTGCGTCGGAGTTCTACGATATTCATCTTCACACTGATCACGAAACACCTGCGCAAAGGACGTGTCAACCGCCTGTGCATACGTAGGGATCGTGCAAGCAAGCAGCATGCAACCAATTACAATGCGCAACACCAATGAACAACGGTGCATGGATTCTCCATAGCAGTGCCGTGCATAGTAACACGCACGCACGAAAACACCTAACGGATTGCTCTGCGTTACACAACCTTCAGCAATGCACAGGTAGAGTCAGTCGTATCCGACGGTGGAACAGACAAATGGGTGCCTGAATGGCACCCCTTTGTTGTTTATTCGTATGTGTCGTGCCCTTATCTGTGAACCACCAGGGCTGTGCGCCGGCCAACGCAGATCGCATACAGGCCCGGCGGCAACTGCGTAAACGGTACCATCACCGGAGATGTCTCGACCGTGTCGCGCCAAACGGACACGCCGTTCATGTTGACAACGTCAATGCCAACGCCGTAGTCCTCTGGTGCCACATCAAGCCAAAGCTCATCATCAACAGGATTAGGAACGGCAATGAGTGGCAAAGAAACAACATCAGGTTCTTGAACTGAGGTGGCGACCGGCACTTGGATACGAGCGATGTGTGAAACTTCTGTTAGACCCACACGGTTGAACAGGCCGACGAACACAATGTTCTTGGCACCCTGCCACGACATGGATGTAATGTAGCCGTTCGTTGTCGCAAGAAGCACGTCATCAACTGTTCCGTCTGAGCGCACACGCAATATCCCTTGACCAGCCACAAGAATGTTACCGTCGGTGTCACAGAGTATGTCCTGAACACCACGCACTGCAGAGACGTCAGGAGCAAAGTCTCGGTCGAGGGTGCCCTGCCGCGACAGACGTATGATGTTCGAGTACACGACGTCGTTTACCTGGGAAAACAATCCAGCAATGACAGCGGATCCATCCGGAAGTACGACCAGATGGTTGATATCGTTGGACATGCTCCCAACAAGCTTTAGGTTGGGGGCAAACATTGAATCTCGCTGACCATTTGGATGCAATCGCACGATGCTGGTAGCGGTAACGCCGTCGTAGCCATTGATCCGGCCCGCGACCACAAGATCGCCATCTGGTGTGATCTCCATTGCCCGTACCGGTGATACAACGCCGGAGGCGTCAGGCAATGTGGTGTCGGTCATAATGCCGGAGGCCAGCTTGAATGTGGTGTCTAAACTTCCGTCCACAAGCAAACGCGCTACGTACTTCTGTTCAACGCCTTCAATCGTTGTGAAGTATCCGGAGACATATGCACGGCCATCTGGCAGCGGGCGCGCGTGCCTCACTGCCAACTCAAGACCCTTCGGAATCCGGAACGTGCTGTCGATGGAGCCGTCGGGCAATAGTCGTACCAGGTCGCCATGATCCGTTTCGTTGTTGTTGTGCATGAGAACAGCATACACACGCTCAAGACTGTCGTGTCCCTGCACAATAGCATACACGTTGCCGAACCAATAGGCAGGAAGTTGGTAGCGATCCTGTATAGGAGACAACGTACCATCCGAGGCCATCACAACCACCGGGCCGGTGGTCGTTTTGCCTACCGCTGCTATGGTTCCTCCAGCGACGACAGTACCATCACTGCGTATGATCACTGATTGCAAGGTGCCCTCGATGCCACACGGCTCGGCAAAAGCGTCATCCAGAGCAAACGACTGCGTAAGTCGTATGTAGTCTCGACGCGGCGTACGCCCGATGAATCCGAACGTGCCAGACAGTACAATCGCACCGTCATGCTGTCGTAGCGCGGCATTGATCTGACCAAGGTTCGGTTCGCCGACTGTTCGATCAAGCACACCCTGCACACCAACTGCCACCGTTGCATACCACACTGCAGGGTCGCGCCGATACGCCAGCAGACGCGAACCGTATGCAAGGTAGGTGTTGCCACCTAACGGAAGGACACCTTGAATGATGTTCTGGGATACATCCCATGCCGGCGCAGGTGTGCGCGCAGTGCCGTCAGCATTGATCACAACCAGCGTACTTGTGTAACGGTTCGACGTATTGCTGCTTGTTGTTGCAACAAGCAATCCGCCATCGCCAACAACGTGGACGTCAACGACGGAATGTGCCGTGTCGATCGCCGGAATGAACGATGTGTCGACGGTGCCTGCAACGCTCAGCTTGGCAAGTTTCGTTGCCGTTGTTCCGCCAAGCCCTCTGAAGGAGCCATGGACGAGGAACTCGCCACCAGGAAGCATCGTAATGCCAGTGATAAACAGATCCCGGATGGTCGGAGCAGTGAATGAATCATCGACGACACCTGAGGGCGTTAGTCGTAACGCACCAACCATCGCACTCGTACGAGCGTCGCGAAAACGACCAGCAACAACAACGCGCTGCCGGTCATCGACGCTAAGGCAGGTTGGATACCCCGACCCAAATGGTTCCGATGCAAAGGCAGAATCGATCGTACCATCTGTAAACACCCTAACTACACGAGACAGGTTGTCGGTCTCTCGGCGATATAACATGACAAGAGCGTTATCACCGTGCCATGCTGCAGCCGAGGCACTCCAGCCTTGCAGTGTGGTTGCACCCCAGCTACTATCGATAGCACCGTCGGGCAAGGTGCGTAACGCCGCGCGAAGCATACCGTCAATGCGAGGGTTACTGCCAACGTGTAGAATAGAACCATCGGCCAAGGCAAACATGTCGGTGGTACCTGTTGGATAGCTCCGCGTACAGTGCTCACGAAACGCCGGCGCAAAGGACGGATCGGCCTCCTGTGCATGTACTTGACTTGCGCGGATGAACAGCAGACAGCTGAATGCGATGCGCAACAACGACCATCTGGCCATGATTCCTCCGTAGCGGCAACACAAACCGAAACAGCATGATACGATAAGATAGCATGCATCCATCCGACCGATGTAGCAACCGTCCGTTACATTCGGCTCGCGAATACGACGGTCAGAAACCGCCAGTTCCCACGATAGTTCGAAATGTCAGGTTGATCCTAGGCTCTGCCACGCCACGCTCTTTCGGCACCCGGTGATACCAGTGTTCCTGCATTGCCCCCTTCATCACCAGTACGCTGGAATGGTGAAGGGGCAGTGCCAGACGCTGTGAAGGGTCGGACCGGTGTTTGCACTGAAACATGCGCGTCGCGCCAAGACTTATCGATGCGATGACGGGGTTGACGCCAAGCTCGCGCTCGTTGTCGCGATGCCATCCCATGCTGTCTGCGCCGTTCCTATACAGGTTTAGCAGAACGGTTGTGAATGACGTGTCAGCATGTTGTTCGGCGACATCTTTCAACTTGAGGAGCGTCGGCGTCCACGGCAGAGGACGCATGGTCCGGCCTGAATAGCGATACGTAAAGCCATCGTCACCATACAGAGCCGTTCTTCGTGGTTGCATCACCTGACGTCCGAACATCGTGATGGTTTCGTCGCGCCAGGCAGTATCCTGCAACAACGTTTTGAACCACGATAGTGTCGTGGCATCATCTACGTTCATATCGTGCATCGTCATGATGCCGTCGCACGGTAACAGGTTCATCGACATCATACCGATAGTGCTTTAGAGCAGTCGATGCGCCAGGATATCCTCGTGGTCGCGTTGCACGGAAAAGCCATGGCGTTGCAACAGCGACAGAAGGTCGTCAAGGAGGGGTGTGGGAATATGCTTGTACTCAAAAACGACCGTGTGCGTTTTCCATTCGTCGAAACGAATGCGACTGACCACTTCGTGGTCGTAGCCCTCGACATCGACAACGATGATGTCGACCCTTGGAAGGGCGCTTTCGGATACGATCTCGTCGAGTGTTCTACATGGTACATCGATCGACGTTATGCATGATGCTGCATCAGGAAGCTCGGCTGTTGCCTGTACAACCTGGTTTCGATCGAAGGACCCAACACCTCGTGCCCACGCAGGAAGATGACGTCCCTTTTCGGCATCGATGTAGTACAGCCGCATTGCTCGCTCTTGATGGTGGACGGCAATGTTAAGCAGCTGTACCGGCAGGCCTGCGTAGTGCGCACGAAGTGCGCGAAAGAACGACGGTACGGGCTCGACGGCGACTCCATGCCATCGGTATCGACTTGCATGGTCATAGACGTGGTCGGCCATCACTCCGTCGTTCGCACCGATCAGCATGAATGTCTGCTCACGCCTACGACGCACCACCGACCGGAGGTGGTCGTGCACCATGCGCTCGCCACGGATGGACGTCGGAAGGGCGCGGTACAGACGTCGCAGAAACAGATGTAACCGACGAAACCGTCCCGTAACGGCCGTGACAGGTGCGATGATGGAGTCTAGTGCCATGACGTGCAAGTTACGCCGACATGTATAACCCTTGCGAATACGCAGGGGGATGCCGTGCACGGTAAACGCCACACGTCGTGTATCTTGAATGACCATACACGTGCCAAGAACCAATGCAAATTCTCATTCTCGGCGCCGGTAGCCGAACGGCAGCTGCGCTGATTCCGATGATTCTTGAAGAGACAGAGGCAGATGTGACGCTTGTTTCACGACATGCCATCCTCTCGGACGATCCGCGCATCACGTCTATCGAGGCTGACATCACCGATCGGGCGACGCTAAAAGACATCGTGATGTCGACGCTTCCTGACGTCGTCGTCAACCTGGCGGCGATGACCCATGTGGATCGCTGCGAGGTCGACCGGAGCGAATGCTGGTCCCTTAACGTCACACTGGTCGAGAACATCACCCGATTCTGTCGGGCTACAGACGCTCATCTGATTCACTTCTCGACCGACTACATCTTTGATGGTCTGCGCGGTCCGTATGCAGAGGACGACACGCCCAACCCCATCAGCTACTACGGGAAGGCCAAGCTCGCGGGTGAGAACGTCGTCACCAGCAGCGGGGTTGATGCCACGATCATCCGTACGAATGTGGTCTATGGTCCGAGCCCCGACCACCCGGACTTCGTGCTCTACGTTCTGCATTCGATCGACCATGGAAAACCTGTGAACGCCGCCGGCGATCAGTACTCGAATCCGACCTACGTCGATGACATCGCCGAGGCAACCATACGGATCATCCGAAAGCGGCGGACCGGGGTGTATCACGTTGGAGGGCGTGACTACCTGAGCAGATATGAGTTTGCCTGCATCGTTGCCGAAACCTTCAAGCTGCCTACCACACTCATCAACAACGTCACGACCGAGTCGCTTGCGTTACCTGCCCGGCGGCCGCTTCGCGGAGGCTTGATCTGCACCAAGGCCGAAGCTGACCTGGGCATGCAGTTCATGGGGGTATCCTCGGGCCTGATCACCCTACGACACAAACTTTTCCAGCGGACCGCCCCACCTGGCAATCGCTGACCAGTTGATAAAAAACTACAAGCCCCGCCTGGAAAGGTTGACGGGGCTTGGGGGGTGGGACGTGGAAGAACGGGGACACGTTCTTCTACACTATGGAGGGGACTAGCGTGTAGGACGGCATAACGCCTGTCGTAGTGTCGCAGGTTCCCCGAACATTCTCCGAAAAATGAACTGCATCGGCCTACAGGCCCCATGTTGCGCGATCGAGACTCCGGTACTGCACGGCTTCGGCAACGTCCGACGCTGTGATATGGTCGTGCTCTCCAAGGTCGGCGATCGTACGAGCCACCTTGATGATACGGTCGTAGGCCCGTGCCGAGAACCCCATCGACGTCATGGCCCGGCGCAGCAGTGCCGCCCCCTCGGCGTCGAGCACGCAGTGCATGCGCAGGTCGTTCGACGTCATGTCTGCATTCTTGAACACGCCCGTTGCGCCACGAAACCGCTCGTGCTGGATCGATCGCGCTGCCTCGACACGGGCGCGGATGCTTGCTGAGTGTTCACCTGTTGGTGCCGTCGAAAGTTCATCAACCTTGACAGCCGGCACCTGGACGTGGATGTCGATCCGGTCCATCAGGGGGCCACTGATCTTTGCCATGTACTTCTGCACGGCTTCGGGCCTGCACTGACATTGCTGATGCGGATTTCCATAGTGGCCGCACGGACATGGATTCATCGAACACACAAGCATGACGTTGGCCGGAAACTCCACCGTCATCTTCGTCCGCGAAATGCATATCCGCTTGTCTTCCAGCGGTTGCCGTAGCACTTCCAGCACGTTCCGCTGGAACTCTGGTACCTCGTCAAGGAATAACACACCGTGGTGGGCAAGCGACACTTCGCCGGCACGCACAATGCCAACACCGCCCCCTACCAATGCCGCATCGCTGATGGTGTGATGAGGTGCTCGAAAGGGGCGTTGCGTCACCAGCGGACGTCCCGCCGGCAGTAAGCCGGCAACGGAGTGGATCTTCGTTGTCTCGAGCGACTCTGCAAGCGTAAGCGGGGGGAGGATTCCTGGCAGACGCTTGGCGATCATCGTTTTGCCCGAACCCGGCGGACCGATCATGATGATGTTGTGTCCGCCGGCGGCCGCAACTTCCAGTGCCCGCTTGACGGACATCTGTCCCTTGACATCCCGCAGGTCAAGGTCGGTCCGGTCACGCTCGCGACGGAACAAGGCATCAACGTCAACACGTACAGGCGTGGGGATCAGCATGCCATTCAGCAGAGCGACGGCATCGGCCAACGTTTCCATGGGCACCACGTCGATATCGTCGACGATGGCTGCCTCGGCGGCGTTAGGAGCGGGCACCAGCAGGCGTTTACAACCGCGCGCCCTCATGGCCATGGCAACCGGCAGCAGTCCATGCACGGGCCGTATGGTACCGTCCAAGGCCAGCTCGCCCATGATCACGGTGTTCGTGTCATCCAAGGGTGGCAGCCGCTGCAGCGAGATCAGCAGCCCGATGGCAATGGCCATGTCGAATGCACTGCCCTCTTTCCGTACGTCAGCCGGAGCCAGGTTGATGATGAAGCGTCGTGGTGGCAGATCAAAGCCGGTGTTCTTGAGTGCTGCCTGCACACGCTCCTTGGCTTCCCTGACGGAGTTGTCGGGGAGTCCTACGATGTGCATGCCCGGCAACCCCTGCTCGGCGTGTATCTCGATCTCGACCGGCACGGCCGTAATGCCGAACACCGATGCTGCATGTGTCTTTGCGTACATGCACGATAGTGACACAACGCATGGAAAGTGTGACGCCGCCGTCACCACGTGCCGTGCGAGCCGTAGATTTGAACCATGGCAGCAGCAAAGAAGTGGTACGTCGTATGGCACGGACATAACCCCGGCGTGTATGATTCCTGGGATGCTGCCGGCAAACAGGTGCAGGGTGTGCCGGGTGCGAAGTACAAGTCGTTTCCGTCAAAGGCCGAGGCCGAGGCAGCCTTCGTCGACGGGGCTGCACTGCACATTTCGTCGGCATCAGGCGGTACTTCCAAGCGGCCGAAGGCCGGACCGCGTGCGCTACCGGCTGCTGTGCGCCTTCCAAGTATTGCCGTCGATGCAGCGTGCGACATGACGACGGGCGTGATGGAGTACCGGGGTGTTGATCTTGCCACGGGCGCCGAGATCTTCCGCATGGGCCCCTTCCAGGATTCGTCGAACAACCTTGGCGAATTCCTTGCCATCGTCCATGCACTCGGATGGTGTAAGCAGCAGGGATCGGTCGTACCGATCTACTCCGACTCTCGAACAGCGCTCTCATGGGTGCGCCGGAAGTTTGCCAAAACGACCGTGGTTCGCACTCCGGGTAATGCCGTGGTGTTCGACCTTATCGCCCGTGCCGAAGACTGGGTGAAAAAGAACGCCTATGCGAATCCTGTTCTGAAGTGGAATACCGAGGACTGGGGCGAAAATCCGGCCGACTTTGGGCGGAAGTAACGAATACCGATCATCACCAATACAACCATGGACCTTTCGATCGACATCGTCCGCATGCCACATGCAGCCGACCTGCCCCTGCCGGAGTATGCCACGGCCGGTGCAGCCGGCATGGATGCGCATGCGGCCGTAGATGCCAACGTCACAATGGCTCCGGGAAGCATCGTCCTGGTCCCTACCGGATTACAGGTGGCCATCCCGGCCGGCTTTGAACTTCAAGTTCGGTCGCGCAGCGGCCTGGCCGCAAAGCACGGCGTGTTTGCGCTGAACGCCCCGGGTACCATTGACAGCGATTACCGTGGCGAGGTCAAGATCATCCTTGCCAACATGGGTTCGGAGCCCTTCGTGATCGAACGAGGCATGCGCATCGCCCAATTCGTTGTTGCTCGACATGAACACGTTATCTGGAACGTCGTAGCGGCACTTGACACAACAGCCCGGGGTGAAGGGGGCTTCGGTAGCACAGGAGTACATCCATGACGATCAGCATCGGTTCTGACCACGCAGGCTTCGCCTACAAGGAAGCACTCAAGGCCATGCTCGTGGCCGAAGGCCACGAGGTGATCGACGTTGGCACCCACTCCGAAGAACG
Source organism: Candidatus Kapaibacterium sp. (assembly GCA_018882585.1). Taxonomy (GTDB): domain Bacteria; phylum Bacteroidota; class Ignavibacteria; order Kapaibacteriales; family Kapaibacteriaceae; genus ZLKRG46. The sequence continues at coordinate 60,944 of VFFB01000003.1, forward strand.
CGCCGATTATCCCGACTATGGGGTGGCAGCGGCAAGGCTGGTTGCCAACGGTACAGCACGCTACGGCGTGTTGGTCTGCGGTTCCGGCATCGGCATCTCCATCGCAGCGAACAAGGTACATGGCATCCGCGCGGCCAATTGCGTCACCGTCGAAATGGCCCAGCTTGCCCGACAGCACAATGACGCCAACATGGTTGCTATTGGACAACGCCTGGTGTCGGAGGTTGACGCAAAGGCCATCGTGAAGGCCTTCCTTACGACCGACTTCGAAGGCGGCCGTCACGCTCAACGCGTCGAAAAGATCCATGCTCTTGGCGAAGGGGCACCGTCATGAACGTCATGGTTGTGTCGGCCCACCCCGACGATGCTGAACTAGCCTGTTCGGGAACGGTCCGCAGGCTCACGCTGGACGGACATACCGTTGTCTTTGTCGAATGTACCCGCGGCGAACTTGGCACGCGCGGTACTCCCGAGCTGCGCCTTCGCGAAGCCGCCGATGCGGCCGCCATCCTTGGCGTTACCGTACGCGAATGCCTCGACATGACCGATGGCGCCATCATGCACACCGACGAACACATCATGAAGGTCGTCGGCGCCATCCGAGCACACAGACCGCATCTGATGCTGATTCCCCCACCGTTCGAACGACATCCCGACCACGAGGCCGTACACAGACTGGCACGCGCCGCTGCGTTCAAAGCGGGCCTGGCCAAGGTTGCGTCCGTGCGCGACGGCGTCGAGCAACAGCCGCATCGTCCGCACCGCATGTTGTGCTTCTTGCAGCAGTATGATTTTCCGCGGAATCCGGATGTGTATGTCGACATCACGGATACATTCGACGCGAAGATGGCGTCGATCAAGGCGTTTTCGTCGCAGTTCTACCTGCCGGATCTGTACGAGAGCGACGAACCTTCGACGTTCCTGAGCAGACCGGAGTTTCTGCACGAGATCGAGGCGCGGGCAATGTACTTTGGAAGCCGCATCGGCACGAGATATGCCGAGGCTTTCATGGCCGTCGAGCCCCTTGCCGTTGCTTCGCTCGACGTGTTGCTGTAACGGAGTCGTCTATCGCATGCGCTCAAGCAGGGTCGCCCGATGGCGGTCCTTCACAGCACGCACATCGTTTGCGTCAACGTCGATACGACGCCCCTTGAACGTCTCGTACAGATACGACGTCACGGCCGCAATATCTGCATCGCCGTAAGGGATAGGGGGCATGGTAAGCCGACGGTCATCCAGATAGGAACCGTCTCGGCGAGCTTTCGCGCCGTAGGCCAGTGTTACGATCACCGAATCGATCGGACCGTTCCAGAGATGACGGTCGTTGATGCGACGAACTCCGCCAACGCCTTGTCCGGCGTCGCCATGGCAGCGAATGCAGTATTCCTGGTAGACCTCGGCTCCACGTCGCACGGTCGTATCAGGTCGTGTCGGACACATGGCAATGACGGCAGCGGCGGTGCCGATACCGAGAATTACCAGCGATGCGCGACGTATCAGTGCAGTGATATCCGTCATAGCTCCTCGCAGAGTACGGCACAATTTGAGCAATTTGTTCCCAATGGCACGCTTGTCACCCGAAGAATATCACATTCCGGTCATGGCCGATGAATGTCTGGATCTACTGCACATACGCCCTGACGGTACGTATGCAGACGCAACGCTGGGCGGCGGCGGACATTCGTCGCTGATCCTTGCAGCGCTCGGCCCGGGCGGACGTCTGTTCAGTTTCGACGCCGACGATGTGGCCATCGAACGATGCCGACAGCGCTTCCATGACGAACCTCGCATCACACTGGTGCATGCCAACTTTGATGCCATGCCTGACGCCATGGCAACGGCCGGCCGCGTCGATGGCATCCTGTTCGACCTGGGTGTATCGTCGTACCAGTTCGATTACCATGCTCGCGGGTTTTCGTTCCGTTTGAACGCGCCGTTGGACATGAGGTTCGGCCAAGAGGGCAGAACGGCCGCCGACATCATGAACACGGCTTCGGAAGACGAGCTTGCACGCATCTTCTTCGGGTACGGCGAAGACCCGTCGTCCCGCAAGCTGGCGCGCGCCGCCGCGCAGCGGCGGCGGCTGGCGCCATTCGTCAGCACGGCCGATATGCGCGACCTTGTCGTGCAACACATCCCGCCGCAGCATCAGCCCAAGACCCTGGCGCGGATCTTTCAGGCGCTCCGCATTGCCGTGAACGACGAGCTTGGCAGGCTGGAGCGGACGCTTACGAGCATGATCCCATTGATGGCACCCGGCGGACGCATCGTGGTGATGAGCTATCATTCGCTCGAAGACCGAATCGTGAAGAACGTCTTCCGCGATAACAAGGACACGCTTCGCATCATCACACGGAAGGCCATTGAGGCGGGCGCCGCCGAGGTCGCGACGAATCCCCGCGCGCGAAGCGCGCGGTTGCGCGCGGCAGAGCGCGTGGCATGACGATGCCCTATTTTTGTGTCGGACCTTTGAGCACCCTGTGACCAACTCGGCAACGTTTACCTATCAAGATCTGCTGGCCATCGCCGGCAGGGCGGCAGCGTCGCTGCCGCAGGACATCGCCGTCTGCGGCGTAAGCACGGACAGTCGCAGCATTGCCCCTTCCAACATCTTCATTGCCCTGCGAGGGGAGCGATTCGACGGACACGATCACGTCGAACAGGCCCTGGCCAACGGCGCAGTGTGTTGTGGTGTGGAGCGCGCATATGCCGAAACGGCACCGGCTGATGTTGTGGCACGGTGCATTGTCGTTGACGACACGCTGCACTTGCTTGGAAGCTTCGGTTGGTATCACAGGCAACGTTTCGAGATCCCGGTGATAGCTATTGGCGGCGCCGCTGGCAAGACGTCGACGAAAGATCTGACGGCACACGTACTGTCGCAGTCGATGAGCGTGCTGAAAACACAGGCCAACTACAACAACCGCATCGGCACACCGCATACGCTGCTGCAGTTGACGGCCGACCATGATGTTGCCGTGATCGAGATCGGCACGAATGAGCCTGGCGAGATCGAAACACTTACCGCGATGGTGCAGCCGACACACGGACTGATCACCAACATCGACAAGGAACATCTCGAAAAACTGATCGACCTTGACGGCGTCGAGCATGAGGAGTGTACACTGTTTGCCTGGCTAGCCGATGTTGGCGGGCTTGCCCTGATCAACATTGACGACGAGCGGCTGCAGAAGTACGTTGTGTACAATCCGCGGCACGTGACGTTCGCGCTCGATACGCCGGCCAACCTACGTCCGACCGTCGAGTTCGACGATGCACTACGGCCGACACTGTCGCTCGTGATGAACGACTTCACGCTTCGCGCGCGCATGCAGGCAACAGGCCTGGCTGCCGCACGCAATGCCGTCTGTGCCATGGCCGTCGCCTATGCGCTTCGTGTACCGGCACCTGTCGTAAATCACGGCCTTGAAACCTACGAGCTTTCATCCGGACACGGCTATGCACGGATGGTCGTGCAACACGTGGGTGGGTTCACCGTGCTGAACGACTGTTACAACGCCAATCCTGCCTCGATGAAGCTGGCTCTCGAAACCCTGCGGCGATACCCCGCCAGCATGCGCGTTGCCGTCTTGGGCGACATGCGCGAGCTTGGCAGCGCCGAAGACGTTGAACACCAGGCCATGCTTGATGCGGCAACCCAGTGCGCCGACCTTGTGATCGTCTTGGGCGACGCGTTCCGCCGTGCAGCCATCATGCTTGATCGACCCCACGTGGTCGTCTGCGAGACGCATCACGGCTGTGCGCAGGCCCTGAAGGAACATGCAGCCGCTGACGCCGCAGTACTCGTCAAGGGTTCGCGAGGGATGACGATGGAGCGTATCATAGAGACTTTAGCAACACCGCAGTAACGCGACACGAGGAGCAGGATCATGTTCTATCATCTCGCCTGGTGGCTACGGGAAATCGGAGACATACCCGGTATCAACCTGTTCGGATATGTGACATTCCGTGCAGCCGCGGCAGCCATTTTCGCGTTGCTGATCTCGCTCGTTGTCGGCCCTCGCATCATCGCTGCCCTCAAGCGCATGCAGATCGGCGAGCAGGCCAAGTCGGAGCTTCAGCAGGTGGGCAATCACTCGCTGAAGGCTGGCACGCCAACCATGGGAGGTCTGATCGTCCTTGCTGCCGTGCTTATTCCCACGCTGTTGTGGGCCAACGTGCAGAACATGTATGTCATTCTTGCGGTGTTTGTCACGGCAGCTCTTGGCGCAGTTGGGTTTCTCGACGACTACCTGAAGGTCGTCAAGAAGATGCGGAAAGGGCTGATTGGACGCTACAAGATCGTTGGCCAGGTGGCCACGGGCCTGGTGGTTGGCAGCGTGATGTACTTTGCGCCACATTGGTTTTCGCCCGAGTTTTCGTCGGTGGCCACGCTTACGACGGTACCATTTGCCAAGCACGTCAGTTTTGACTTCGGCGTGTTGTTCATACCTGTCGTCATCTTCATCATAACCGCTACATCGAACGCCGTCAACCTCACCGATGGTCTCGACGGACTATGCATCGGCACGGTCGGCGTAAGCGCACTGACGCTTGCCGTGATCGCCTACTTCAGCGGCAATGCGTTCTTTGCCGACTACCTGAACATCATGCACCTTCGTGGTGCCGACGAGCTGGCCATCTTTTGTGCGGCCATTGTTGGTGCGGCTATGGGCTTCTTATGGTACAATGCCTATCCGGCACAGGTCTTCATGGGAGACACCGGGTCGCTTGCCCTGGGTGGCGCCATCGGCATCCTTTGCGTTCTTATCAAGAAGGAATTCCTGCTGCCCATCGTCGGCGGAATCTTCTTTGCCGAGACCGTCTCGGTCATCATCCAGGTCACCTGGTTCAAGCTCACCAAGAAGCGATTCGGCGAGGGCCGCCGAGTGCTCCTCATGGCCCCCTTACACCACCACTTCGAAAAGAGTGGTTGGCACGAATCGAAGATCGTTACGCGCTTCTACATCATTGCCATCATGTTGGCCATCATCACGATGGCATCGTTCAAGGTTCGGTAAGGGGCGGGGCCAACGCTCAGGGGCGCAGACCCGCGTAGTCGCTTACGATCTTGGAGAGGGCATCCAGGCCTGTGGTGATCTTCCTGATGAACGACGTGTTATGAGGTACGAAGACGAAGTTCGGATGCTGTGACCACAGGTCGCGCAGACGCTTATCGAGCGCTATGGCCTGCTCGATGGTCTCGATGCGGATCGGATTGCCGCCCTCGATGGAGATACCGCCTACGGCGGCCGTCTCGAAAAAGATGATGGCATCATAGCGCATCAGTTCACGCTCGAGCGTCGTGTTCAGACTCGAGAAAAACTCATATGGATCGCCAGGCCAATAGGCAGCACCGTCAACGGTTCCGCGGTCGCAGATAAGCACCCGATGCGGATACTGTGCTGCCTGCGCAGCTTCGAGGTGGACCTGCACGTGGTAGATGGCATGCTGTGTCGAACGGCGCACATCCGGTTGGCCCACGCGCGGAAAACCGCCGCCGTACAACAGCGTTGCCGCCTCCGGCACGATCACAACATTCTCGCCAATCTCGCGCCGATACAGGTCGGCAGCGGTCGTTTTACCGCCACCGGGTCCACCGGTCAGCACGACGCGGCACTGTGTATTACCGTTGTTGATCCGTTGCATGACGGAAAGCTACGGAAAGTTGCGACTGAAGCACGGTCGACCCTCGTTGTGTGCACCGAACACAGACAGTATTTACGCCGTGAGGTAGCCCTGATTCGGGGCTGAACGAACACCGTATTACCATGTAATCGTGTGTTGAACGTCAAAAAACATGACAAATGTCGTAACGAACGGTGGAAAACGTTGTTATTCTGAGACGTTCTGATACACAGTGTCGCGTTGCAGACGGCTCGCCGAATAACGCAAAGCCCGGCGATCTGTGATCGTATCCGGAACGAGGAATTCAACCCTATGAACATCAAGATCTTAGTAGCGACCCTTTGTTCGCTTGTGCTGGAATCATGGTCGGCGCAGGCGCAGTCGTCCTTTTTTCCGGTTTCGTTTTCAACATTCCGGCACCCGGCTCCAGGCTATTACCTTATTGCCCCGAACTCGATTGATTCCCTTGGTTTCATTGACCACGGTGCCCGAAATGCCCACGCTGTACACGCCCGCCTACCTGCAGCCATTCGATGGCAGGTCGACAACACGGTGACCTACATTGATGCTGGCAGAGGCTGGCTGAAAATGAATGTTGATTTGGAGGTTGTGGACACGTTAAGGCTTCCCGATTACGATACGGATTTCCACGAATGCAGGACACTATCGAACGGGAACACCATTCTGTTCGGATTTGACCCAAGGGTGATGGATCTGTCTGGCATAGTTTCCGGTGGAAAGACAAATGCCAGGGTTGAGGGTTCTTTGATTCGTGAGGTTACACCGCAAGGTAATACAGTCTTTCAGTGGTACATCCTCGACCACACAAACGTTACCGATGCAGTGGATTACTACGACCTTACGCAGGCCTCGATTGATTATGCCCACCCGAACAGCATCGCGGAAGATCTCGACGGAAATTTTATTCTGTCTGTCCGACACTTCGATGCAATCCTGAAGATCAATCGTGCCACGGGTGCGGTGATGTGGTGGCTTGGTGGTGAAAAGGCTCGACGCAATGATTTCAGGTGGATCAACGATGACAATGCAGGGTTTACAGGCTTCTCGCATCAACACTCGGTCGAGGTCATGTCGAATGGAAACATTGTGATGTTTGACAATGGCAACATGAAAGCGAACAGCTTTTCACGTGCCGTGATGTACCAGCTTGACCAGACGAACATGACCGTCACCAAGGTGTGGGAGTATCGACACACACCGGATATCTTTACTGCATCTATGGGGAGCGTTCAGGAATTGCCAAACGGCAACATTCTGATTGGCTGGGGAACGAACGATACCAAGGTTATAGCCACAGAGGTTGCGCCAGACGGTTCGGTCGAAGCTGAACTTGTTTCTGATCAGCCCCAGCAGATTCGTTCCTATCGAGTGATGAAGGCCCCCTTCTCGATGACCGGAACACAAAAAGACGTGTCGCAGCCCGGCCACATCGAAATGGATTCCCCTGACTCGACGTCGCACATTTCGTTTGATGTTACCAACGTGACACAACCCACCAATGTTATTGTTGAGCGACACTGGAATGTGCCCGTCAGCCCCGTCTTCAACGGACCGTTGCCGTGCCGAATACTTCCATCACGGTGGTCGGTTCGATCGGATAGAAAGAGCACGATCACGGCGTCGATGGAGTTCACCTTAGGCAATGTTCCGGGAATCGATGATCCTTCCTCTGTGGTACTGTACCACCGCAACACAGACGGTACAGGTGCTTTTTCGAAGGTGCAGACGACGTACGACGCGAGATCAAAAACGCTCACGGCTGGTGAATTCAAGACGGGAGAGTACCTGACCGTCTATGAGTCGTGCCAGATTCCTTATCCGATCCGTCCAGCACACAAGGCAACGCACCTGCCTGCAAACGATATCACATTCGCTTGGTCAGTCGCCGTGCAGTCGAACGGATATCAACTGCAGATATCCACGGCAAGTAACTTCAACACCACCGTGCTGGACGCCGTTATTCAGAATGCTGAAGCGTATACGTACAGACTCCTGAATTCCTACACAACGTATTACTGGCGCGTACGTACACGGCTTGAAAACGGTCAAACTGGTCAATGGTCGGAAGTTCGGTCCTTCCGAACGCGACTTGATGCTCCCGGCCCGCTATCTCCAAGGATCAGTGTCGACACGGCCGCCGTGCTTCCTACACAAACATTCTCGTGGACGAAGGTTGGTAATGCAAACTCTTATCACGTACGACTCTTCATCCATGGTGCAGCGGACTCGTTGATTACGGAAGATACATTGCAGACCAACGGTTGGTTGGCACCTGCGCTGCAACCCAACTCGTGGTACGTATGGGATGTTCGAGCCTTGGCTGATACTGCGGCCAGTTTATTCTCAGCAAGAGCAGCGTTTCTTACGTCACCCGACAAACCAACATTAGAAATGCCGGATGATTCATTACGTAATGCGCCCTACCGTGATGTTCGACTTGCTTGGAGTGCCGTGGATCAGGCGACGCGCTATCGCGTACGTGTGACAATAGGCACACACGACTCCGTCACGGTCGACACTATCATTGAATCGACGATCCTTGTGTTGGGGGATCTCACACCCGGAATGCGGTATCGATGGTCTGCCTGTGCGATCGGACGGTACGGCGTCGGCCCATGGGCCACGGAACGCGTCCTCTGGACTGCCGAGCTCGGCACTCTGGCTGCTGCCACGCCTGTGATGCCACGTAACGGTGATACGGTTCTTCGCGACAGCGTGATTCTTTCGTGGAGCCAGCCGGATGCAGTCCAATGGGTCGTCCAGCTTGGTTCATCGGCGTCGATGGACGATATCCTGTACGAAGTGTCGAACTATCAGGAACGAACCTTGGTCGTTCCGGCGTCTGTTCTTGCGGAAGGTCGCGAGTACTTCTGGCGCGTGAAGGGATTTGCCGGCAGCCTTGAAAGCGACTTCTCTGCTGTACGCCGCTTTGTTATCGCCGTGGCACCACCGCCGGTCGTTATCGGTCTGGTGCCGCTCGAGCCACTCAGTGGCGCTATCGATGTGCCGCGCTCAGGTGTATTCCGTTGGACGTCTGACAGTCGGGTCGATACGTACAGCGTCCTGCTGTATCGAGGATTGCAGACCTCGCCCGAACGAACGCTGACAACGTCTGATACAGTAGCACCATACGCAGGACTTGAGGCCGGTACAGCCTACCGTTGGTGCGTACGCGGACGCAAGGACGGTATCACCGTCGACACCGGGGCCATAGCAACGTTCACCACAGAGAAGGTCGAGGTTGTCTCGGTGGTCGATATCGATGTTGAAGCTGCATCGTCGGGACTCCTTCGTGGCAAGGTCGCATGCGACGGCAGCACGGTGAACATCACGCTAACCGATCTGCAGGGACGACTCGTCGAACGAGCTGAGGTAAGCGCCGTGAACGGAGCATGGAGCTATCTGCCGCGCAGGAGCGGTCTGCTGTTTGCAACGGTATCTGCCTGTGGCAACAACTCGACGGTCGTCTTAATGACGCGATGAGCGTAAACCGAGTCAAGCCCAAATCATAGGTCAGGTAGCGGCGCCGACATGAGTTCACCCTTGTCGGACACAACATAGATGGTCTTGCCGATCATGGTAACGTACGTGGCGAAAGTCGCTGGGGCAATGTCGATTGGTTTCCACGTGTTACCAGCATCCCTCGATAACAGCACGGCCCCCTTCGTCCCAAGAACAATTGTCGATCCCTTGATGACGGCGTTGCCAAAACGGTGCTGTGTCTCGGCAGAGAATGGTGTGATGATCCTTACCCATGGACCTTTGGACCCTCGCTTCACGTACGAGGCGTTTGCCGTACCAAGCAGTTGAAGGTTCCCTTTAGACGCCGTCCAGCGCAGGATGGATGAGTCTTTCTCGATCATGAATCGGCGCCAGGATGCTCCCCGATCAGTGCTTATCCAACTTCGATCGCGTGACGACGCGATGATCGACGTACCGAGTGCGTCCATCCGATCAATGTAGACCGTACTGTCGGGATAACGCCGCTGCTGCCAGCGGCGGCCTCCATCGACCGACATCCACAGACCAACCCGTCCGACGGACACGAAGAGCGTGCGATCAAGGACCACCGACGCATAGCCCTCGCCGATGGGCAGGTCAGACGTCAGCTTGTGTACGGATGTGCCACACGCATCAATGCCAAAGACGCCCAACGTACGTGATGTCGCAACGTGACCCTTGGGCAACTGATGTATGGTTGCTACAGCCGAACCCTTGATACCCTGAAAGCGCTGTTCGGCGCGGCGCAGCGATGTGTCAAGCACATGCAACCCGTTCCTGCTCATACATACGGCAACGGTACCGTCGTGTTCAACGATCCTGCCAACCATAATGTCGGTGTTCTTCGACGTCGAAAGCGAGACGCTTTGCCAGGTTGGAACATCAAGACGCATGGTATACAATCCGCCACCACCTCGGTCGATGCCTGCAAGTACGGAGATGCCGTTCGTGTACACAGACCCGATCCGGTCCTCGGCCGTACCAGGTACAGGTAGCTCGTCGATAGAACCGGTTGCAAGATCCACGCCGATGATACGGCGCGACTTACCAGCAAGAATGGCCTTACCAGCCGCGACCGATATGGCAGTCCACTTGTCTGCCGGCAGAATGGTCAACGTGGTAGGCTTCCGACCGGGCTGAGGAGGTACCTCGTACAGGACGGTATCAATGGCTGCAAGAATTCTACCTCGGTGTACCGTCACCAGGGCACGTTGGGATGTCGCGAACACTGAAAGCATGGACCAGTGCATCGACTTGTCCAACAGCAGAACACGACCACTGTCGGCCACGGCAACAACGCTTGGTCCATGGGCCACGATGTCGCGCACGGGCGGCAGCGTGTCGGGGATGATCACCGGCTTCCATGCGCCATTGCTACCGTTGCGACGATACATGGCACCACCGGAGATCAGGGCGTAATCGTGAACACCGGTCGTGATAATGCGCAGCACATGCTGCTCACGGTTTGGCAATGGGTGGGACGACCACCGCAGACCATCGTCCGTTGACCTGAACACCCCACCCGTAGACGTCGCAACGTCCACGATCGATCCGCGATACAGCACGTCGGTGACTGAGCGGTGACGAAGTCCCTCCAGAACCGGTACCACACTATCGTTGCGGACCGTATACACGTCCACGCCTGTTGCAAGCAGCAATCCGTCGCGACACGCTTCGATGCCTTTCACCTGCTCGCGCGATGGCAAGGGCAGGCGTTTCCACGTGGGTTTAAGCGTGTCGGCTGCAACAGCTGCCCCGGTAAGCAGATATGCAACCAAGGCTGATACGGCAAACCTGCGTATCATGCGATTCCTCATTATCCGTAGTTGTCATCTGCATGATACGCAGTACCACAGGAATAGCGATACTCCTCTGCCTACTTGGTCTATCCGCACAACATGCAGTTGGGCAGGATGGCACCGAGACGAGGATCTATGATGTTGTTGTGAGGGGGAATGCTACACCAGGTTACTACCTGATGGCCCCCACGCTGAACACGAATGTGAATCTGGTGGACCACGGAGGATGGCTGGTGTATCGCATTCCTGCGACCTCTGCAATCAACCTGCAACGCCATGCCGACGGAACATTCACGTACTTTGTGCCACGCGTCGGACATATCCGCATGGATTCGACGTTTTCAACACCCATCGATACGATCAACTCCGTTGCCGGCAGCACCGACTTTCACGAACTTCGCATCCTCCGTAACGGTAACTACCTTGTGCTGGGCGCAAAACCACGAACCGTAGACATGTCTGCCATCGTGGAAGGGGGCAAGGTTGGTGCCCTTGTCGGTGATGCACTCCTCGAGGAGCAACGACCCGACGGGACCGTGGTTTGGTCGTGGAATTCGAAGGATCACACGAGCATCCTTGATGCTACCATCGACATTGAGCTCAAGGGCGGTACCGTGGATTACATTCACGTCAATAGTATCGTAGAGGACAACGATGGAAACCTGCTGATCTCGGCCAGGCACTTCGACGAAGTCATCAAACTCGATCGTTCGTCCGGCGCTATCAAGTGGCGCCTTGGGGGTAAGTCTTCAAAGCACAACCAGTTTCGCTGGTTGAACGACACGGTGAATGGCTATTGGGGGTTCTCGCACCAGCACTCCATCTCAAGGTTACCCTCCGGAGGCCTGTTGCTGTTCGACAACGGCAACCTCAAGTCGCCAGAGTATTCACGGGCCGTTGAGTATGAGATTGACGAGGTCAACAAGACCATACGCCGGGTGTGGCAGTACCGTCCAACCAAAGACATCGCCGTGCGCAGCATGGGCTCTGTTGAACGCTTGTCGAACAAAGGAACCCTTATCGGTTGGGGCAGGAACTTCGACAGGGTGATCCTTACCGAACTCGACAGCAACGACAACGTTGTGTATGAGTTGAAGAATACCGAGACAACGAATACGGCGGCATTCCGTGCGTCCAAGTATCCTGTAAAGATGTTGGCCGAACAATTCCGTATGACGGCCCCCGGGGTCTCGCACACGTTTCGTGCAAACGATGTACCCATCGGTGTTTCCGTTACGTCGCACCGGATTGTTGACGCTAGGTCCATCACTGTCGAGCGACATAGGTACGCTCCGCTGGGCGCTACCTTCGAAGCTGACACACCTACGATTGTCGATCCGGTACGTTGGACCATACGGCATGACCTGGGGAGCACCGATTCCGCGACAATGCGAATCGATCTGCGTAGCGTTCCCGAGATACGCGATGCCGGCCGGGCTGTGCTATGGCATCGACCGCTTGATGGAAGCGGCGTGCTGAAGCGAGTGAAGTCCGCCATCGATACCACGACCGATATTCACACACTCTCGTTTATCCCCGACGGTGAAATTGGTGTCGGATATGACGTCTCCACCAAACCCTTACCCCTGCGTCCGCTCAACGGTCAGGCGACGCAAGATCAACCTGCATTACTTGTATGGACGGCTGCGTTTCGTGCAACTGGGTATGATCTCCAGGTGGCGACCGACTCAACGTTTGCTACGCCGTTGGTCAATCTTCGAACAACTGCCAACAGACGCGCAGCAATCGACTCCGTGTTCGTCAATGGTCTGCAGCCCGCCAGGGTCTATCATTGGCGCGTACGTGCTGCAGGTTCCGGCGTAGACTCGGGCTGGTCCGCCATAGCCAGCTTCAGAACATCACTCGATAGACCGACGATCGTTGAACCTAGTGCCGGCCGAACAGTTCCTGCCGAGCGACTGCGCGTCGTGTGGACATCCGTAGCCGAGGCTGCAGCGTATCATCTTCAGATTCGAGATACCGTTGGTGGCACGATCATGGACGTGACGACCTCCGACACGTCGGTCGTGGTCACCACCGACATCGAAGACATCATCGCCGAAATCGAAGTATCGGCCATGCGGGGCGACCTTCGAAGCTACCGTCCCACGCGTATACGGGCGTCGATCCTGCCACGGGTTCCGCAGTTCTGTCGACCCTTCTCGGGTACCGGCGACGTAGCGCCAGACTCCGTGGTGCTTGCATGGGTAATGGGCAAGGAAATACGCTCGCATGTTCAGCTGTTGACGTATGATGCCAGCCAGCCTATCATCGACGATACGGTTACGACCGACCAGCAGTCAACGCCGTCGCTCGACCCCTGCAGGCTCTATCGTTGGCGTGTGCGAAGCATCGGCAGGCAGGGATCCAGCGAGTGGACGTCCTTCCTTTGGTTTGCCACACGTGGAGAATCCGGAGCGGAACCGGTAGACCTTCTTACACCTGTCGATGGTGCCACCGTCGATGCCAGCAATGTCGAGTTACGTTGGACGACGGTCACAGCCGGAATGGTATATCGCGTCCAGATCGACACCACGGCAGCCTTTTTTGGTGTCATCATTGATACCGCTACCGCTGTGGATCGAATGGTATTCGCGCGGCGACTACCCGAGGATCGACCATTGTACTGGCTGTCTCTTATACTAATCAGACGCTGCCGACGA
>VFFB01000149.1 GCA_018882585.1 Candidatus Kapaibacterium sp.
CGTGAAGGACGTGCCCAGCGTCACGACCGATGGCGCAACGACCTTCCTTACGGTGAACGGTAATCCAGGCATGGCTACGGCCGGCAGCGGCGATGTGTTGACGGGTTTCATTGCCGGCTTGCTAGCGCAAGGACTCGAGCCATTGCGGGCCGCCGCCCTGGGTGCCTATCTGCATGCGGCCGCAGGCGATGCCTACGCGTCGCGCAAGCCCATGGAAACACTCGTTGCGTCAGACCTTCTGGATTCCCTTGACGACGTCCTCTGACCCATCCGTTGCGATGCCGACGGCTGTGGCCGTCGGTGCAACGCTGCCCCTTGTCATCTGCACTGCAGTGATCTTCTGGTTATCGTCGATCCCTGCCCTGACGCCACCAAACCTTGGTGTGTCGTGGAGTGATAAGGTCTATCACGCCATTGCTTTCCTGGGATACGGATGGAGCATCATCATGTGCCTGATTGGATGGAGACCTGCGTGGCCGGACCGACGCGTCGTTGCCATTGTTCTTTGCTGGGGGGCGCTCTTTGCCATGAGCGACGAGTGGCATCAGAGCATGGTGGTGAACCGCTCTGCCGGCTGGGATGATGTTACCGCCGACGTATTCGGGCTGCTCTTAGCGACGGCGACGCTGCCGTTGCTTCGGCGCTTGTTTGCGCAGTTGCTTCGTCGCCCGTAGCTGCCGTTGTGACGTTGCACGTCGCGCGGCCTTTACCGACCGCACCCGACCTGCCTTGCGCAGAGTACGACGTCCGTTACGCGTCGTACGTTGGCGCGCAGGTGCGACGCGCGGTGCAGGTGCCTTGCGCACGACCGCTGGCGCGGAGGCTGTTGGTGCAGGCATTGCTGTTGTCGGTGCCTTGTCGGGCAGGGGAGCATTGTCTTCTGCATCACCACCAGTAACAGCTCCATCAGCTGCACCACCCGTCTGCACGGAGGCAGCGCCGGCAGGCGAGGCATAACTGAAGTTGGCGAGGGCCATGCAGGCGATGTTTTCCGAGACCTTATAACCGCTGCCACCGGGACCGTTGCTGATGAACGAGAAGACCAGTTCCTCGCTATCTACCGTGGTCACATAGCCTGCAAGGGCACTCACGTTACGCAGCGATCCGGTCTTGGCGTGCACGTTGCCCTGGGCCCGACTGCCCGTCATCCTACGTCGGATGGTACCATCGACGCCGGCAATGGCCAACGTGCTGCGGAAGGCCGGAAACCATGGTTGCGATGCCGCGGCCGAAAGCATAGCCACTTGGGTTGCCGCCGTCGTGCGATTCCGGCGCGACAGGCCGCTGCCGTCATTAAACACGGAACCGACACGAGGCACACGCAGCGAATCCAGCACCTCCAGCATGGCTCGCTTCGCCCGCTGGGCAGGCTGGCGTTGCTCGCCACAGGTAGAGCCTACCATCTTGAACAGATGCTCAGCAAGATGATTGTCACTGCGCTTATTGATGTTGTAGGCAAAGCTCGACAAGGGGCGACGGAAGACCGTCAGGATCCGCGACGATGCGGGCGCGGGGCGTTCGGCCACGGTGCCGTCGATGGTGATGGCGCCTGCTCGCAAACGCGAGGCGAAGACGCCGGCGGCGCCAACGGCGGGGCGCGTCATGGTCACATACTGTGTGGTCGTACGGTTCGCACCCGGATGGCCTCGCACGATGAACTGCTGGAAGCCATTGGCCAGCGTTGCCGAGGCCACGCGCACGCGGCTGCGCCGCCGCGTGGGCTGTGGCACCACGATGAAGGCATCGCCTGTGGGGATCGTCTGCACCGCGATGCGACCATCGGCCAGACCCGTCACAAGGATGGCAACGGTGCTTTGATTGACCGTCAAGGCCAGGACCGGAGGCATCGCCTGGACAACTTCGAAGTCGCCGCTGTAGACAGGGCGTTCCGGTGAGTCGGCAAAGCGCGAGCCGTCGCCGTAGACGTTGCCCGTCACGCGACGGATACCCATGCGCGACAACTGGTCGGCCATGTCCTCAAGGTCGTTCACATTCAGGATGGCGTCGCCCGTGCCCACCAGGTACAGGTTCCCCTGCAGCGTGCCGTTGGCGTCAAGAACGCCGTCGGTACGAACGGAGGTATTCACCGACGCGTCGTTGCCCATCAGTTCAAAGGCAGCAATGGTGGTGAAGAGCTTTGTGGTCGATGCCGGTGTCAGCGGCGTTGTCGCACCGCGCTCGTACAGGGTGGCGCCGGTGCGACGTGATATGACCTTCGCCGAGACGCCTCCGGCGACGTAGCCGCGGTCGGTGAAGCACCGGTCAAGCGTGGCTCGAAGCTGTGCCAGATTGCGCGCCGAATCGGCGGCCGACGGAAAGGGCAGACGCAGTGCGGGTGGAGCCGGCCGTGTGGTGTCGACACGGGCAAGGCTCGGCATCACGCACAGAGCGATAAGAGCGATGATCGTCGTCCGTAGGTTCACGTACTTCCTAATGCTGCGCTACAAAGGTACGGACTGGGCGCGAAGCAGGTCGCACAGCTGATCGAGCGCGTCCGCTTGTGCGCCGTCGACCCATGAGATCCGCTCGTCGCGTCGGAACCACGTCAGCTGGCGTTTGGCATAGTTGCGCGTAGCCTGCTGCATGCGCTCCAGTGCCGAGGCAAGGTTGATCTCGCCGCGCAGGTAGGCCAAAACTTCGACGTAGCCAACGGTGTGCAAGGCTTGGACGTGTTCCGAGATTCCCGTTGCAAGAAGCCGCTGCGTCTCCTCGATCATGCCGTGTTCCAGCATCTCGACGCATCGTGCATTGATGGCCTCGTACAGCGGACCGCGTTCGCGCGTCACGCCGATGCGCACGACGCGATACGGTGCAGCCTGACGGGGCACGTCCCACGTTGTCGAAAACGCTGTACCCGTTGCCACGTAGTGTTCAAGCGCACGCAGGACGCGCACGGGGTTACGGTCGGCATAGCGTTCGGCGGCGCGCGGGTCTACCTCGCGAAGTTCGTCGTAGAGCGCGTCGCGGCCTTCGGCCGCCAGACGGCGCTGCAGGGCGGCCCGCACGCGCGGGTCGACGGGGACCGTGGTGCTCAGACCTTCAAGGGCAGCCTGAATGTAGAGTCCCGAGCCGCCCACCATCACAGGTGTTATGTCTGACGGCATGGCCTTGATGGCAGCACGCGCGTCGACCATGAACTGGGCCGCATCGTAGGTCTGGTCGGGGTCACGGATGTCGATGCAATGGTGGACAACACGCCGACGGTCGTCGACCGTCGGCTTGGCCGTGCCGATATCAAGTCCGCGGAACACCGTGCGCGCATCGGCACTGACGATCTGGATGTGCAGCACGTTGGACAGTGCCATGGCAAGTGCCGACTTGCCGGCAGCCGTTGGGCCGCACAGCAGCACCACGGTGCGCTCGACATTACTTGCCACCACGGTCCTCCCAGCCCTCGCGGCCGATAAGGGGAACGAACTTGGACGGTCCAAGATCCACAGCCTTCCAGTCGGTTGGTCCGGTGCGTGTCACGCAGTACATGGTCTGCTCATTGAGCGTCCCCACGGGTACCACCATGCGTCCGCCAATGGTAAGCTGTCGCGCCAGCGTCTCCGGCACGTCCGGCGCCCCGGCGGTCACGATGATGCCGTCGTACGGTGCATGCTCACTCCAGCCGATCGTGCCATCACCGATCCGCAGCGTAGCCGTCAGCCCGAGGTCTGTCAGGACCTGTTTCGCCTTACGTGAAAGTCCGGCGTGACGTTCAACGGTGAAGACATGCATGCCCAGCATGGCCAGCACGGCGGCCTGATAGCCGCTGCCGGTGCCGATCTCGAGAACCTTCGATGCGGCCGGCAGCGCCAGCGTCTGCGTCATCAGTGCAACCGTATACGGTTGCGAGATCGTCTGCTGATCGTCGATCGGCAGGGCTGTGTCTTCGTAGACGCGCGATGCGATGGCCTGCGAGACGAAGGCCTCGCGGGGCAGTCGGCCCATCACATCAAGGACTGCCTCATTCGTGATACCTCGGTCACGCAGCTGCTGGATCAGCAGCAGGCGCTGTTGGTCAAGCAGTGTCGATACACGTCGATTCGGTGCGGTCATGGTCGATGGTTCATTCAGGATGCGGCCAACGCCGAGAGTCGCTCCTGCAGGAGGACCTTGAGCGTGTCCAAGGGGACGTCAGTATCAAGGTCGCCCTGATAGGCAACGCTCACGGAGCCGGTTTCTTCGGAAACGATCAGGGCTACAACGTCGGCCTGTTCCGTCAGGCCGAGTCCTGCTCGATGTCGTGTACCAAGGGTGCGGTTGCCAACCTTCTGCTGCGACGACAGCGGCAGCACGCAGCGCGCGGCCACCAGCGTCGTGCCGTCGATGACGACGGCTCCGTCGTGCAGCGGAGAGCGGGGATTGAAGATCGATTGCAGCAGTTCGGACGATACGGTGGCCTGCAGCGTGACACCAGTTTCGACGGTGACCTTGACGTGGTCTGCCCGCGAAAAGACCATCAAGGCGCCGATGTGTTTTGCCGAGAGTTCGCGGCAGGCGTCGACGACGTCGTCGACGGTTTCGGCATTGTATGGACGCACAAACCAGCGGAACAATCGCGACTGCGTGACCACCAGCAGGACGCGTCGCAGCTCGGGAGCGAAGAGCACCACAAAGGCGATCAGCCCGATATCAGCCACGCGCCTGAGCACCCAGTTTACTGTCTTGAGGTTGGCCGACTCGGTAATAAAGGAAAGTGCAAGCACAACGACCAGGGCAGCCAAGATCTGCACGGCAACGGTATCGCGCAGCAACCGATACAACACAAAGAAGAGCATCGTGATCAGCAGCACGTCCAACAGGTCAACGATCGTGACCGTCAGGAAGCCGATGCGAAACAGCTCGATCATGATTCCGGCTGTTCGGTCGAAGGGGGCTGTGATGCACGCGCTGCGCGCCGTTCGGCATCGCGTTCGTAGGCGCTGATGATCTCGGCCACGATGCGGTGGCGGACAACATCGGCCTTGTCGAACTCGACAAAGTCGATGCCCTTGATGTCGCGGAAGAGTTGATAGACGTCCAGCAGCCCTGAGTCTGTACGCGAACCCAGGTCGACCTGCGTAACGTCACCCGTGACGATGGCCCGGGACTGACGTCCGATACGCGTAAGGAACATCTTCATCTGCATCTTCGTGGCGTTCTGCGCTTCGTCCAGGATGATGAACGAATTGTTCAGCGTACGCCCCCGCATGTAGGCCAGGGGAATGATCTCGACGATGCGGCGCTCGAGCATGCTCTTGAGCTTGTCGGGGCTGACCATGTCGGCCAGCGCGTCGAGCAACGGTCGCAGATACGGGTCGACCTTCTCGGAGATGTCACCCGGCAGAAAGCCCAGGGATTCACCGGCCTCGACGGCCGGTCTGGACAGGATGATGC
>VFFB01000150.1 GCA_018882585.1 Candidatus Kapaibacterium sp.
ATCTCGGGCATATCCGACATCTCGGGCATCTCCAACATCGCGGGCATCTCCGACATCTCGGGCATCTCCAACATCTCGGGCATCTCCGACATCTCGGGTATCTCCAACATCTCGGGTATCTCCGACATCTCGGGTAGCTCCGACATCTCGGGTATCTCCGACATCTCGGGCATCTCAGACGTCTCCGACATCTCGGGCGGGTGATGTACCATGATGTCCACAGCCTGAGGTTATCCGAAATCTCGGGCGGGTGATGTGGCGCATCGGTGTGCCATGCCGATGATATTCGTGACGTCACGGCAATGATGGGTGGGGCGGTGCGAACGCACGCAAAACCATCGCCCCTACACGTCTCGCCCCTGCGGCACGCACCGAACGTGTTGCCCACAAACGCCAACGGCCGTCCAAATGGACGGCCGTTGTTGTATCGTGTGCGGAAGGCGGGACTTGAACCCGCACGCCCTTGCGAGCGCCACCCCCTCAAGATGGTGCGTCTGCCATTTCGCCACTTCCGCGTCGAGGGATTTCAAATATAGCAAAACAGCGGGAATGCCGAATCGGTTGGTGCTGCGAATGTGTGTGTCAGCGGCCGACGAGGATCTTGGCGACGGATGCTTCGCTGCTCGAGGCCGAACGGGCGTGGACGATGTAGACGCCCGGAGGTACAACGCGGCCCTGCGTGTCGCGGCCGTCCCATAAGGCCTGACGTCCACGCGTTTGCATGGCCTGGACCAGGTTGCCGCCGGGAGTAAGGATGCGGACGTCAGAGTCCGAGGCCAATCCGTCGATGATGAGCTGCGAGCCGTCGGACGGACGGTACGGCTGCGGATAACAACGCAGGTCGTAGGTCAGGTTGGGTGTGATCGACTGCGTCTGCACACTCGATAACCCCTCGAACATGCCGAACCAGGCACGACCGGTGGTGCCGTCGACGGTGACGCTGCGGACGTTGTCGTTCAAGATCGGACTGTTCGACGTGGAGATCGAAGCAAGGACTTCGGTGCCGTCCTCGTTCAATACAAAGACTCCCGCTGCCGTGGCTACCCACTTGTAGTTCAAGGCGTCGACGTAGATGTCGTTCACCTGTACGGCCGATAATGCCGAGACCCTGCGCACAAAGGGAATGGTGGTAGACGTAACGGTGGTGGGAGCCGAGATGACGGCAACACCCTTGGCCGTGCCGATCCATAAAGCGCCGTTGTTGTCAAGGGTCAAGGCGTTGACGACGTTGTCGGGCAAGTTGGTGATGGATGAACGAACGGTGACGCAGATGTCGTCACTCGGATCGTCCGGCGTCGACCGCTCATTGTAGGCCACAACGCCATTGCCGCCGGGCCCGCCAAGCCACTTGTTGCCCGCAGCGTCGATGGCCAGCGGACGGAAGTAGTTGTTCCGCGGCTCGGAACAGTAGCCGTATCTGCGCGACGTGCCCTCGGCATCTATGCTTACCAGCATGCGGTCGCCGGCCTGCTCGTTCACCATCCAGAGCGTGCCCTTGCGGTCAAGCATCGCGTCGCCCACAAGCACGAACGACGCGTCACCATCGATGCCGCCAAGCGCCGTCGTGTTCTGGTCGTAGACCTTTGCAACCGCTCCGTTGTCACCGATCTCGTATGCACCTCGCCCCCATGTGCCAAGGATGACACGGCCGTCACGGAGCACACTGATGCGGTAGATGCTGTTGGTGGGGATGGACGACGTGGCAGACGTATAGCCACGCCATGTTTGTCCGTCGAACATGGCCGCACCCGACCCGGTCTTGGAAAGCTGGTTGTACGAGGCTGCCCAAAGGTTGCCGAATTTATCAACCTGCAGGTCCGTGAACTGCGCCGTCGATGGCGAGTTGATCACCACAGGCGTGACGACACCCGCCATGTCCATCCGCGCAAGGCCGGCATTGTACAGGAAGCCCACAAACTCCCACGTGCCGTCCTTCCGACGATAGGTAGTGTGGCCAAGCAGGGTTGTTGGCCAGGGGGCAGTGGGGACGCCACGGACATCCTGCGTGCCGAACTCGGTCGAGATATAGCCAAGGTCGTCGATGAATGACAGGTTCAGGATGGGCGATAGCGTCGTCCGAAGCGTGTCGAACCGACTGCCGTTGTACCTGAGCACGTTCGTGCCCGCCACCACGAACATCGACGTGCCATTGGTACGCACGATGGTAGTGCCCGTTGTGGCTATGCCCTGGGCTGTGTCCAGGATGCGCCATACCGAAGGCTGACGCAGCGTTTGGACGTTGAGGGGGGCAACTACAACACCGCCCGGCGTGGCGGCCCAAATGGAATCGCGCAGTATGCTGATCGAGGTGACAGGAGTCTTCTCCTGCAGCGAGCCGATACGGTCGACGGTCTCCTTGAACAGTCGTCGCTCAACGTCATACGTAACGATGCCGAAGTCCGTAGCGATGTAGAGCGTGCGGCCAACAACGAGCAGGTCGTTGATGCGACGTCGCTGATACTGCGAGGCACGACGGATGTCGCGAATGGAGCGCCAGCGGAATGTCGATGAAACAACGTCGATCGACCCGTCAAAGGCGCCCACGTAGACGTCGCCCGTCTGCGGATCGCTGGCAATGGTCGTGACGTCGAGACTCGTCAGCGCATCAATGTTGCGAAACTCCTTCGTTGTTCCGTCGGCAGGGTCGTGCACAAAGACGCCGCCCGACGTGGCACACCAGATGCGATACGAGGGGTCGACCGTGGCAGCGCGCACAGTGTTCAGCGACGAATACGTGTTCCAGTCCGTGAGCACCAGCGACTGCGCCGAAGCACCGATAGCCGCGGCCAGGAGAGCGATAAGCAGAACCGTGCGAAGAACGATCATACGGTGGAATGGGGGTGTCGGAAAGGTGTGCCGACGCACATCAGCGTGTTTTATGTTGCATTGATCGGGGATCAACGTCGGACTTCATGCAATGCAGCGATGGTCTTGATGGCGGCCGTTGCCGATTCGGCACCCTTGTTGCCAAAGTTGCCACCGGCCCGGTCAAGCGCCTGCTCGATGTTCTCGGTGGTAAGCACACCAAAGATGCACGGCACGCCCGTGGCAACAGCGATGTTGGCCAGACCGTAGGCGACGGGTCCGCTGACGTATTCGAAATGGGCCGTCTCGCCACGGATCACCACACCCAGGGCGATCACGGCGTCATACCGTCCGCTGCCGGCCATGGCACTTGCCACAACAGGGATCTCGAAACTGCCGGGGCAACGCACCTGGGTGACGTTCGCAGCGGGGACGCCATGTTCTGCCAACGCTTCGGTGGCACCTGTGATAAGCTTCGATACAATGAAGTCGTTCCATTCGGCGGCAACAATGCCGATGCGCAGTGATGTCGTATCCATGGTTAGCAGCGTACGTTCAGGTTGCGGGCGTGGACGGATTCGAGTAGTGCGTCGACACGCTCGGACGTCAGACCGAACTTACCAAAGTTGCGTTCGTCGTAGTCGCGCGTGCCGTGAAAGTCCGACCCACCGGTGATCATCAGTCCGTGCTGCTTGGCAAGCACGCGGTAATACTCGCGGGTGGTAAAGTAGTGCGACGGATGAAAGACCTCGACGCCATTGATGCCGCTGGCCATCAGCTGCAGGAACAACCTCGGGTCGGCAAACGTGCGCATGGGGTGGGCGATCGACGCAAAGCCTCCGGCATTGCGGATCAGCCGTACACCTTCGGCCACGGTGAACGTTGGCCTGGTAACGTAGGCCGGACGTGTCGAATCGAGCCACGTGTCGAAGGCATCCTGAATGCTGCGTACAAAGCCGCGCTTGACCAAGACGGCGGCGATGTGCGGACGTCCGATGGGAGCGCCTGCGGCCGTCTCCACAACTTCGTCGATGGTAATGGCGTTGCCAAAGCGGCGCAGCCGTTCCACCATCTGCGCAGCACGTTCATACCGCTCGATATGCTTTGCCGCAGCATAGGCCAGCACGTCGGCATTGTCGATGTCGAAACAGTAGCCCAGCACATGGATTTCGCGCTGATGCTCGAAGCACGACAGTTCGATGGCAGGCATGATGCGTATCGGACCGTTGTAGCCGCCCTTGCGCAGCACGTGATGCGCCTCGACGGTATCGTGGTCGGCAATGCCAAGGAACTGCAGCCCGGCTTGCTCCGCCATGGCCACCAGCTCGTCCGGACGGCGCACGCCGTCGGAACACGTCGTATGCGTGTGCAGGTCGGCAGCAATAACAACGGGTTCTGTTGGCTGCATCGTCATCGCACGAACCACGCTTTCGTGATCAGGCCGTCGGCCGTTTCGTAGATGGCGATGGCGTGGACGATGTCATTGTCGCGCAGACCGTGCACATGTTCTTCGTCGATGGCAACGCTGCCGCAGACCATGCGGTTGACCAGGTGACAGTGCAGCGAGGTACGTTCGGCGAACATCTTGCCGTAGCGCTCGCGCAGGGCGTCGATGCCCGTGCAGAACGCTTCGCCCGTCCGAAGGTCGCACAGGACGATGTCCGGGTGGTAGGCCTCGGCAAAACGGTCGATGTCGCGGGCATTGTAGGCGTCAAGCTGGGCCTGAGCGCATTCGGCAGGTGTACGCATGTCTGCAAGATACGGCACGATCAGTCGAGCATGCGCGCAAGCATCGTCTGCAGCACCGTGAGCGCGTCGGTCGACGAGCTCTTCAGGGTCTGATCGGCGATCAGCAGGGCCTGCAGACTGCGCTCGACGCGGGCTGGCCCAAGCTGGTCAAGGGCGTCAAGGTGCTCGCCCAGGGCGAACGGCGGGATCTCGGCCATGCGCGCCATGGCTGCCTGGTCTGTTGTCTGCTGTCGGGCATCGGCCAGACGGAACAGGGCCATCATGTAGCGCGTGAGCATGGCAAGGATGAGCATTTCCTGTCGACCCAGCTCCATCATCCGCGCCACGATGGTGTTGGCCGTGGCGATGTCGCGGCGGCCGATGGCGCGTTGCAGCTCGTAGACGGTATAGGTCTTGCCCGAGGCCACGACGTCAAGGACATCGTCAGAGGTGATCGTCCGACGGTCGCCGACGTACGTCTCAAGTTTATCCAGCTCCATCGCAAGGTCGCGCGCCGAGGCGCCGGCGCGTAGCACCAGCAGGTCCAGCGACGCATCGTCGATGGTCCACCCATGCCCCTTTGCCCTGTCACGTACCCATGCACGTGCCTGATTCTCGCGCAGGGCAGGGTATTCGATCCATGCATGATGTGCCAGCAGCAGGTTGAATGGATGCTTGAGGGCATTGACCTTCTTTGTGCCGGCAGCGTTATTGCGTTGCAGCGAGGCGCTGATA
>VFFB01000151.1 GCA_018882585.1 Candidatus Kapaibacterium sp.
GCGCATCAGTGCCATGCAGGCAAGATCGTCCAGTCTGTCTGTGGACCACCGCAGCAGGTTGCGGATGTCGGCGATCTCGGGACGTGTAAAAAAGCCACGTCCGGCCAGGACGTGGCAGCGAACGTTGCGTTTGCGCAGTGCGTCGGCAATGGCGGCGGCGCCGGCGTTGCCGCGTACCAGGACGGCGATGTCGCCGGCGGTGGCAGGGCGCGATTCTCCGGTCTTGACCTGAATGGGCAGAGTATGTGCGGGATCCGAGATCGTCCGTGCGATGACATCGGCAACATGCGCGGCTTCGATGGCGGCAAGCGTATCATCGTCGTCATCATCCGACGCGGCCGGCAGCGACCGCTGCTGTGTGACGTCGGTGACGATGACGTTGCACGAGCCTACGCCGTCGGGCACATTCGGCCTGCCACAGACAAGCGCGTCGTAGTCGACGTCGAACTCGCTTTGCCTGATCACGATCTCGGAGCAGATGGCATTGATGGCCACGGCACATGCCGGCGCCATGCGGAACGAGGCCAGCAGCTTGACGCGCCCACTTGGCATACCGCTTCGCGCATTGGCGGCATCGATGGCCTGTGCCGCCCGCTCGAACAGACGTACGTCGGCGTCGCGGAAGCCATAGATGCTTTGTTTACCATCGCCAACGATGAACAACCACGGACACGGCGTTGCACTGTCGTTCCGTTCGGATGATGCGGCCTGGGCAATGTCGGGCACCAGGCACGACACCAGTTGAAATTGCGCCGGATTGGTATCCTGGAACTCGTCGATCATCAGATGCTCGATGTTGCGGCGGACGTCGTTGGCAACGACGGCATTACCTTCGAGCAGTTCGATCGACCGTAGGATAAGGTCGTCGAAGTCGAGACCGTTGCGTGCCCGCTTCGATTCGGCATAGGCCTTCGACGCTTCGTAGGCAACGTCGAGGATCGTATCGGCAAGGACAACCTGCAGTCGCTCGAGATCCGAGCTCCACGGCTTTGTGAGCGTCGTGAGGTTCTTTTGACGAGACGTCGAAAGAACCGTCGCGTCCGATGTCTTGGTGCCCGACTTCTCGAACAGATCTTTGCGCAGCGTACCCTTCGAACTCGTGATCGCCATGTCGATGGCAGCTTGCATCGCGGCGGCAGCCTGCGGCAGCGTCGAGGCCTGGGCTGAGGCGATGCCCTGCAGGGCAGAACGCAGGGCATTGACCGTGCCGACGCCCTTGGGCTTGAGCGTTGCCCCGGCCTGAAGCATGGCGTCGAGGCAGTTCTGGGCTGCTGACGTCCACGCCGTGCGGGCGTGTGAAACCACGATCTGTTGTCGGTGCAGCAGGACGTCGTTGGCCGAGGCGAAGCCGTCGCGCCACGCGCGTGCCGCGCGCAGCCGCTCGGACGAGGATACGAGACTGGCGATGGATTGTTGAACGCTCAAGATGCCCAGCTCGTCGGTCAGCGCCAGCAGACGGTCGCGTCGTGCGTCGTCGCGCATCCATGCGCGAACCGTTGCGGAGATCGCATCGTTGATCAGAGCGGACGTCTCGCGCGGGAGCAACTCGCGCACATCAGCTTCAAGGTTCGCCTCGTCGGCATACGTCCGCAGCAGCGTTCCGCAGAACGCATGGAAGGTACTGATGCGTGCCGTCGAGATACGATTCAGGGCGGAGCGTGCGCGCTGACGTCGTGCCGACGGTGCTTCGGAATCTTCGGCGACGGCCCGCAGGGCCGTGCCGATGCGTGCGCGCATCTCGGCGGCGGCCTTATTGGTGAACGTGATGGCCACGACGCGACCAAGGTCGACCTGGTCGTCAAGGATGATGCGCAGGAATCGCTCCGTCAGGACGGCCGTCTTTCCCGCACCGGCGTTGGCCGTCACCACGATGTGACGGTCACGTGCAAGTGCTGCAAGCTGCGACGGAGTCCAGGTGGGCGCCATCAATCCTCGAGGGGTAAGACCAGACACTGATGGAACATTTCGGGAGCCAGCACCCGACGGGCGATATCGTGCACCTCGTCGAGCGTTACGGCATCGATACGTGTGATGGTCTCGTAGGGATCTTCGGGATGTCCGTCTTCGAGCATGCCTTTCCCGAGCATCGACATCCGTGCCGACAGCGACTCGAGCGACATGATCTTGGAGGCGCGGAGCTGCTGCTTGGCGCGGGCAAGCTCCGTGCGGGTAACACCGCGCTCTATCAGCAGCGACAGCTCTTGTTCGAGCATGGTGCCGACGTTCGATACGTGACGTTCGTCGAGACCGGCATAGACGGCGAACACGCCGCAGTCGCCAAACAGCTGCAGCTGCGAGTAGATGTTGTAGGCAAGACCTTTGCGCTCGCGGATGCGGACGTTCAGGCGTGACGACATCCCGTCGCCCATAAGCGTATTCAGCAGCAGCAGGGCATGCCGCGCATGATCATGCAGTCCGGGCGTGCGTGCCTGCCACAGCACGTGCGCCTGTTGTACCGGACGTCGTAGCGTCAGTGGCTCAACCGCACGCTGGCGCGGGGCCTGACGCCGCGACGCGCGCCTGCGCGGTGATGCTGTTTCGAACAAACCCGTAGCAATGTCGATAATGCGATTGGGGTCGACGTTGCCCGACACGGTAAGCGTCAGCGCTCCGGCGTGGTAGTGCGACTCGTGGAACCTGCGTACATCGTCGGCCGTGATGCGTTGCACGCTGTCGGCCGTGCCCACGATTGGCGGACCAAGCGGGTGATCGCCGAAGACCTGCTGTTCGCCCATATCGAAGATGAATTCTTCGGCCTCGTCTTCGTAGGCGCGGATCTCCTCGGTAATGATCGTCCGCTCTTTCTCGACATCGCCTGCGTCGAACACCGGATGCAGCACCACGTCGGCCAGCACGGTAGCCACGCGCGGCAGGTGCTCGCTCAGCGTCCGCGCATAAAAGCAGGTCTCCTCCTTCGTCGTATACGCATTGGCATACGCGCCAACGTTCTCGAACTCGCGGGCGATGCGGTTGGTGGTACGCGTCAGCGTGCGACGGAAGGACGTATGCTCGACAAAGTGGGCTACGCCTGCCTTGCCGCGCGGTTCGTCGCGCGTGCCTGCATTGATCCAGATGCCGACGGCGGCAGAATCGACGCTTGCGACGCTGTCAACAACAACGGTCACCCCATTCGGTAGCGTCTCGACGTGGGGAGCAAAGGGAACGGAATGCTGCTTCATGATATGCGGCGAATATACGCCATCGGCTCCCGTGGCCGTGGCCGAAGCATGCTTGTGCGACGCCGGCTGACGTGCGTTTGCCATGAAATCCGCATTGCGGGTCACTGTATCTTTCCGGCGCCAAGTGCGTACTATGCGGCCGACATTTTACCGAGACCAATTCCTGAGGAGTTTCATGTCCACAGAACAGACCTGGTTTGTCGTTGCGATCGTCCTGTTCATCCTCGAGATCATCACGCCAGGCTTCGTCCTGGCCAATCTTGGCGTGGCCGCCCTGGCTTCGGCCTTGGCTGCCTACGTGGGTGCGTCGATGACAATCCAGGTCATCGTCTTCGGCGTTGTCTGCATCATCTCCTATGTCACGCTTCGCCCCCTGATGAACACCTACATCTACCGCAACCGGGCACGGGCACGAACCGGTGCCGATGCCGTCGTGGGACAGTTGGGCATTGTGACGGATACCATCCACGAGGCACCCATTGGCGGAAGGGTGCAGGTTGGTGGCGACAACTGGCATGCGCTTGCCGATGGCGGGGGTGTGATTGCCATGGCCAGCAAAGTAGACGTGGTGCGGGTGGATAGCACCACGTTGATCGTGCGGGAACACCGGTAACAACTACATTCATCAATCCATTGGAGGAGTCATGAGTATCGTTCTGTACGCAGCCGTAGCCTTTGTTGTCGTCATTCTGCTGCGCGGCATCAAGGTCATCAGGCAGGCCGAGACGGTCATCATCGAGCGTCTGGGTCGTTATCATCGCACCCTGGAAAGCGGCATCAACGTGATCGTGCCGTTCATCGACAAGGCGCGGCCGATCGACTGGCGCTTCATCAAGACCGATCCGTCGGGACGACACATGTACGTGCATACGCGCACGGACCGGATCGACCTACGTGAAACGGTCTATGACTTTCCGCGGCAGGGTGTGATCACCAAGGATAACGTGACCATCGAGATCAACGCCCTGTTGTATTTCCAGGTCGTCGATCCCATGAAGGCCGTTTACGAGATCTCGAATCTGCCTGATGCCATTCAGAAGCTCACGCAGACCACGTTGCGCAACGTGATCGGTGAGTTGGATCTTGACGAGACACTCACATCGCGCGACACCATCAATTCCAAGCTGCGCGCCATTCTGGACGAAGCCTCGCACAAGTGGGGCGTCAAGGTCAATCGCGTCGAGCTGCAGGACATCATTCCGCCGCGCGACATTCAGGATGCCATGGAAAAGCAGATGCGTGCCGAGCGTGATCGTCGTGCTGCCATCCTTAACGCCGAGGCCAGCAAGAAGTCAGCCGTCCTCGAATCCGAGGGTATGCGCGAATCCGAGATCAACCGTGCCGAGGGCGAAAAGCGCTCGCAGATCCTCATCGCCGAAGGTCAGGCCGAAGCCCGCAAAGCCGTCGCCCAAGCCGAAGCCGAAGCCATCCGCATGGTTACCGCAACCGTCAAGGAAAGCGGTGGCGACCCCACTCAGTATCTGGTTGCCCTGAAGTACATCGACGCCATGAAAGAGCTCGGCTCCAACGGCAACAAGGTCGTCTTCATGCCCTATGAAGCAAGCGGCGTCATGGGCTCGTTAGGGGCATTGAAAAACCTTTGGAATGCGCCTTCGGCGTGACCTCACCGCTGGCCTCTCTCCACAAGTGGAGAGAGGGGCGGGTGAGGCCCGTCAATTGCATGGTGCGTAATGTAGGGGCGCGGCATGCCGCGCCCGAAACAACCGTTATCCCCGTACCGTAGGGGCGCGGCATGCCGCGCCCGCAATCGCCGTCCGATCGTTCAAACGTGGCGGCCGTGCATGCACGTGTGTGGGATGTCCGTGTATGTACGCGATTGTGTACGCATCGATGACGAGCCCCGAAGGGGCGTAACGATGCGTTGGTTGTCGTGCTATCGCCATCATCGTGTACCCCGGGCTGCCGCCCGGGGCTAGCATTGTTACGCCCCTTCGGGGCTCATCATCGATACATACTCATGTGCACCCACGGCTGAGGCCGTGGGCTACTATAGGTCGACAATTGTTCAACCTGGTGGTGCTGACGATCGTGCATCATGTTATGACGAAAACGGATCGACCCGATGC
>VFFB01000152.1 GCA_018882585.1 Candidatus Kapaibacterium sp.
AACGTCGATACGCTGACGCTGACGGCCACGCCGATCCCCCGAACGCTCAACTTCTCGCTCATGGGCGCGCGCGACCTGAGCGTGATCGAGACGCCACCACGCAATCGACTGCCCATCACCACTGAGATCCTGCAGTGGAACGACGATGTGTTGCGCCATGGCATCCTACGCGAGCTTGACCGCGGAGGGCAGGTCTTTGTGGTCACCGATCGAATCCACGATATGGACCAGCTGCTGATCAAGATCCAGATGCTGGTGCCGTCCGTTCGCGTCGCCATGGCCCACGGACAGCTTGATGCTGAACGTCTGGAAGACGTGATGGAGGGCTTCCTTGAGCGTAAGTACGACGTGTTGATCGCAACAAAGATCATCGAAAGTGGTCTGGACATCCCCAATGCCAACACCATGATCATCGTCCACGCCGAGAACTTCGGTCTTGCCGAGTTATACCAGCTGCGCGGTCGCGTGGGCCGATCCAATACGCAGGCCCACTGCTATCTGGTGATACCTCCGCCGCATTCGCTCACGCGCGTTGCCTTGCGACGTCTGCAGGCACTCGAAGAACACACCGACCTTGGCTCTGGCTTCCAGCTTGCCATGCGCGACCTCGAGATCCGCGGTGCAGGTAATCTGCTTGGCGGCGAACAGAGCGGCTTCATCCTTGACATGGGCTTTGAGCTGTATCAGAAGATCCTTGACGAGGCAGTACAGGAGCTGCGGCACGACGAGTTTTCGGAGCTGTTCGGCAAGACATCGGACGATACGAAGCGCTTTGCCAACGAAGACATTGCCATCGAGCTCGATACTGATGCGCTGTTACCAAAGTCCTTCATACCCACCGACACCGAGCGTTACGAGGCCTACAAGCGTCTGTACAACGCCCATGACGATGCCGAAGTCGATGCGGTCTTTGCCGACCTGCGTGACCGGTACGGTAATCTTCCTACCGAAGCCGACGAGCTGTTGTTGGCAGTTCGACTTCGTATTGCCGCCATGCCAGCAGGGTTGGTCCGCGTCAACCTGCGCGGCACACGCCTCCTGCTCGAGCTACCACCTGACTCGCACACGGCCTGGTACGAACACGCATTCCAGCGCATGCTCCCGCTTGTAACCACCATGCGCAACACGAAGTTTGTGCAGCAGCCCAAGCGGCTCCTCGTCCAGGTCGATCTTGACCGACGTGACGATGCGCTTTTCGTTCTGCGACAGGTTGCCGATGTCGTCACCGCATCGACGGAGGTGCAAGCATGACCATTCTCTCGATCGAAACCTCGGGTTCTGTCTGCGGTGTCGCCCTGGCCACGCTCGATGGCGAGTCGTACTCCCTTCGCACTGCCATCGAAGTCTTGATACCCAACGTTCATGACGGTGCCCTGGCACGCCTTGCCGTGCAGTGCATGTCCGAAGCAGGCGTGGGCATTGTCGATATCGACGTCGTGGCTGTCTCATCCGGCCCTGGTTCCTTTACCGGACTTCGTATCGGTGCATCTTTTGCCAAGGGGCTGTGTTTTACCGGCAGCCCGCGTTTGCTTGCCGTTCCAACCATGCAATCGGTTGCCGCGGCCAGTACGGAAGTGGCAACGCTGGCGGCTCGGTCGGCCATCATCGTCGTCATCCCTTCGCATCGCGACCTCGTCTATCTGCAGCGCTACGACGCGCACGCCATGCCCCTTACCGATGTTGCCGTGATGACTATAACCAAGGCAACGGAAATGTGCGGTCCGGATACGTTGGTGGTTGGTCCTGGCGCATCGCTCGTATCCCCCGCTCCTGTGTCGGGTCTTGGCCGATGCTCGCCTCGTTTTGTATCGATGGCAGCATCAATCATGCTTCGCAACTCCGACGTAGTCTATGCCGATCCGCAGACCTTCGAGCCGGGATACCGTCAGGAGTTTGTACCCAAGGCCTGATGCGACTGCATCGCAACATCTGGGTCGTGACCGTCACGTCGTTCCTTACCGACATTTCGTCGGAAATGGTCGTGCACATCCTGCCGATGTTTCTACGTGCGACGCTTGGCGTATCGATGACGGTGATAGGGCTCATAGATGGCATGGCCGAACTAACGGCCAGCATGGTGAAGATTATTGCCGGTCGCGCCTCTGATCGTGTCCGATCGCGCAAATGGTTTGCCGTTGCAGGCTATGCGCTTTCTGCACTTGCTAAACCATTATTGCTTTTTGCATCCTCATGGCCGATCGTGCTTGCCGTACGATGTACGGACAGGGTTGGTAAGGGGCTGCGTAATCCTCCACGTGATGCGCTGGTGGCAGACAGTGCAGACGACAATGCACGTGGCGTTGCCTTTGGTCTGCACCGTGCCGGCGACACGCTGGGCGCATTCCTTGGCGTGGGTGTGGCGGCTTGGATGATCATGTCGATGGCAGAGGATGCGCAGCGCATCACGGCGTCAACCTTCAACATCATCGTTGGCGTAAGCATCGTGCCAGCGGTGTTGGCCGTCATTGTGCTTGCTGGTGGCGCGCGCGACGTGTTGCCGAAACAGGATCGCAGTACTAGTGCGACAGCACGACCATTACCACCATCGTTCAAGCGCTTCCTTGGCATTGTTGTGTTGTTCACGCTTGGCAACGCCACCGACGCCTTCATCGTATTGCGAGGACGCTCTCTTGGCATGTCCGTCGTGGATGCACTGCTCATGGTCATGACCTTCACGGCCGTCTACACGGTGGCATCGATCCCATTCGGACGGTTGTCCGATCGTGTGGGACGTCGGCGCGTCATCATCATCGGCTGGACCTTCTATGCCGTGGTCTACGTCGGACTTGGGATTGCCGCCAGTGCTTGGCAGGTGTGGGCACTATTCGGATGCTACGGTCTGTACTATGCCGCCACGGAGGGCGTGGTGCGGGCATACATAGCCGACAACGTACCGCACAACGAGCGTGGCGCAGCTTACGGAGCCTACCATGCGTCTGTGGGCATTTCAGCCATACCGGCATCAGTCGGTGCCGGTGCGTTGTGGGAGATCGTGGGTCCCGAGGCAATGTTCTTCACCGGTGCAGCACTCGCCGCCATAGCCACGGTACTCTTTGCATGGTCAACGCGTAGGGCGATGTAAGTAGGGGCGGCCCAACGTGGTCGGCCGTGTGAACGATCGGACAACAATGGTGTAGGTGTAGGGGCTAGACGCAGTCTCGCCCGTTAAGGGTTAAAACAAAAAGGTTTACAACCCTGGCTCCCTTCTCCACTCGTGGAGAGGGAGACCGGGGGTGAGGCTGCGCGATGCATTCACCTACCCCGGGCGGCCGCCCGGGGCTTGCATCGTTACGCCCCTTCGGGGCTCATCATCGATGCGTACCCACGTGCACCAACGGCTGAGGCCGTGGGCTACTATCGGCCGACGATCAATTGGCGGAACGTTCGTCGATACGCGTCGGGTCGATCCGTTTTCGTCATAACGTGATGCACGGTCGTCAGCACCACCAGGTTGAACAATTGTCGACCTATGTTAGCCCACGGCCTCAGCCGTGGGTGCACGTGGGTGTGCATCAAAGCCATGGGTGCATGTGTAACGAACAAACAGATTCGTTGTAACGATGAGCCCCGAAGGGGCGTAACGATGCTAGCCCCGGGCGCTAGCCCGGGGTACGAGATGAAGGCGCTAGCCCGGGATACGAGATGAAGGCGCTAGCCCGGGGTACGAGATGAAGGCGCTAGCGCTAGCCCGGGATACGAGATGAAGGCGCTAGCCCGGGGTACGAGATGAAGGCGCTAGCCCGGGGTACGAGATGTTCGGTTCACGATCAATCCACATTGCCGATGCACATGCGTAGTTTTGCGCCCGAGGTACCCACATGATTGAACGCTACACACGCCCGGACATGGGCGCTATCTGGTCAGACGAGAACAAGTATCGTATCTGGCTGGAGATCGAAATTCTTGCCTGCGAAGCACAGGCTGCCCTAGGCGTAATCCCGCAGGATGCCGTCGATGAGATCCGCGCCAAGGCGCGGTTTGACGTGGCCCGCATCCTGGAGATCGAGGAGACCACGAAGCACGACGTGATCGCGTTCACGACGAATGTTGCGGAATATGTTGGCCCCGCATCGCGGTTTATTCACCTTGGCATGACGTCGAGCGATGTGCTGGATACGTGTCTGGCCGTGCAGCTGAAGCAAGCCGGTGAACTGCTGATGACGGATCTTGTTGCCTTCCGCGATGTGCTGGCCCGGCGCGCCAACGAGTTCAAGTATACGACGTGCATTGGACGCTCGCACGGTATCCACGCCGAGCCGACGACGTTTGGTCTGAAGCTTGCGCTGTGGCATCAGGAATGTGTACGCTCGGTCGACCGACTGCAGCGCGCCATCGATGTGATTGCCGTTGGGATGATCTCGGGTGCAGTGGGCACGTTCGAGCACCTTTCACCAAAGGTCGAAGAATACGTTTGCGAAAAGCTCGGGCTGCGCCCCGCTCCGGTGTCAACACAGGTGATTCAGCGCGATCGCCATGCCGAGTACCTGACCACGCTGTCGTTGATCGGTGCCTTCCTCGAGAAGATCGGTGTCGAGATCCGCCACCTGCAGCGCACCGAAGTGCGCGAAGCCGAAGAGTATTTCTCGGCCGGACAGAAGGGCTCGTCGGCCATGCCGCATAAGCGCAATCCCATTATCAGCGAGCGCCTGACAGGTCTGGCTCGACTGCTACGCGGCAATGCCATGGCCGCGATCGAGAACAATGCGCTGTGGCATGAGCGCGATATCTCGCACTCGTCCGTGGAACGCGTGATCTGTCCGGACTCGACCATCACGCTCGACTATATGTTGCATCTGGCTACGGGGCTGATCGATCGGTTGCTGGTCTATCCCGAGAACATGCAACGCAATCTTGAGCTCACGCACGGTCTGCCATTCTCGCAAACGGTCCTGCTGGCACTGGTCCGCAAGGGTATCACCCGCGAAGACGCCTACCGGCTCGTGCAACGGAATGCCATGCGAACGTGGGAGACGAAGATCCCGCTCAAGACGACGCTTTCAGACGATGCAGAGATCATGGGTATCATCTCGAGCTCGGAACTCGACGAGATTTTCACCGATAAAGCAATGCGCGCAAACGTCGATACGATCTTTGCTCGATGCGGGCTATAGTCGCCACGATATCGGCAGCGATCCTTGCCGTTATCGGTGGAGTGTCGGTCGCAGCGGTTTCGTCAGATGTGCCTTCGAGGTCCATGGAGTTATCAGGACTGGCTTCGGAGGATGGTAAGGCCCTTGCAGCCCAGTACTGCGG
>VFFB01000034.1 GCA_018882585.1 Candidatus Kapaibacterium sp.
GATCACCCTGCACCGACCAAGCAATGTCGATGATCGCGAGCAACTTCAGATGCTCATGCGCTTGCTCGGCGACGTTGCCACGCAGCTCGACATCGTGTTTCCGGTGCACCCAAGAACTCGCAAGAATCTGGATGCATGGGGGATGCTCGCAGGACTGCCGCAGGGCGTACATCTCATCGAGCCTGTTGGGTATGTCGACTTCCTGGCGCTCATGCGTCAGAGTCGATTCGTGCTGACGGACTCCGGCGGCATTCAGGAGGAGACAACGGCACTTAGGGTTCCGTGCATCACGGCCAGGACGACGACAGAGCGTCCTGTAACCGTCGAGCTCGGTACGAACGTGCTTGTTCCGCCCATGGCAGACGGCATCAGGGCGGCTGTTGACAACGTACTCAACGGTGACGTGCGACAGGGTACCGTACCGCCGCTTTGGGACGGTCGGGCAGCGGAACGCATCGCGGCAATTATCACCTCGCAATGTTTGTAGTTTTGCGACGTCGGACGTTCCCTTTTGCATTCATGACCGGACCCGGAATGGTTTCAACTCAGCGCGGCCGTGCGTCGTGCGCCATAGCGATCATCCTGTGCATGCTCATTGCCCCCTCCATCACCAAGGGGCAAGGGGGGACTGGGATCGACCTTGATCGGCTTGGGACGGCCGCCAGGACCCAGACGCCGATGACGCAGCTGTTGACGGCCGAGCAGATCCCGACAGACGACGTCGTCGAGCCCAATGCCTACCTTATTGGCCCCGGCGATGTACTGGCCTATCAGATCACGGGATTTGATTTTTCCGAGAAAATGGCCGTCGTGACACCGGAGAGCACGCTCTTGCTTGAGCGTTACGGTCTGTTGAGCGTGGCCGACATGACACTGGCACAGGTTCGTGCCGCCATTACCGATATGGTGAAACGCCGCTCGGCTGCCGCCGAGTGTTTCGTGACACTCCGTCGTGCCCGGCTGATCTACGTCACGGTCAAGGGCAACGTGCCGTTTCCGGGGACGTATGCCGTGCCGGCGTCCATGCGTGTGAGCACATGTCTGAATGTGACACGCCAGCCGTGGTTGCTGCGTAAGGATGCAGCTGCTGCTGAACTTGGACGTGCCGAAACATCGGTCTCTACAGCCCAACGGGTTGATGAGATCACACGCGGCAGGGCCGGTATGCTTAGTGCCTTTGCAGCGAGAAATGTGCTGCTTCGACACCGCAAGGGGATCACGTTTGTTGACCTGATGCGGGCAATGCTGCCGGGGCAGACCGCGCTCGACCCGCATCTGCGGGAGGGCGACGAGATCACGGTTCCGTTCGATGATCCCGCTGCTCCGATGATGTCGATCGGCGGAGCAGTTGCAACACCATCGCAGGTTGCCTATAAACCCGGTGACAAGGTGTCAGTGCTGCTTGCAGCAGGTGGCGGTCCGACCTTTGATGCCGACATGGACAGGGTGCTGCTCGTTCAACCCGGTGAGCAGGGAACGATCAGTCTCAAGGTCGACTCCAACTTCACGCTTGTGGGCGACGATGTTGCGCTGCAGCCCGGAAGTGCCGTCATCGTCGAGCGTCGCTCACTTGCCGGCGAACCTGTGCGGCAGGGAGTTGTCGAGGTTCGTGGCGAGGTTGTGCGGCAGGGTGCCGTCATCATCGAGCCCGGCGTGACGCGTCTTGCCGACGTCATTGCGCGTACGGGAGGAATCACGGAGCATGCTTCGGCTGCCTTAGCCTATGTGGTGCGTCCGGAGCAAACGCCTTCGCAGCGTCGAACCAGCACAGACTACATGATGCGCTTTCTGTACAGCGACCTCACTGTTGAGGATACACTGCGTTTCAAAATGGATGAGCAGTTCCGCATGCCGTACGTCTCATGCGACGTAGCCGAAGCACTGCGCAACTCGACATCGCATGACAACATCCTGTTGCAGTCGGGCGACATCATCGTGGTGCCTCGCGCGCCCGAGCGGATCTATGTCTACGGTCAGGTGCAGCAGCCGGGGTACGTACCCTACGAACAAGGGAAGAACCTTGAATGGTATGTCAATCGCGCCGGCGGCCTAGCCCAAGGGGCGAAGCCCGGTCGGGCTCGCGTCGTCAAAGGAAAATCGCGCGTCTGGCTCGAAGATGAAGAGACGGTGATCCAGCCGGGCGACGAGGTTTACGTGCCTCGTAAACCTGACGTACCTGCCGGACTCGAGGTCCAACAGTATGCAGCCATCGTCGGTATTGCCTCAAGCGCAACAGCCATCATCAGCGTGATCTATTCTCTGCTGAGGTACTAACGATGACATGGCGGTTCATTCGATGACCGACATTGGTATCGTTCTTGCCGTGCTGGCGATGCTTTGCATTGCCTATCCGCATGTGATCTATCCGGTGCTACTGTGGTGTTTGCACCGAGGCAGCAGAAA
Organism: Candidatus Kapaibacterium sp.; assembly: GCA_018882585.1. GTDB lineage: Bacteria > Bacteroidota > Ignavibacteria > Kapaibacteriales > Kapaibacteriaceae > ZLKRG46. Next base: position 2,404 of record VFFB01000034.1, read on the forward strand.
GCCCGTGACTCCGGGCATTGTTACTGACCGCGTCACCGTTGTGATTGCGGCGCACAATGAACGAAACCGTATTAGTTCTTGTCTGATGACGCTTCGTGCCTCGACGTCGTATCCGGAACGTATTGACGTCATCATTGCAGACGATGGTTCGACAGATGGAACGGCCCAGGTTGTGACTTCGATCGCACCAACGCTGCTGCCGATGCAAGTGCGTGTCCTGTCCTGTGAACGTGGTGGGAAGAATGCTGCGCTTAGCAGTGCCATGCAGCATGTGTCGACCGATATCGTCGCATTTGCCGACGCAGACGTGCAGTTCGGGGCGGCGGCATTGGATGCACTGCTCGCTCAGTTTGATGATCCGATCGTCGGCGCCGTGATCAGCACCATGGACCGAGCTGCAATACCTCACGACGATCAGGGGGCGACACAAGAGGCGCTGTATCGACGTATCGAGGGGGTCGTCAACGTCATGGAGGGTGAGATATCATCAACTGTGACATCGAACGGTGCCTTCTACGGCGTACGTCGAATGTTGCTGGTTCCGATCCCCGATGGGCGTGTGGCAGACGACTGGTGGAATGTACTCTGTGCGATTCCGCATGGTAAGCGCGTCGTGATAGCCAAAGACTCGAAGATCGTCGAGTACAGGCCTAATTCCATGGCTCGTGAATTCCGTCGAACCATCCGTACCGCCTCGGCTGGCATGCGCTGTTTGTGGAGCATGCGCAAGCTGCTGCTGCCTTCCTATGGTTTCACATCGTGGTTCCTCTGGTCGCACCGCGTGATGCGATGGGCAGGTCCATGGTTCTTTCTGCTGCTGGCTATATCGACGTTTATGGTACGAGAACACGCCACGATCTTCGGCATACTCTTCTGTGGCCAACTCACGCTGATCGTCGGTTCCGTCCTTGGATATGTCGCCGAACGGATCAACAAGCGAGTACCATTGCTGGGTGTCATGCAGTACGTGCTGTTGATGAATACGGCGTTCCTGGTCGCATCCATCAAGGCAGTCCGCGGGGTGGCGCTCGACACGTGGACGCCGTCGTCGGATGAAAGCTCGACATGACCGAGCAGCGACCGCTTGCAAGCCGCGTCCTTTCGGGCAGCCTCATCCTGGTTCTGACGCAGGTTGTTGGCTTCGGCCTGTTGTTCCTTGCACAGCGGATCATCCTGTCGACGCTTACCAAGGAAGAGAATGGTGAGCTGTTCGTCTATCGTCGCATCGCTGATATCATCGTGATCACGCTCTGCGATGCCGGCTTGAACAGTGTTGCCATGCGGATGATGGCCCGCAAGCCCGACAGAGCCGACGAAGTGATCGCCAGTGTTGCGGTGTTCCGCATTGTGATGGGCGTGATCGGCACGATCATTGCCATGAGTGTGGCTCTTGTTTCCGGCTATACGGCCCTGGGCGTTGGGCTCTGGGCCATCTACGTGATGATCTCGACCCGTACAGGCCTGCTGCGGTACACATTGGAGACGCCGCTGCGGATGGACGTACGTTTCGGTTTCGTAAGCCTGTTCAGCGTGCTTGACGCCGTTCTGTTCCTGCTGGCAATCTGGGTTGTGCGCGACGGATTGGACGCGCAGACCATTATCGTGGCGTTCCTGCTGTCGGTCCTGCCAAGTTTTCTGTTTCTGCTTTGGATGGACCGGGGACGACACTTTCGTCCCTCGCTGGCATCGCGGAGCATGACCATCGAGCTGCTGCGTGAGGCGACGCCTGTGATCGTTTCAGTTCTCTTGCTGAACATCCACGACAAGGTTGATGCGTTCCTTCTGAAGTGGTTCTCGACGCCGACCGAGGTTGGTGTCTTCAGTGCCGCCTACCAATCGCTCGCTCCATTGGTCAATACCATGCCGATCGCAGCCGTCATGGCCATCGTACCGGTTGTAGCAAAGCTTGCCCAGGAGGACGAGGTGCGCAGCCGAGCCTATGCGCTGACGGGATTGCGACTGCTTGGAACTGTGGGTATCGGCGTAGCTACGGTGACGTCGATGCTCACGCCGATCATCATTCACGTGGTGAGCAATGGACGATATGCCGACAACGAACCGCAGTTCTTTGCCTTTCTATGGATGACCTTCCCGATCTTTTTGCTGTTTTACGTTCAGGAGCTCAATATTGCTCTTGGTGCCCAGCGGAAGAACATCAGGATCACGGGTGTTCTGGCAGTTGGTACGGTTGCCGCAGGCCTCGTGCTTATCCCATGGTATGATTCGATGGGTGCGATCGTTGCAAAGTTTATTGCAGTGGGAACCGGGGCAGCTGTTGCAGTAGGTCTGTTCTTCAGGATCCTTGGCAAGTCGCTAACTTTGTCAACGGTCGGTGGGGCAGTCGGTACGGCTGCGGCCTGCGCCCTTGCGTCGTGGCTGCTTCCTCAGTTGATGCCTCGCCCCCTAGCCGTCATCTGTGGCGTGATCGTGTGGGGCGGAATGAGTGCCGTTGTTGGTTTGCTGCGGCGTTCTGACGTGGCGCACTTGCGAACAGTTTTCAAAAGGAATGCCGGGTAAGTGGCAACTGCACCTCATCATATGCGTGTTGTTGATGCAGTCGGCAATGGTGTTGCCGATGGCTGGACGCGTGTCGTTTCGTGGCTTCTTGACCCGCGACGCATGCAGCTTGTTGTCGATGCCATGGTCGCAATGTCGTCGTTCATCGGTTATCAGGCTATCCGTGAATCGGTCATTCCCGGATATGTTCGATTCCCGATAGAGCAGGAACTGCTGGTGGCCACGCTTTCGGCCTTGTATTGGACCGTGTTGCTGTGGTTTGGCGGATTGTATCGAGACTATTACGTCCGGTCGCCATTTGATGAGATCTTTACGATCATCAAGCAGACCTTTGTGGGTACTGCAGTACTGTTCTTTGTGGTAGTCATGTCGAGCAATGATTATCACCGCGAGAATCCCCGATTTGTCATTCTTGTCTACTGGTGCGGGCTTACCGCCGCACTGATCGTGGGCCGCTTGGTTGCACGACTGATCCAACGCAGCCTGCGAACGCGCGGCATTGTTCGCATGCCGACGCTGCTGTACGGCACGGCAACCAATGTCAGGTCCTTGCTCGAGGATCTGCGCCGACATCCCACGTGGGGATACGACGTTCAGGGAGTTGTGCTGCGTGATCCTGAGCGTTGGGCAGATACCGAGCGACCCGTGCTTGGCATTGCCGATAATCTTGCCGGAGTGCTTCGAACGTTCAAACCGCGCCAGGTGCTCATTGCCATGGCCATGCCTGACCATCAATCGCTGCTTGCCGTCAGCAGTACGTGTGCCGATCACGGCTGCACGGTCAAGATCGTCCCCGACTTGTACGAGATCTTCTCGGGTCAGGCTCGGACGCAACAGATCTACGGTTCGCCACTGATCGAAGTCAGTCCTCGGCTCATGCGTCCGTGGGAAGAAGTAGCCAAGCGTCTTGTTGACGTCGTCTTTTCGCTGCTCGTGCTTATCCTGGGTGCTCCTGTTTGGGCCCTTGTTGCCCTGGTCGTCAAGTGGACATCTGCCGGCCCGGTGTTCTATCGGCAGCAGCGTGTCGGACTTGACGGTCGCGTGTTCAGCATGGTAAAGTATCGCTCGATGTATGTCGATGACAATCGACCTCCATCCTGGACATCGGCAAATGACCCGCGTGTGACGCCCATTGGCCGATTCATCCGTAAGACCCATATCGACGAAGTACCGCAGTTCTGGAATGTGCTGAAGGGCGAGATGAGCCTGGTCGGCCCAAGGCCGGAGCAGCCATATTACGTGGAGAAGTTCAGTCAGGACTTTCCGTACTATCGCAGGCGACTCCGTGTCCGTCCCGGCATCACCGGCTGGTGGCAGGTCAAATACAAGGTCGATACGGAGTCCTTCGATGCCATCGAGGAGCGGCTGCGGTACGACTTCTTCTACATCGAGAATATGTCCTTCCGACTGGACATCGAGATCCTTGTGCGCACGGTTTTTGTCATGATCAAGGGGCATGGGCAAGCGTGAAGACGATCATCTGCATACCGACATACAACGAGCGTGAAAACATCATCAGGATGATCGACGCCATCGCGGAGTACGTTCCTGAGGCACACGTGCTGGTCATCGACGATGGATCGCCGGACGGAACAGCGGCACTCGTCCGGGAACGTATGCAGACCGACGCTCGGGTACATCTGCTGGAACGTGCCGGCAAGCTTGGGCTGGGCACGGCCTACTGCGAGGGATTTGCCTATTGTCTTGCACAGGGATTCGACATCGTCATGCAGATGGATGCAGACTTCTCGCATGATCCGAAGGATCTGCCGCGGTTCCTGGCGTCGATTGCCGACCACGATCTCGTCATCGGCTCACGGTACGTCAGCGGTGTGAATGTAATCAACTGGCCTATGGGCAGATTGCTGCTGAGCTACTTCGCCAACATGTACACGCGCGTCATAACGGGCATGCCCGTGGCCGACGCTACCGGCGGATTCAAGTGTTTCCGTGCTGACGTGCTGCGTAAGATCGACCTGTCGAACATCCGTAGCAACGGATATGCTTTCCAGATCGAAATGAACTATCGCGTGTGGCGAACCAAGGCCAGGGTGATCGAGATCCCGATCGTGTTCGTCGATCGCGTGGCAGGGGTCTCGAAGATGAGCAAGAACATCGTCTACGAGGCCGCCTTCCTGGTGTGGAAACTCAAGCTTGGGACGATCTTTTCGTTCGGAAAGCGATAGCATGGCCGTGTCCGACATCGTGACATCCGTCCGGCCGGACATCTCAGTCCTGATCGTCAATTACAACGTCAAGGACTACCTGCTGCAGTGTCTGCGCTCCCTCGAAGCCCAATCACCGCGGCGATCGCTGCAGATCATCGTGGTCGACAATGCATCGACCGATGGCTCGGTCGACGAGCTTCGCCCATTGTTCCCTGATGTCACATGGATACCTCTGCCGGATAACGTTGGATTCGGCCGCGGGAATAACGTTGGCCTCGCCCAATGCACCGGTCGATACACGCTGTTTTTAAATCCCGACACGATCGTTGCACCGGATACGCTCGACGTGATGGTCCGATACCTTGACGGCAACCCCGACGTCGGTCTTGCCGGTTGCAAGGTGCTCAATGCCGACGGCACCTTCCAGGTGGCATGCCGTCGAGGATTTCCTACGCCATGGGCGTCGTTCTGCAAGTTGTTCGGGTTGCAGGCTCTGTTCCCATCCTCGCCGTTGTTCGCGAGATACAATCAGACGTTCCGACCCGTTGACGCGACCTACGACGTCGATGCGCTGATCGGAGCATTCATGATCGGCCCAACCGACGTGATCACGAATGTCGATGGTTTCGATCCTGCCTTCTTCATGTATGGCGAGGATCTCGATCTCTGTTACCGGATCAAGCAGTCCGGACATCGCGTTGTTTACGTGCATTCGACAAGTATCGTCCACTTCAAGGGCGAGAGTACCCGTCGCAGCTCGATGAATGAGGTTCGCGTGTTCTACGAGGCCATGACCATCTTCGCAAAGAAGCATTACGGTCGTTCGCGCGTGCTGATCGGCCTGCTTCGACTTGGCATCTCGTTCAGGGCCGTCATCGAGCGGATACGCAGACGCAGTCGCGAAAGCATAACGGTACTACTTGATACGATGGCCGTTACGTTGTCGCTCATGGCAGCCACGACAATTCGGTTCGGCGAGCCACTGGGATTTCCCGCCTATGCCTATCCCAACGTCTTCTTTGTGGTTGCTGCAGTCATGCTGCTGTCGCTGGTTGCGGTAGGGGAATACGTCGAGTACCGGCCTACTGTTCGTCGAAGCGTCGTCGGGCTCCTGGCAACATTTTTCGTCCTGAGTTCGCTCACCTACTTCTTCAAGGAGTATGCCTTCAGCCGCGGGGTGGTGCTCATGACCATTGGTTTCACAGCCGTTGTGATGATCATTATTCGTGGCTGTTGGGCCCTGTATGATGGCTGGAGGGGGCAGGGAAAGCCGCGGCGTATTCTGATCATTGGCACGGGCGAGACGTCCGAACGCTTGATCGCGGTACTCCGGACGGCGGAGCGTCGGCGAGCAGACGTTGTTGGAGTTGTTGCCCATGGTCCGCTGACGTCAACTGAGGTTGGTGGAGTTCCTGTCTTGGGAAGCACGGACTGGCTTACAAAGATCGTGTCTGACGTAGCGGCCTCGGAGGTGATCGTTGCCGATCCGGCTGTGGGGCACGACGATGCAATGCGGTTCATGATGTCCTGTGCCGGGGAAAAGACCAGGTTCCATATTGCCTCGGAATACGATGACATTGTCACTGCTCGCATCATCAATGACGTGGCCGGCATCGAGCCCACCATCCAGCTCTCGCCCCTGTTACGATTCAGAAATCGAGTCGTCAAACGGTCGATGGATTTTTTCGTAGCGCTATTTGTTTTGATGGTCTTCGCTCCGGTCGTACTTTTGTGGCGGACGGCTTGGCAACGGCACGTCCGACGGTGGTTCGATATCCTTCTTGGAAACATCAGTATTGTGGGGTTGGTCCCCGACGGTGTAGTGCGTGCGGCCGGAAAACCCGGGCTGACCGGGCTTGCACATGTTGGACGTCCACAGCCATTGTCGAATTCCGCTGTCGTTGCACTCAACGATTACTATGTGGACAACTACTCAGTGTCGCTAGACATCGAGATCATTCTGAAACACTTCCTGCAACGTCAACGTGGCCAGTAACGTCACACTCGAATTCGAGCGTCCCATCATCGACCTTGAATCGAAGATTCGCGAGATGCGTGCCCTTGTCGACCAGCTCGACATTGAACCGCAGATCTCCGAGTTGGAACGTCAGGTCGATGACCTGCGTGCAGACATCTATCGTAACCTGACCCGCTGGCAACGGGTGCAGATCGCACGGCACCCTGATCGTCCATACACGCTTGACTACCTCACGCAGTCCTTTGACGACTTTGTTGAACTGCATGGCGACCGAGCGTTTCGCGACGATCCGGCCATTGTTGCCGGCCTTGCTCGTATCGGAGGACGGTCTGTCGTTGTGGTCGGCCACCAAAAGGGTCGCGACACCAAGACCAACCTGCACCGCAACTTCGGCATGCCGAATCCGGAAGGATACCGCAAGGCGTATCGAATGTTCCAGCTTGCAGAGAAGTTCTCCCTGCCGGTTGTCTGCCTTCTGGACACGCCGGGAGCATTTCCCGGTCTGGAAGCCGAAGAGCGTGGTCAGGCCGAGGCCATCGCCAAGAACTTGCTCGAGATGTCACGCCTTCGCGTGCCCATCATTGTTGTGATCATCGGCGAGGGCGCTTCCGGCGGTGCGCTTGGTATCGGCGTCGGAGACCGCATCCTGATGCTTGAAAATGCCTGGTATTCCGTGATCGCTCCTGAATCCTGCTCAAGCATTCTATGGCGGTCCTGGGAGTACAAGGAGCAGGCGGCCGAAGCGCTCAAGCTTACGGCGACGGACCTGATCCAACATGGTGTGATCGACCGCATCATTCCCGAGCCGGTCGGCGGTGCGCATCGCGATCCCAACACGATGTTCGACACGCTCCGTTCGGTCATCTGCGAAGAACTCGATGAGCTTTCAAACATCCGTGTCGACAAACTAGTCACGCGTCGACGCGAGAAATTTTATGCCATGGGTGTCTGGAACGAGTGACACCCAGGGCAACAACGGGAAACGCATTATCATGAGCCCCCGAAACAAATCAGAGCACGACGACGAACGAGAGAACGACGTTCGGCAGCGACGGGAGCATGAAAATGATGCTTCGGCGTCGGATGATCAGTCGGCGTTTTTTGGACCCAATGCCCGCCGTCAGCCACGAGAGGTGCGAGGCCGCGTCTGGCAAGATCCGACATCGTCCGACGATGGTCGTGATGATCGCACTCCTTCCGACGATGACCGCTTCAACCGCGAGCAATTCAATCGGAGTCAGTTCGGTGCTGCCGGCTATCGCCAAGGTGGAAGCGGCGAGATTGGTCGTTCCGCTCGCACGTTCCGTAGCCGTGGTGATCGATCGACTCGACAGGGTGGACAGTTCGGAGACCAGCCCTCGCGCGATGACCGCCGTGGCGGTCGCGAGCGCGACGACAGATTTGCACAGGGACCATCTCGCGGAGCACGACCCGATGCGGGACCTCGCGGAGCACGACCCGATGCGGGACCTCGCGGAGCACGACCCGATGCGGGACCTCGCGGAGCACGACCCGATGCGGGACGCTCCCGATCTTCCGACAGGGACGGAGCAAGGGGTGATGCCCGTTCGTCGCGATTTGGACGTGGTGATCGCGCTGGCGACTCCCGACGTCCGGACGCACGTCCGCGCCCCGGAGACCGCGGCGCGAAGTTCGGTGATCGTCGTTCCGGAGCTGGCCAAGCCGGTAATCGTAAACAAGGCACGTTCCCGTCGCAGGCTGGCGGACGCCGTGCCCCCGCGGCAGGCGACCGTCGGCGCTTTGATCCTGAGTCCCATGCGCAGAAGCAGACCAAGGCCGCAGCCCCCAAGAAGCCGGCCGCCGAGAAGCGTCCACCTGCAACAACCCTCGTCAAGGCGCTCGTCTCCATGCAATGGGCATCCCGCTCATTGTCCATTCGTGCCATTCAGGATGGTCGCGTGACCGTCAACGAGGCCGTCGTTCGGTATCCCAATATTCACGTACGTCCTGGCAGCGATGCCTTGGCTGCCGATGGCACTGTGCTGCTCCGCAAGTCTGCTCGTCCGGTAACGGTCGTGTTCCACAAGCCGGCAGGCCTGTCGGGATCGCGTGAAGATGGCAAGCCCAGTCTGTACAGCGCTCTGCCGAACCGCTCGGGTTGGTTTATGCCTTTTGGGTCGCTGACCAAGCAGGCATCGGGCATCGTCATTGTCTCGAACGATCCCGCGCACCAGCAGGAAACAGCGTCGCCATATACGGCACTTACAGCGGATGTGCTCATCAAACTTCATCGTCACCCAAAGAAGACGGAACTGACGAAGCTCCAGAAGCTCGTCAAGGCCGCGTGGCCGGCCGATGCAGAGGTGATCTCGATTGCCGTCCATTCCAAAGGTAAACGTGCAAGCTGGATCAAGATCTCGCATCGTAAAGGACAGATGCGTGCCTTGATGGTCGCGCTCAAGACGCTCGAGCTTGAACCACTGCGCGTAATCCGCAGTCGCGTGGGTCCGTTCTCGATCAACGATCTGCCCGCCGGCGCGTGGTACCAGCTTGCCGACAGTGACATTCTGTCGCTGGACGAGCTGATCAAGCAGAAGCCTGCCGATGATTCCGTCTCTCTGACGTCGATCTGGCAGAAGATCACAGCGAAGATCGCGGAAGCATAACCACGTCGGTCAGTCTGCTGGTTACGTCAACGCTCCATGAACTGCAATCGATGCAGCTTGGCGTAGTAACCGTTGTGCTCCAGCAGCTCCGCGTGACTCCCTTGCTCAACGATCTCGCCGTGATGCAGCACGATGATGCGATCGGCTCGCTGAATCGTGCTCAGTCGGTGCGCAACGACAATACTGGTCCGGCCCGCAAGCAGTGTCCTGATCGACCGCTCGATCAACTGTTCGGTCTCGGTGTCGATGCTCGATGTTGCCTCGTCAAGGATCAGAATATCTGGGTCCGAGGCAAGAGCTCGGCAGAAGCTGATGAGTTGCTTCTGCCCGACGCTGAGTACGGCACCGCGTTCACGGACATTCGTCTGGAAACCATGCGGTAGTCGCGAGATGAAGTCGTAGGCACCAAGGCGTTTCGCCGCCTCTTCGACGCGAGCCTGGTCAATGTCCTCGCGCCGTAACGAGATGTTATCGCTCACATCCCTCGAGAACAGAAACACATCCTGAAGCACGATGGCGATACGGCGACGCAACGTGTCCTGCGACCACGCACGTATCGACCGTCCGTCGATCAGAATGTCACCATCCTGATACTCGTAGAACCGTGCCAGCAGATTGATGATCGAGCTTTTACCGGCTCCGGTTGCGCCAACAAGAGCGACAGTCTCGCCCTTACCAACGCGGAACGAGACGCCATTGAGTACCGGCACGTTCCCGTCATAGCTAAACCGAACATCGCGAAAGTCAATTCCGTCGCGTAGTCCGGTAAATGTCTGCGCATCAGGGGCATCGTTCACCCGCATGTCCGTATCCAGCAGATCGAAGATGCGCTCCGAGGCCACGACGCTGCTTTGCAGGATGTTATAGCGCTCCGAGAGGTCTCGCACCGGACGGAAGAACATCTCCGTGTACTGAAAGAACATGATGATCACGCCGATGGTGATCTCACCCGTTGCCACGTGTCGCGCGGCATAGAACAGGACGACACTTACGGCCGTCATGCTCAGGAACTCCACCACAGGATAGAACGTGGCGTAGTACATGATGCTGCGATCCTGCAACGTTCGGTGCTCTCGGTTGATCTGGCCGAAGTCCGACATCATGCGACGTTCCTGGCGGAAAAGCTGGACGATGCCGATGCCCGACACGAATTCGTTCATGAAGGAATTCATGCGGGCTACCTGCGTGCGGATCTTCGAGTAGACAGTGCGCACCTTGGCACGGAACACAAACGAGGCTATCAGCAGCAGCGGCAGAATGATGATCGTCAGCCCCGTCAGCACAACGCTTGTATTCAGCATGAAGGCAAGGATCCACACGATCGTCATCACGTCGGCGATCATGCTGACGATGCCTTGCGAAAACAGCTCGTTCAGCGTTTCGACATCATTGGTAACTCTTGTTACGATACGGCCGACCGGCGTTGTGTCATAGTAGCGCAGCGCAAGTCGTTGTACGTGTCGGTAGAGCGCCGTGCGGATATCCAGCAGCACATGCTGGCCGATCCACGTCAGGGCAATACTCAGCGCGTATTGCATTGCCCCTTGCAACAGCAGCAATGAAAAGATGATGCCAACAAACCATAACAACCCATCCAGATCGCCCTTCACGATATGCTCGTCCACGGCGATCCGTGTCAGATAGGGTCGTAAGGGGCCAAGTGCCGACGACGTCAGCGTCAGCACGACGGCTCCAGCGATGTGAGAACGATAGGGGCGAAGGAAGCGAAGCAGGCGTCGCATCAGACGGTAGTCGACGGCCTGACGCTGTTCGGTAGAGGTGGACATGACACGCAAAATACCACATGGCTCTGCGCGGCGCTTCATCGACGTGTATCTTTGCGTCCATGCATATCACACCGTTTGGCGCCGCTGGCGAGGTAACCGGGTCTGCATACCTCGTAGCAACAGAACTAGGACAGGTTCTGATTGATTTCGGCATGTTCCAAGGCGATGCCGAGGACGATGCCCGAAACATTGTCCCGCATACGCTTCATGCTCCGGATCTCAATGCCGTGATCCTTACGCATGGCCACCTGGATCACTGCGGACGTCTGCCGCTGCTGATCCGACGTGGCTTCAAGGGCCGTATTCATGCGACTTCTGCAACACGCGACATGGCCGAGCTCATCCTGATGGATGCAGCACGTATCATGGAGTCGGACTTTGCCCGCAAGCAGCGCAAGGCCCAGAAGAAGGGCATCAATGTGAACAGGCAGGACCTGCCGCTGTACGATTCCAACGACGCAGAGCGGACGATCGAGTGCTTTAGCGAGACGCCCTACGAAACCTACGTCGAGGTTGCTCCCGGCATGACGATGCGCCTGTTCGAGGCCGGACACATGCTTGGGTCGACGTCGGTCGAACTTACGGTGACCGAGCAGGAGCGGACGGTAACGATTGTCTTCTCGGGCGACCTTGGACCGCGCGGACTGCCATACCTGCAGGACGCCGTGACGCCGCCCAAGGCCGATATCGTCGTGCTGGAGTCGACCTATGGCGACCGCGACCACCGACCGCTCTCTGAGACGGTCGATGAGTTTGCCGGCATCGTCAAGGAGGCCATCGCAGAGCGTGGCGTGATCCTCATCCCAAGTTTTGCCATCGGCAGGTCGCAACAGGTGATGTATCATCTGGCACAGCTGATTCGCGAAGACGTGATACCCCGCGTGCCGATCTACCTTGACAGTCCGATGGCCATCGAAGCGTCCAACATCTACGCTCGCCATCCGGAACTCTTCGACGCCGAAGCCTCGGCACTTGCGCAGGGCGGACAGCTCCTGCACGACCTTGCCAACGTACGCCCGCTTGCTACAGCCGATGAATCGAAACATCTGAACGACGTCCCCGGACCGTTCATTGTCATCGCCGGAAGCGGCATGTGCACGGCCGGTCGCATTCTGCATCATCTGCGGCGGCGCATCTCCGACCCGTCGGCCCACGTCATCATCGTCGGCTATCAGGCCCACGGTACGCTCGGTAGACGTCTCGTCGACGGTCATGCCGAGGTTGGCATCCTTGGCGACAGGCTGCCCGTGCGGGCACGAATTCACACGCTTGGAGGCTTCTCGGCACATGCGGGGCAGACAGATCTGCTCGACTGGCTGGCGCCGCTGACGGCATCGCAACCGCAGATCCTGCTGACGCACGGCGAAGACGAGGCACGGATCGTTCTGCAATCCCGGATCGAAGAGCGATTCGGGCTGACTTCGTTCCTCCCCACTTATCGTGAACATCTGACGATATGAGAATCGAGACGGACTTCCTTGGCGAGCGGCAGCTGCCTGATGACGTGTACTATGGCGTGCAGACCCTGCGCGGAGTCGAGAACTTCCCGATAACAGGCATTCCGATCAGTACCGTGCCATCGCTCGTGCGTGCATTCGGCGCGGTCAAAAAGGCCGCGGCACGTACCAACCACGAACTTGGCGTGCTTGACGGCACGATCGCCAATGCCATCGTTGCGGCTTCCGAGGCCGTCATGCGTGGCGAACTTCACGACCAGTTTGTTGTCGACGTCGTGCAAGGCGGCGCCGGTACAAGCACGCACATGAACGTCAACGAGGTGATCGCCAACAAAGCCCTCGAAGTCATGGGGAAACCCAAGGGTGCCTATGACATCGTCAGTCCGAACGACCACGTCAATCGGTCACAGAGCACCAACGACGCCTATCCCACGGCCTTCCGCATTGCCTTGTGGCACGAGATAGGGGCATTGATCAACGTCATGGGCCCTCTGCGGGACGCCTTTGCCGCAAAGGCCGTTGAATTCAAGGACGTCGTCAAGATGGGGCGGACGCACCTGCAGGACGCCGTGCCTATGACGATGGGCCAGGAGTTCGGTGCCTATGCAACAACGATCGATGAAGACATTCAGCGTCTGCACGAAGCGCGCAAACTGGTTACCGAGGTGAACATAGGCGCAACGGCCATTGGCACAAGCATTACGGCGCCGGTGGGATATCCGCAGGTTGCCATTCGGCATTTGCGTGAGGTGACGGGCATTCCGCTCGAGCTGAGTGCCAACCTTGTCGAGGCCACATGGGACACGGGCGCCTATGTCCAGATCTCCGGTGTTCTGAAGCGCGTTGCCGTGAAGCTCTCCAAGATCTGTAACGATCTGCGTCTGCTATCGTCCGGCCCGCGCGCCGGCATGAACGAGATCAACCTGCCGTCGCTCCAGCCCGGTTCAAGCATCATGCCGGGCAAGGTCAATCCCGTGATCCCCGAAGTGGTCAATCAGGTGTGCTTTCGCGTGATCGGCAACGACGTGACGATCTCGTTTGCCGCCGAGGCGGGACAGCTGCAGCTGAACGTCATGGAGCCTGTCATTGCCTACAGTCTTTTCGAAAGCCTGCGCATCATGACGAATGCCTGTACGCTGCTGCGCGAGAAGTGTGTTACCGGCATCGAATCGAACGCCGTGCGCACGCGAGACATGGTCTTGCAGACGATCGGCATCGTTACAGCATTAACGCCGCGCTTGGGGTATAAGACCTGTGCAAGCATTGCCCGCGAAGCGTATGATCGTGGAACAAGCATCATCGAGATCGTGCTTGAGAGAGGACTGCTCACGCAGGAAGAGTTGCACGAGATGTTCTCACCCGAGGCCATCCTTGATCTGACGAAGGTGGGATAACGTCGCCACTCGTCAGGTAGTAACCCGTACGTACAACCAAGCCATTGCGCAGTCGCGCAATGGCTTGTTCCGTAATAACATGTACACACCGGCCTTTACATCGCCCCTTTTCATTCCTTCCTGACAATTGTCATTGTTGCCTGAACAAGAATCCGGGAAGTTCGTACCTGTTCTTGATCACTGATAACAATGGAGAGAGGAAGATGAAACGCGCTACGACGATCATCGGCATGGTAACAATGCTTTTGATCATGACGATTCCGATGCATGCAGACGGATTTGTCTATGCCCAGCATAAGATGATGATCTACGGAACATCAACCCTGCACGATTGGAAATGTCCGGCCAACAAGATGAAGGCCAAGAGTGACATTACGATGCAGAACAACGAACTGCAATCGGTGAACAGCATGTGGGTCGAAGCTGATGCGCTTTCGATCAAGAGCGACAAAGAGGACATGGACGAAAAGATCTATGAAGCCTTGAAGACGGATGCCAATCAGTTCATCACCTTTACGCTTAGCAAGGTAAAGTCGATGACGAAGAAGGGGAATGAGTACATCCTCGAGACCAGCGGAAAGCTCACCATTGCCGGCAAGAGCAATGAAGTTGATATGACGGTAAAGGCAACGGTTGATGCAAATGGAAACGTCACGTTCAAGGGCGAAAAGAAGCTCCTGATGACGTCGTTCGGCATGACGCCGCCCAAGGCTATGCTTGGCATGATCAAGGCCGGCGACGAGATAAAACTTGATTTCACGTTGACGATGAAGCGTGGTTGATACCAGTGTAGCGATCCCACTTCCACGCCCCACCACACAACACCAACACACTTTTTCTGTTTCACTAGCTCGGAAGATTGAGATGAAACGCTTGTTCCAAACCTTGACGCTCGTTGCAATGGTCGTAGGGATCGTTGCTTCGGCCACCGCACAGTCGATCCAGTACTGGCGTCCATATGACAAGTCCGGTCTGAACATGTTCGAGACACCAAAGGACTCGGGCGCAGCCTTCACCGGCCAAGCCTTGCGTATTGGTGGCGGTTTTGCTCAAGGTATGCAAATACTCAGCCATGAAAACTATGTGACGGATGCCGATGGCAATATCATTGCCAGCGCAGCCGCAACGAAAGCTGACACGGGCAATGCCCTGTACAAGATGGGTGCCGGATTCAACAATGCTTCAGCCAACTTGAACATTGATGCACAGTTTGCCCGTGGTGTCCGCTTGAATCTCACCATGTATCTCTCGGCTCGTCACCACAACGAGACGTGGGTCAAGGGCGGCTACATTCAGTTTGATGATCTTAGCTTCCTTGGCATCGACGCTCTGAACTCAGTCATGCAGTATCTGACGATCCGTCTTGGTCATATGGAGATCAACTACGGTGATGCGCACTTCCGTCGTTCGGACGGTGGCTCGACCCTGTATAACCCCTTCATGGAAAACTACCTTGTTGATGCATTCACCACAGAGATCGGTGGCGACATCACGTTCCAGCACAATGGCATCATTGCCGTCCTCGGTGCAACGAACGGCGAGATCAAGGGTAACATCGTTCCGCTTGCTGATACGCTTGATAAGGCACTCGCATTGTTGGGTAAGGTTGGTTGGGATGGCAAGATCGGCGATGACGGTCGTATCCGCGTGACGGGTTCGTTCTATACGCAGTCGCAATCCCCGCGCAACACGCTGTTCGCCGGTGACCGTACCGGATCGAACTACTACATGGTCATGGAAAAGCAGTATGCTACCTGGACCGGTGATCCGAAGACCAGCACGTCATCGTCGACGACAGCGCAATTCACGTCCGGCCGTATCAACCCCAACTTTGCGAACAATGTGACGTCGTTGACGTTCAACGCCTTTGCTCAGTTCGGCGGACTCGAATTCTTCGGTAACTACGACATGGTCGAAGGCGCCAACTCGCCCGCCGAAAAGGCATCGGCACTTGGCAACCGTAAGATGTCGCAGATCGCTGCCGACCTGCTTTATCGCTTCGGCTCATCGAAGAACTTCTACGTCGGTGCCCGTTACAACATGGTCACGCTCGAAGAAGGTGGACTGAATGCAGATCGCTCTGCCTACCTCGAGACGAGCGTCGATCGCATTGCAGTTGCAGCCGGTTGGTTCCTGCTCGACCAGATCTTCCTGAAGGCCGAGTACATGATGCAGAACTATAACGACTTTGCAGTTGGTAACTTCCGCAATGGTGGTAAGATCAGCGGTCTTACGCTGCAAGCAGTGGTCGGATTCTGATAGAACAGCGTACTAGAGTTGCTACGTTCGAAACAATGATGAATCATGACAACGGGCCTGCAGTGCATCTTACTGCAGGCCCTGTCATTTGTCACACCAACAACACGAATGCGATCATGTCGCGGATCATGATGATCATCGCCCTTGCAATGATCGTTGGCGGTGCAATGCCAACGTCTTCAACGCTCGACATGGTCATTCACATCGAGGAGGGGAGTCGGCTCTTCATCGAGGGCACCAGTAACATCAACTCGTTCGAGTGCCTCTGTAATGACCGGTTCAATCCGCGCAACGTTCGTGTGCGCGTTGACGATGAGCAGAGGACCATTGCATTTACCGGCACCACGCTTGCGCTCAAGACGGCTCAGTTGGACTGCGACAACAGCAAGATCAACAAGGACCTATGTACTGCGCTTAAGGCTGAAGAATTCCCCACGATCAACATTGCCTTGCATCAGGCCACGATCGTTGGACGACCGGTAAACGAGACCGACTGGACCGATATCCAGGCTTCGGCGTCGCTCACCATCACTGACCAGACGCGGAAGGTCACGCTTTCCGTCAAGGGGCGGAAACTTTCAGACGGACGCTACCGATTTGTCTCGGTGAAAGAGCTCAAGATGTCCGATTTCGGCATCGAACCTCCCACGGCCTTGTTCGGCCTGATCAAGGTCCGCGATCGCATCAAGATCAACTTCGACCTGATCGTCAAGGTCGTCTGACGTATCGTAGGCCAGGCGTCACGTCGTTGGTCGCTCCAGTTCATCGATCGCATTGCGGATATCGTCCATCCTGCGCAGCAGCGCCGCTTGTGCGTCTCGGAGTCCGGCATTGTAGAAGTACGGCCCAAAGGTGTCAACGATCATGTCAAGAAAGAAGTCGGCTTCGAACCGACCAAGCTCGACACCAAGCTCAGACTGCACGTAGGAGCTGAGTTTATTCCGAAGGTGTTCGCGGTCATCCACGGAGAGATTGACTGTAGCCATTTCGCATTGTCCGTTGTTTGGGCTGAAAGATACGTTGGACTGCTCAACGCTCACGCTATGTTCGAGCCCACGTATGCCGAGCCCACGGATGCCGAGCCCACGCTGAAGCGTGGGCTTATCCGACATCGCGATGCCGTCGTACATCGCCGGTACGGATGGCATGCGTATCCGACATCGCGATGCCGTCGTGCATCGCCGGCACGAATGGCATGCACATGGCGTGTCATCGGAATCCTTGAGACGTATGTATTTGTGATGTCACACTTCGAGGCGACGGTGACACGATGCTGTATGCGGGTTCAGCACATCAACTGGCATACCTACAACTCACGTCGTCCGATCGAGCGCTGGATGAAGAGACCAAGCGGCATACTCATTCTTTCGGATGAGCATGTCCAAATCCTAGTTGAAAATAGATAGAGGCCCAAGTCTGATTTGTAGTTTGAGTTACCACACTTAACAACAATCAGGAGAGGGCCTCTATGCAGACCAAACATACAACGACCGGCAACGATATCGAGTCGGCATTGTCATCAATGTTGGAAGAAGGCGGTGAGAGCGCGGCATCGTTGGTGTTGAATCATCTGGAGCTGAGTCGTCGTGCTATTGAATGGTTGATGCAACGGGAAACGGCAGACCTGGCGGGAGATCGGTATAGTCATGACAAGCCGCACGATGGTCGTTTCAGTCGTTGGGGCAGTAATCCGGGAAGTGTTGCCGTCGGGGGACAGAAGCTACGGGTTGATGTGCCGCGCATACGCGATAACGAGAGCCGCACGACGCGCTCGCCGGAGATCTATTCGCACTTGCAGCAGATAGCAGAACCACCATTGCATATCATGCGCGCGCTCATGCTTGGCCTGGGAACTCGTAAGTACCGCGAGACAGCGGAGATGTTGCTGGATTCGATAGGTATGTCGAAATCATCACTGTCAGAGAAGTTCGTAGAGCACAGCCAAGAGATTCTCGAAGAGTTCCTGCAGCGACGCTTGGATGATGCGACGTATGTAGCCATGTACGTAGACGGTAAAGTGTTGCAGAACCAAAGCATGGTGGTTGCCATTGGGATTACCGATCAAGGCGTGAAGCGGACGCTGGGCCTTACACAGGCAACGACCGAGAACTCCGCGGTCATCGCCGTGATGTTCCGCGACATGATCGCCCGAGGCCTTGACGTTGACCACGGGCTGCTCGTGGTCATTGATGGCGGCACAGGATTGCGGAAAGCCATTGACGAAGTGTTTGGTGCCTATGCAATTGTGCAACGATGCCAAATTCACAAGAAGAGAAATGTCCTGAGCCACCTCAGCGAGTCTGACCGCTCAACGTGGGATCGCAAGCTCTCGGTGCTATTCAACTGCGAAGATCATACGGAATCATCGTCGATGGCAGATGGACTGTGCGCAGAACTTCAACGCATCAACATCAATGCGGCGCGGTCTCTTGCCGAAGGACTGGAAGACATGATGACCATCACCCGACTCGGACTGCACGCCGTGTTCGGTAGGTGCTTCCGTACGACAAACATCATCGAGAGTGTGAACAGCTCCGTGGCACGCTATACACGACACATTACTCGATGGAGGTCCGCAGACCAACGCATGCGGTGGACCGCGTTGGCACTGATGGAAGTGGAGCCGTCGTGGAACAAGATCCAGAATTATCGCAGATTACCTATGTTGCAACGAGCACTTCAAATCGAAGTCAACAAACGGTTGCTCACGCTAGAGTCAGACACTAAGCCCAAGAGAATTTCAACTAGGAAACGGACATAGTCCTTTCGGATGTAGATGAAGTTGTCGTAGCGTTGAGTATTCGTCGAACGATCGAGGATTATAACCTCAAGGCACTTGCCTTTAATATTTGCGAGGATCACGTTCATCTTGCGCTCGTCTCTGACGAGGAGGATGTCCCACGGCATGTAAGGCTGCTGAAAGGCCGCTCATCGCGCGATCTTCGACTGTCAAACCCTGAGCTATGTGGGGCTTTCCCTCGATGTTGGGCCCGGGGGTACTTCTCGAAGACAATGCACTCACCCGAGCAGGTGCGCATACTGCTACGGTACATTCGAACGAATAGACAACGTCATCGTCTCGAAACGAATTCAGAGCTCGAACAACTTGTGTGGTAGTACCTCCGCATTCTCAGATGTAGGATAAGCCCACGCTTCAGCGTGGGCTCGATGCGTGGCGTGCGCTCGATGCGTGGCGTGTGCTCGATGCGTGGCGTGCGCTCGATGCGTGGCGTGTGCTCGATGCGTGGCGTGTGCTCGATGCGTGGCGTGGGCTCGATGCGTGGCGTGCGCTCGATGCGTGGCGTGTGCTCGATGCGTGGCGTGCGCTCGATGCGTGGCGTGGGCTCGATGCGCGGCGTGGGCTCGATG
>VFFB01000004.1 GCA_018882585.1 Candidatus Kapaibacterium sp.
GTTGACGCATGCGACGTTGTGTGCGGTATCACCGCCAGCGGCCGTACGCCCTTTGTGGTTGGAGCGCTTGCCGAGGCGCATCGCCGAGGCTGTACCACGATCCTTGTCAGCACCAATCCGTCTGACGTTGTGTCTACCTATGCCCCCTTCGTGGCCATGCTGATCTGTCCGGTCGTCGGACCCGAACCCATTGCGGGCTCGACACGGATGAAGAGCGGGACGGCGCAGAAGATGGTGCTCAACATGCTGACGACCGGCGCCATGGTGCGCCTTGGAAAGACCTACGGCAACGTCATGGTCGATCTGCAGCAGACCAATGCCAAGCTGCAAGAACGGTCACGTCAGATCGTCATGCGTATCGCCGGTATGTCATACGATGATGCCGCGCGTCTGCTCGACGAAGCAGGCGGCAGCGTCAAGATCGCCATCGTCATGGCACTAGCATCCTGTTCCGCCCACCACGCTCACCAACTGCTCGACCAAGCCCATGGAACCATCCGCGCCATCCGTACAAGCGATGATCGATTGTGAAACCAGAACGTTCTCTGCCTTTGTAGACCGTGCCGCAGCCCGCGTCGAAGCGGCCGACCCGGCAGATCCCATGACGCCGTACCGACCGCTGAACCTTGCGCGCATGAAGAGGATCACGGCCACCTACACGCCGTCAGACGAGCTGCGTCGGGCCATCGCCACAGTACAGCAACCGCGGACGTGGCTGGTGATCACCGAAGACTGGTGTGGCGACTCGGCGCAGACGCTGCCGCTCCTGGCGGCGATCGCTGCGCTGAACCCGCTGATCGACTTCACCATCATTGACCGCGATACCAACATAGACATCATGGACAAGTATCTGACCAACGGCTCCAGGTCGATCCCGATCCTTGTGGCACGGGATGCTCAGGGCAAGGATCTGTGGACGTGGGGACCAAGGCCAGACGCCATGTTGTCGCTGATCGAGCTTTGGAAGACTGCCGGACGCCCGAAAGAAGAGTGGTATACCGAACTGCACACGTGGTATGCCAATGACCACGGTGTTTCGACCGAAGCCGATATCATCAAACGACTTGCGACGGAGCAGCCAACTGCATGAACTACATCTCGTCGCTCATCGACTTCATCCTGCGCATCGACGTTCACCTGGCCGCCATCACAGCCGAGTATGGCGTGTGGGCCTACGTCATCCTGATCGTGATCGTCTTTGCCGAAACTGGTCTGGTGGTGACACCATTCCTGCCCGGCGACTCGTTGCTGTTTGCCGCCGGCGCAATCTGCGCCCTTGGCACGCTCAACATCTGGCTGCTCATCGGTGTGCTGATCATCGCGGCAGTGCTTGGCGACGCCGTCAATTACAGCATCGGACGCAACGTTGGCCACCGCATCCTCGGCAGTCGTTTCGCGCGGTTCATACGTCGGGAACATATCGAGCGGACACATGCGTTTTACGAACGGCACGGAGGTAAGACCATCATCCTGGCCCGGTTCATGCCCATCGTTCGGACATTTGCCCCCTTCGTGGCAGGTATTGGCGAAATGACCTATGCACGCTTTGCCACCTATAACGTTGTGGGAGGTGTCGTTTGGGTAACGTCCTTCTCCATGCTGGGCTACTTCTTCGGTGGTCAGCCCTTCGTCAAGAAGAACTTCACCCTGGTCATCGTGGCCATCATCCTGATCAGTGTGATGCCGGCCATCGTTGAGCTGCTGCGGCACCGGTTTGCGAAGAGGTCTGCGAACGGATAGGACGGGTGTGCGACGGACGGAGCGGACCTTGAAAACCCCTATTTTGAGCGTCCATGCCTGCTGCAACCCGCAAACGGACAAGCTTGGATGGCGAAACTGGCAGACGCACGAGACTTAAAATCTCGTGTCCCTCGGGACGTGCGGGTTCGAGCCCCGCTCCAAGCACAGATTGATCACGACCCCCAACGTGTTGATACCATGATTACCCGACAACAAGTACCACTACCGGTCAGCCTGCTCGCAGGCATTGTCATCATGGCGTGCGCCGTCATGTCGGCTTCCGCCCAACGTGATGCACGTCCTGCCAAACCACTGTTTCAACTTCTCGATTCCGCGGATACGAAGGTTCGGTTCGGTGATCTGTACCTGAGGATGCCGAAAGACTCCATCGACAATGGTGCACTCAGCATCATGGTGCAGTCCGGTGGCATTGCCATTGGCGACATCGATGGCGATACGCTGCCGGATCTGGTCATGACGACCTATATCGAGGGACTTCGCATCTATCGTAACCTTGGTGACTTTCGATTCGAAGATGTGACGACGACCACGAAAGTGCTGGACTACGATAATTCGCGTCCAACGGGTGTGACACTCGGCGACGTTGACGGTGATAACGACCTGGACCTGTTCGTCACGCGCTGGAACCGCCCCAATCGACTCTACATCAACGACGGTAAGGGGCATTTTACCGACGAGGCCCCTCGAAGCAGGCTTAACCTTGAGCTCGAAGCCGTGCAGGGATCGTTGTTTGACGCCGACTCCGATGGCGACCTTGACCTGTACGTAGTGCACTATGGACAGGCCATGAAGTTGATGCGCCAGCTGGAGAAGATGGATTCGACCGCAAAGGCCATGAATGAGGTCGGACAGCTTGTGCCTGCCATGTTGCCAACCTACAGCAACGATAGCGTCTTCGCCCTGAACACGCAGACCGGGATGCAGAACTTCAACAACCTTACAGGACCTCGAAACGAGAACCGACATTCAGGCGAACCGGACTTGTTCTTCCTGAATAATGGTGATGGTACGTTCACGGAGTCGACCTATCAAGCTTGGTTATATGATAAGGGTATGGGGCTGAGCTGTACACCGGGAGACCTGAATAACGACGGACACACGGACCTGTACATCACGAATGATTTTGCGGCGAGAGATATCGTCTACTTAAACAACGGCGATGCGACGTTTGCGAATAAGAGCCGTGACATGATCGACCATTCCGCCGTGTTCTCGATGGGGTCGGACCTTGCCGACTTTAACAACGACGGACTGGTTGACATCGTCTGCGTTGATATGTATCCCGAGTCGCACTTCCGTCGGATCACTCGCATGGGCCCCAGCGGCGACTTCTCGGAATATAATCCGGATTATGACTCGAATCAGGTGATGCGCAATTCGCTGCAGCTCAACCGCGGCGACGGCACGTTTTCCGAGATCGCCTTCATGGCCGGCGTCGTTGGTACCGACTGGTCGTGGGCCTCGTTGTTCTTCGATGCCGATCTTGACGGATGGAAGGACCTGCTAATCGTTAACGGCTACCTGTACGATATCTCGGACCAGGACTACGTCAATAACCTCCGTGGTGACTCGCAGCGAAAGATGGAAAAGATGAACATGCTGCGCGAGCCCACCTTCCTGTTCCGCAACAACGGCGATCTGACGTTTGCCGACAGCAGCAAGGCCTGGGGCGTCGACGCCGTGGCGGCATCAATGGGCGCCGCCTATGGCGACCTTGACATGGACGGCGACCCGGACCTGATCGTCGTGAACATCGACAAGCCGGTCGAGATCTACCGCAACATGAGCCGCGAGTATCAACGCGGGAACTACATCCAGTTCGTCTTGGACGGGCGTCCCTCGGCAAACACCCATGGCGTGGGCAGCCGTGTGTACGTCACAGCCGGAGGCGTGACGCAGATGCAGGAGCTGTACCCGGTTCGCGGCTTCATGTCGAGCGTCGAGCCCATGCTTACCTTCGGTATCGGAACTGCCACCAGCATCGACAGCGCCGTTGTCTACTGGCATGGTGGCGGGAAACAGGTCCTGCCGAATCCGACCATCAACATGCGACACGTATTACGCCGAACGCAGGCATCGGCGGGTCGTGCAAGCTACGCTGCGGCCCCGGCCGAGCCACTGCTCAAGCAAGTCAACCGGAAGAACAACAAGTTTCCGTACACGCATACCGAGAATCGCTTTGACGACTTCAAGCGCGAGCGGCTGTTGCCGACGCGCATCTCGTGGGACGGACCCGGCTGCGCCGGCGGCGACATCAACGGCGACGGCCGTGACGATATCTACGTAGGTGGCGCGCAGGGACGACCCGGCGTCTTCATGATGCAGCAGCCTGACGGTTCATTCACACAGCGCCTTGACCCGGTCATTGCGGCCGACAGCGCCTATGAGGATCTTGGCTCATTGCTGCTGGATATCGATAACGACGGCGACCTTGACCTGTACGTGGCCAGCGGCGGCATTGAGGTTGAAGTCGAAGACGAAGAAAATCAGGACCGTCTGTATCTCAACGACGGCAAAGGCACCTATAGCTCGGCCACGAACCGACTGCCAAGGATGCAGAGCAACTGTGCTGCCGTCACCGCCGCCGATATTGATGCTGACGGCGACCTGGACATTTTCAGCGGTGGACGCATCGTACCCGGAGCCTATCCGCATAGCCCGATGAGCTGTCTGCTACGCAATGACGGGAACGTCTTCACCGACATCACCAAGCAGGCTGCCCCGGAATTGGCACAGGCCGGACTTGTAAGGTCGGCCGTGTTCTCGGATGCCGACAACGACGGTAGGATGGACCTGCTCGTTGCCACCGAGTGGGGGCCGATCAAGGTCTTCCGTAATAACGGCGGAACGTTCACTGATGTGACCAAGGCAGCGGGACTTGCCGATGCAAACGGCATGTGGTGTTCCATTACGCCGGGGGACATCGACAACGACGGCGACATGGATTACGTGGCCGGCAACATCGGCTGGAATACCCGCTTCAAGCGTCCAACTCCTGCCTTGCCGATCCGTATCCATACTGCGGATTTCGACGATAACGGCAGTCTCGATCCAATCATCACGTACATCTACCGCGGTGTCGAATGGGTCATGCGCGATCGGGCAACGGTATATGGACACATGCCGACACTGCAGCGTCGATACAACACCTACGAACAGTTTGCCGCCGCCCCCTTCGAGCTCATGTTCGACAAGGATATCCAGGATACGATGCTGACGCGCCAGGTGGACATCACCAGCAGTTGTCTGCTTGTGAATGACGGTAAGGGTGTGTTCACGATCAGGGAGCTTCCCAATCATTCGCAGATCGCCCCCATGATGGGGACGTGCGTTACCGACCTGAACGATGACGGCAACCTTGACATCATTACCGTCGGAAACATGTACGGGGCTGACCGAGAGATCGTCAAGTACGATGCAGGCAAGGGACTTGTAATGCTTGGAGACGGATCTGGCGGGTTCAAGCCGATCGCTGCTGCAGAGAGCGGCTTGGGAATCGATGCCGATACGCGTTCCATGGTTTGCGTCGGTTCCGTTGCCGAGGGTACCAGGCATCTTGTGGTCTTTGCAAACCAAGACGCTGCATACCTTTACAAGTTCCGGGGCCAAGGAACCATCGTGCCTGCGAAAACCGGAGGCACACTGACCATGCAGAACGGAAAGACCCGAAAGTTCGAAGGCACCTACGGAGGCGGTTACCTGTCGGACCAACCTCGATGGATCTTCAAGACAAATGCTGTCCGAAGTGTAAATGCTGCCGCAGGTATTCCTGTCACCGGTGGAAAATGATCCGTTTACTTTTCGGTTGACATGAATCTTGCGATTCAGTAGTTTGTCGCTCCAACCTAGGCATTAGGATGCGACCCTTGCATCCAAATGGGGCTAGCTGTCGGTTGCAGCAATGCGTTTCGCGTTGCCGCTACCGTTGTCGGTTCGGATTCTGAAAACGATCATTTCATAATCAAACGTTTCAAAAAATCTGGAGTGAAACAATGGTACAACGGTACCTCTTGCCGACAATTGCGCGGGTCGTGGGCCTTCTGGCTCTCGTTGCCGCGTTCTTGGTAACGGATGTATCTGCCCAGTACTGTACACCTACGGTACCGGCAGGTTGGGGCAACTACGGCAGCTTGCAGCGCGTAGTTGTTGGCAGCATGGACTACACCGCACCGCCTTGTGCGAACTGCGTTGAGTTCACCGGCGTGAATGTCGATCTTCTCCGTCAGGTACCGACAGCGTTCCGCGTCGAGCCGCAAAATGGCTCGACGACGTCGTTCCTTTGTACCATCTTCATCGACATCAACCAGGATGGCGTTTGGCAGAACCCGGCGGAACGTTTCGCTCAGGGCTATGCTACTGCCAACTTTGTGTACACGGGTGTCGACTTTGTCTGGCAGAACAATCCGTTTACGGGCAACCTCACGTTGCCGTGTACAGCGTTGCTTGGCCAGACGCGCATGCGTGTGAAGATGAACTACTCTGTTGGTGGTGTTACCGGCGACGGACCTTGCGATCCGTTCCTTGGCAGCGTCTGGGATTTCAACGCGACCATTGGTGGTGACATTGTCAGCTCGTTCCCGGATGACGTCTCGGACGACGTTGCTCTACTTGATAAAATCATGTACGATGGCGTTACGAACGTGAACCGCCCTCGTCTGACGATGCGTGTTGGTTCTTCGGGCCAACGCTTCAATGTTACCTATCGCATTGCCGGACCGCAACCGCTGACGACGACGGTGTACGAAGGACACACACCCGGTTCACCTGCACAAACGACGTTCACCGTAACGGGCCCGACGGGCGGTACGTATCCGCGTACATTCACCTTTGACATTCCCGCCGCCAAAGGTTCGCTTGCCCTTCCCGACGGATCGTTGGACGCACGTAACGCACTTGGTGGCGAGTATCAGTTGTTGGTAACGGCGCAAAGCACCGCTGGCTGCTTCAGCGAGTGGTACAAGTCGTTCAACATCGCCGAGCAGCGTGATATGTCGGCTCGGCAGATCCGCTCGCCGCGCGACAACAATCCGCCCTCGCGATTCAAGTATCCGAACACGGTTGGTATTCCCGTGGAAGGCATCTTCCAGAACACGGGTAAGCTGAATGTCGAAGAGTTCAACGCAATTGCCGAGATCACGGCACCTGACGGTACGATCTCGTATCGTGACACTGTCAATCTTGTCGAAACGCTGCTGCCTCGCCAACGTTCCACCGTCACATTCCGGAATTACACGGCTGTCGGCGCTATGGGCCACCAAGTTGGTCTGCACAAGCTAAAGCTCTGCGCTAAGCTGATTAACCCGTTCCCGGATGATGCTCCCTTCAATGACTGCTCGCCGCGTGCCGGACAGCTAGACTACGTGTTTGAGGTTGGTTACAACGAAGAAGTTGGCGTGGAGTCGGTAACTGTTCCCGCACAGAACGCCACGATCATTGCCGGTCGTCCGTTCCGTCCGGAAGGGGTCTTCTTCAATGGAGGTATCCAGGACCTTACAAACGTTCCGGTTCGTCTTGTGATCAAGAAGCTCCCGCAGGGAACGATCGTCTATAACCGTACTGGCGTCATTCCTGACATCGGTGCCGGTCAGTTCAACAAGGCCATCTGGGTATTCGACGCATTCACACCAAACGATGGTGGTGATTATGAGTTCTGCTTCCGCGTGGAATACCCTGGTGATCCGCAACCGAACAACAACGAGATTTGTGTTGTTCGCTCGGTCATTGGCAACCTGAATGGTACCTATACAATTGGTACGCTGAACGCTGGTAAGCCGAGAAACTTCCCGACGTGGCAGGCCGCACTCGATTCACTGTACTTCGCAGGCGTTTCAGGTCCGGTTGTATTCGAACTCACAGACCAGAACTACCTCGTCGAGTCGACGACGCTTCCGGCTCCCGCGATCGACCTCTCGTCGCGCATTCTTGGCATGTCGGCCACGAACAACATCACGTTCAAGCCGAGCCTAGAGCGTTCACTGTCGCGCGCCAGCGTGACCGTTCGCATGCGCTCGGGAAGTGGCGTTGGTGTGCTCTTCGGACAGAATTCAACGCCGTCGAATCCGAAGGCAATTCAAAACCAGTTGTACTTCTCGACACCGGCAAATGCCAATTCCGCTGGATACATCACGTTTGATGGTGGCACACAGAAGTCGCTGCGCTTTACGATCGAGCGTTCGGTATCAACGCCGTCGCCGTTCCTGTCGGCATTCTACCTTGGCACGGGATCCCAGAACATCGTGATCAAGAACCTTCTGATCGAGCACTCGTCATTCGTTACGCCGACCTACGCAACGTCGTTGCCGCTGGCTCGTTATAACGGCGGCTCGCAGGAGTTCCGCTTTGATAATAACACGGTGAACACCAACCAGTCGTTCACGGCTGGTATCACAAACCGTGATACGGTTGCGCAGTTCAACCTTGCTGGCCTCGACACCGTTGTGAACGTCAACAATACGTTCAGTGGCAACGAGATCAGCGGTTTTGGTTACGGCGTCGTGTCGATGGGTCTTGGTGTACTTATCAAGGCAGGTTTGAACGAATTCCGCCCCTACTACAACACGGGCACAAAGATTGAGAACAACACGATCTACAACGTTCGTCGTGCCGGCATCTGGGTTGGCTACGAGGACGGTGCAAGTATCGTTGGCAACCGTGTCTATAACGTCGGCGTTGCAGCTACAGGCGGCACCGTCACAGACGCAGCCGGTATCATTGCCGGTGGCGAGACGCGCTACAACAACATGAACCTGATGATCGCCCGCAACGAAGTGAGCGGCATTCGCGGTAATTCCTGGAGCCGTGGTATCGTGGTCGAGCAAGTGCGGAATGACTTCACGTCGATCCTCCAAGCCGGCGGTATCATCGCCTTCCCGAACGAGCAGGAACACTCGCGCGTGTTCAGTAACGCTGTATGGGGACTTTCACGTGCAGCATCAAATGGCAACATGGCCGGTATCCACCTGCTTACACGTCGCGGCACGTCGGCCGATCCAGTGACGGCATTGCTGACGGCGAATATCTCGACGTACTTCACGCGCGGTGACACGATTGCTAACAACACCGTCCTTATCAGCGGCGATAACTTCAGCAACGGTACCGGTGCAATCGTTGGTATCGGCACGCAGCATGGTAATGGAACGGTTGTCGTCAACAATGCTATTGCCATTACGGCCGCTGCCAACCAGGCAACGCTGACGCAATCAGCTCTGCTCTACGAAGGCACGATCTTCCGTGGAACGCAGACGAATACAGACTATCTCCCGACGACGGCCCCCGCTGCACTGGTGTCGAATCGCAATGCATTCTGGACGCCGAATTCGGGCATCGCCCGCTTCATCGAGATCTCGGATGCAACGGAGATTGTGTCCTCAGGTTCGCAAGATGAGTTCACGACTATCGACCAGTGGCGCAACTGGACGGCTCAGGACATCAATTCGGTTTATGGCAATTTCACGACTGAACACGTGTTCGGTGGTGTTGCTCCGAAGCAGACTCTTCGCGTGAAGGTTACTCCGCAGCCGCCGATCGGTTCGATCCTGAACAATCGTGGACAGCGCGTCAACGGCATGACGGTTGATATTGATGGTGGCCTTCGTGGCGAAGCCGGTACCGGCTTTGACATTGGTGCCGACGAGTTCAACGGCCGTTCGTATGTCAGCGATCTTGACGTGGTAGACATTCTGTCGCCCGCAGCATATCGCCGCACGACTGGCACGACGAGCGACGCCGAGTACATCATGACACAAGCTCCGATCGACGTTAAGGCTCGCGTTCGTAACAACGGTGCCTTGTCGCAAACCAATGCCAAGATCCGCGTTCGGATCTTCATGGAGACGGCTCAGTCGAACAATGCTCCTTCTTCTACGCCGACATTCAATGCCTTCCCGGCAGTCGATCGTACGGTTTCGGCCAACTTTGCTTCGGGCGAGATCAAGGATATCCTGTTTGGCATCCGCAACTTCACGCCGCAGACCTACTTTGCTTTGTTCAACTACACGGTTCCTGCACGCTTTGCTTCTATGACGGCAAACGTGACACCGCTGTACCGCATTGAAGTCTCGGTACCGTCCGACGAATTCACCCCGAACAACACGTACTCGAAGATCGTGCGCTTCTACCTGGCCAAGTCCAACATGAGGATGGTTGTGTCCGCTCGTGGTTCGTCAACCGACATCACCTCGGGTACGCCGACGACGAATCAGATCGCTGGACGCTTGAATGCAGACAGCCTGCGTAAGTCGATGGCCGATCTTGGTTGGATCAACGATCCGGCAAGCGGCGAGCAGATGTATGACATCTTCGAGCGCGGTGCTTGGGAAGATCGTGCTGTGAACTACTCGATGTATCGTACGATGTTCTGGTCGCACGACGAAAGTGCAATGACGCGTACGGAGCGTGACGACATCCGCAACTTCCTGAATGCAGGTAGCATGGCCGAGAAGAAGAACCTGGCCATCGGTTCGCAGGAGATCCCGCGCCGTCACATCGGTCTGAACATCGCCAATGACGAGATCTTTGTCCGTAAGCTGCTGCGCGCCCGCAACGTTTCGCCGGGCACGCCGGTACCTCCGCCGACGAATTCCTATCATGGTCGTCGCATCACCGGTACGACGCTTGCACGTAATTCGTCCGAGACGATCCAGCGTACAGGCTTCCTTGGTGACAACGATCCGGTCCCGGCTTTGATCAGCATCTACTCGGATGCAACCACGACCGGTATTGCAAATGCAGCCTACATCTATCGTCGTGGTGACCGCACAACGACGGATTCGATCATGGGTACAGCGGTTGCAGGTCTGAACTCCAACCTGGTGTACCTTGGCATCGATTGGCGCCACTATGCACGCACTGCAGCCCTCACGGGCGGTGAGCGTGTACTTCGTGGTATCGTCGACTTCTTCTACGCCAACGGTGGTATCGTTGTTCCGGTCGAGCTGACGTCGTTCGACGCAAAGGCTCGCGGCAGCAATGTTGACGTCTTCTGGTCGACCGCTTCCGAGAAGAACAGCGACCGCTTCGTCGTTGAGCGCGCAAGCGTGACGGATGCAGGTACGTCGGACTTCGCTCAGGTTTCAACGCTGCCCGCAGCTGGTAACTCGACGGAGCGTCGCGACTACCGCATGACAGACGAAAACGTCGCTACGGGTTCCTACCTGTACCGCCTCACGTCGGTCGACAAGGACGGCTCGTCGACGACGTCGACGGAAGTCATGGTCACGATCGAAGGCGAGCAGTCAGGTCTGTGGATCGGCGAAGTATCGCCGAATCCGGTTGTCAGCGCTGCTTCGGTGACGTTTGGTCAGTCGGTTGCCGGCGATGTCGAGCTCAAGCTCTTCAGCGTCAGCGGTCAGGAGATCGCCACGATCTTCACCGGCATGCTGAATGGTTCGGAAACGGTCAACATGACAACGGCCAACATTCCGGCTGGCTCCTATACGCTCGTGCTTCGCTCGGGCGGTATGGTTGCCACGAAGACGGTCACGGTGGTGAAGTAATCCACCGGTTCGTTCGAATCCAAATCGCCCTCTTACCGAAAGGTGAGAGGGCGATTTTCGTATCAGCAACTTGGCTCGTTTGATCATGCGTCACCCCCTTGTTCTCGCCGCCATTTCGGGCCTCGTCCTCGCACTGGCCTTTCCGCCAATGCCCGGCGGACTACTGTCGCTTGTGGGCTACGTGCCGCTACTGTACGTCTGGGCTTGCCATGCCCACGATTGGTCCAGACCGAAGTTGTTTGCCATCACCTATGTGACGTTCTTTCTGTTTCACGGCATATCGAACTGGTGGGTTGCCTCGTGGCAGGAGCAGACAGATCCATTCTTGATGGCTAGTGGTATCGTTCTGGCCTTTGGTCACCCCGTCTTCCTTGCGCTTCCGTGGTTCGTTCTTGCCTCCATTCGAACACACCTGGGCATGCGCGCAATGCTGTGGCTTGCACCGTTCGCCGTCAGCGGCTTTGAGTGGATCCACGGACAATCCGAACTGTCATATCCCTGGCTCACGTCCGGCTACATGCTCATCGATACACCGCTTGCTCAAGCGGCCGATCTCGTAGGTGTATATGGCTTGAGCTTTGCCCTATTGAGCGTGAATGCAGCAATTGCGGCACTTGTCATCCACGGCGTATCAACACGTCGGCGCACGGCTGCCATGGTGGCCGCCATCCTCGGCGTATGGTTCGCGTATGGGCTCATCCGTGCAAATGCCGTTGGTGTCGCTCATACTGATGGATCCGCAACGATTCGTGTTGGTCTGGTGCAGCCAAATGAGAATCCGTGGGATAAATGGTCCGATCCTCGGCAGCAGGTACAGCGGCACCGGCAGTTGGTAGACTCCGCTCGCATGGCATCGCGGCGTGCTGTCGATGTCTACGTATGGAGCGAGACAGCAATCCCGTATCCCATGCAACGGCCCGAATATGCGATCGACTGGCAATCCTTCCGACGCTGGGTCGATACCTCCAACGTGAGCGTTCTGACAGGATATAGCGACCTCATGGCCTATCCACCGGGTATGGCGCCGGCATCGGCGCGTACCTCCCGTGTCGACCCCTCCGTCCGCTACGATGCCTTCAACTCGGCCATCATCATCTCGCCCTACGCAGCTGATGTGCCGATTCATCGGAAGACAAATCTGACACCGTTCGGAGAACGACTGCCATTCGCCGATCAATTCACCTTCGCCATGGAATGGATCAAATGGGGCGTCGGCATCTCGGCCTGGGGCGTTGGCCGCGAGCGAAGACCATTGCCCCTTCGCCTAGCAGGACGAGATTCGGCCTATGTTGGCGTGATCATCTGCATCGAATCCATCTATCCCGAAACATCGCGCGACCAGGTTCGCAACGGTGCTGACGTGCTCTGCGTCATCACCAACGACGCATGGTATAACGGAACACCGGGGCCGCGTCAGCATTACGACATCGCCCGCATGCGGGCAATTGAGTTGCGGCGTGACATCGTGCGTGTCGGAAACTCCGGCGTCAGCGGAATCATCACGGCCGACGGACAAAGCCGGTATGAGATCAACCCCATGACGTCCACCGTCGGTATTGCATCGGTCAATGTCCGACACGATCGCACCATCTATGCCGCTGTCGGCGACATCATTCCTCCGCTTGGTGCGCTACTCTCCATCCTGCTCTGGCTGGCAACAAGATTTCCTGCGCTTCTTCGTAACATGCGCATTCGTACGTACGAACAATCAACGGACACCACACCATGACCCTCGTAAGATCTGTGCTTAAGGTCCTTGCCGCTACGATCACCGTGGCAACGGCCGTGCAAGCCCAGTACAATCCCATCCAGTTCAAGGAGTACGACCTGGCCAACGGACTCCACGTCATCCTGCACCAGGACCTCTCGGCACCGGTCGTGGCCACCGTGCTGCACTACAAGGTTGGATCCCGTGATGAAGACCCGCGACGCACTGGTTTTGCCCACTTCTTCGAGCATTTGATGTTCGAGGCAACGGACAACATCACGCGGGCTACCATCGACAAAATGATCAATGGGGCAGGGGGGCAGCTGAATGCCTTTACCAGTACGGATCAGACGGTGTATCACTTTGTTGTGCCGTCCAACCAAGTGCGCCTTGCGCTGTGGATCGAAGCGCAGCGCATGCGCAAGCTCCACGTCGACGCCATCGGCGTCGAGACCCAGCGCGGCGTCGTCAAGGAAGAGCGTCGCAACCGCTACGAGAATGCGCCGTACGGCAGCCGCCTCGAAAAGACCATGAAGAACATGTTTGCCGGAACTCCGTACGAGTGGACGCCGATCGGATCGGCCCAGCATATCGACAGCGCGGCCATTCCAGAGTTCAAGGCCTTCTATGATACCTTCTACCAGCCCAATAACGCCGTGCTGGTCGTAAGCGGTGACTTTGACGAGAAGGTCGTACGAGAGACCATCGATGCCTACTTCGGAGGCTACACGCGTGCTCCCGAGCCGCCGCGGCCGGCCTTCGCCGGCTTGCAGCCGATGACGCAGGAAGTGCGCGAGACCATCAACGACACCAAGGCGCAGCTGCCATTACTGCAGATCGCCTATCGCGGTGTGGGCATGCTTGATGATGATGCGCCTGCAGCAACGTTGCTTACGCGCATTCTTTCGTCGGGCGAGAGCTCACGTCTGCAAAAATCCCTTGTCGACAGCGAACGCGTCGCCGTCCAGGCAGCAAGCTTCATGATGGCCAACGAATACGGCGGCACGATGTTCGTGCTTGGCGTTGCCTCGCCCGGCAAGGGCGTAGATGCCATCGAAGCCTCGATCAACCGCGAACTGCGTCGCGTGATCGACGAAGGTGTATCGCAGGCAGAACTCACCAAAGCGAAGAACATCTTCGAAACACAGTTCGTGAACGGCCGCATGGGCGTCTACGAAAAAGCCCTCGGTCTGGCCAATGCGTACCGCTTCTACGGCGATACCAAGGCGATCAATGCCGAGCTTGACAAGTACCTGAAGGTAACGGCCGACGACATCCGACGCGTGGCGAAGCGCATCTTTGATACCAACGGCCGCGTTGTTCTCACCTACTTGCCCTCGAAAGGTTAAGCCATGCCCCATACCATCCAACCCATCATGCGTGCATTGGTTGCTGTTCTGGTATGTGTTGGCCTGACCTTCACTGCTTCGGCACAAGGTTCCGGAACCACGACCAAGAAGAAATCGTCCACTAAGACCACCAAGACGCAGACGTCGAAAAAGCAGAAGACATCGGCGGCAACATCTGCCAAATCCGAGGGAACCGCCCCGGCCGCTCAAGCCGAAAAGCTTGATCTGGGCAAGCAGCCCGGACCGCTCGAGGCGACGACATTTTCGTTCCCGGCCTTTGAAGAGTTTACCACCGAGAGTGGTCTGCACGTCTTCGTCATCGAAAACCACGAACAGCCTACGGTCAACATCAACCTGATCGTCCGCGGCGGCGAAGCCCTGGATGCAAAGGGTAAGGAAGGCGCCATTTCGATGGCCGTCGACATGCTCTCGAAGGGCACGGCAACAAGGACGGCGCAGCAGATCGCTGAGACGATGGACGGACTTGGTGCGTCGATCTCTGGCAACGTAGGTGCCGAGGCGTCGACAATCACTGCGTCGACACTCAAGAAGCACATCGACGTTGTCATGACCGTCCTGGCCGACCAGCTCCTGAATCCGAGTTTTCCGGCTGAAGAACTGGAAAAGCTCCGCGAGCAGTATCTGGCCAATGTTGCCAGCCAGCGTTCCGAGGCCGACGAGCTGGCGCAGGCGCTTGCGCGGAAGGTCATCTACGGCATGGATCATCCGATGGCACGTCGTCAGTCGGAAGGGTCCGTCAAGAGCATCACCGTCGATGACGTCAAGAGTGCCTACGGAAGAGTCTTCATGCCCAACAACGCATCGATTGCCTTTGTGGGTGACGTTACCGTGAAAGAGGTCAAGAACTGGCTGAAGAAGCACCTCTTGACCTGGAAGAGTGGCGCCACGCCTGTGGTGGAGATGCCGCCCATGACGGTGTCGCCGCAGGGCGTCTACTTCATCCCGCGCAAGGGCTCGGTGCAGAGTGCTGTCATCATCACGTCGAAGGCGCCGCCCGTCACCGATCCGAAGTTCGACGCGGCCTCGATTCTTGCCGCGTACATCGGAGGCGGCTTCGGATCGCGCTTGTTTGCGACGCTGCGCGAGACGTATTCGTGGACATACTCACCGTTTGGCTTTGTCACGCGTGGCAAGATGGGTAATCGGTTTGCTGTTGGTGCCGAGGTCCGCACGCCGGTCACGGACTCAGCCATTCACGTCATTGTGCGCGAGGTAGCTCAGATCGTGGCCGAAGGTCCGAACGAAGAGGACCTGCTGCGCCAGGTAGCGAATACGGCAGGGCAGTACAAGATCGCCTTCGAAAATGCCGGTACCGTTGCCTCGCTGCTGCAGAATGCATGGCAGCAGGGACGTCCGTTGGACGACGTCAAGAATCAGATCTCGCGCATCGAACTTGTGGGCGTGACTGACGTGCAGGAAGCCGCTGCCAAGTACATGGGACTCTTCGATCTGCGCATGGTGGTCGTCGGCGATCCCGCAGTGCGGTCCATGCTTGAGCAGTTCGGAACCATCAACGAGTTTACACTCGACATTGAGCCTGTGACAGGGTCAGAGTTCGAACCCGTTCCTCTCACGATCGCCGAGCTTGTCGACAAGTACGCCAATGCCATGGGCGGGCGTGCTGCACTCGAGGCGGTCACGTCAGACAAGATGACGGGTACGGTGGAGCTGACCGTGCAGGGACAGAAGATGTCGGGCAGCTACGTGCAGACCCAGCAGGGGAACACCAAGCTTTACACGTCGTTGGATCTTGCCATGATGAAGCAGGCAAGCTGGTTCGATGGAACCACCGCATGGTTCTCGATCGGAGGCAGCAAGCCGGGTGTTGCACCCGATGATCAGCGTGAGCAGCTCCGTGCCGATGCCGTGATCTTTCCGGCGCTGCGCCTTGCCGCACCGGAACGCAATGCCCAGATCAAGGGCAGGCGTGGAGGTCTGATCTACGTCGATGTAACGTCACCTTCGGGACGCGCCGAGCGCTATGGCTTCGATGCCGAGACCTATCTCCTGACGCGTGTCGAGTATGACGAGACAACACCCAATGGCCCATTGACGGTTGTAACGACCTACGGCGACTATTCCGACGTTGCCGGCGTCAAGATGGCCAACACCATCACCATGGCCAATCCCATCTACACCCTTACGGTCAAGGGAACGCACCTCGTCAATCAAGCGATCGACGACGCCACGTTCCGTCCGGCAGAGTGATCCTGCTACAAAGGGGCCATGCAATTCCTTGATGTCTTTCGCGCCATGGTGCTCGCTCTGCGAGCACCATGGCGCGTTGCCGATTACGTGGACCGTCGGGCGACGACGTTCTTCGCCGTGGCTGTGCTGTGCGTAACCGCAGTCAATGTTGTTGCAACGCTCAACACGCAGGCCGACGCGCAGTTAAGCGCCGAGGCAGCGTTGCTCACGCCGAAGCCCGAGGCCAGCGGTGGCGTCGATCTGCGTCAGTCCGGCCGCCAAGTCACAGCCATTCTGGGTGGGGCGGTCTTCACCACAAGTATGAGCATCATCGTCCTTGCAGGATTGATGATGGTGGTCGGTCGATTTCTGACGGACCAGCCTTATCGCTACGGACACGCCATCATTGTCACGTCAGGTGCCTCGGCCATTGTCATGCTGCGTGTGGTTGTCGAGACTTCGCTGCAGTTGGCGACGCATTCCGTGCGATGGGGTCCGCATCTTGGTATTGTTGTCGATCCGTCAGCGTCGCCCTATGTGTTTGCTGCGCTGCAGCGGGTGGATGTCTTCACCCTGTGGGAGTACGTTGTCATTGCCATCGGACTCGTCCGCACGCAAGGACTGCATGACCGTTTCGGCTATGTCATCGGTCTGGTGGTCTGGCTGCTTAT
Organism: Candidatus Kapaibacterium sp.; assembly: GCA_018882585.1. Lineage (GTDB taxonomy): Bacteria > Bacteroidota > Ignavibacteria > Kapaibacteriales > Kapaibacteriaceae > ZLKRG46. The sequence continues at coordinate 17,192 of VFFB01000004.1, forward strand.
GATCATCCTGTTTAGTGGCGCCACGACCGTGGCCTCTGTCCTTGCTAAGGCATCCTGATATCCTAGTCTATCCCGCTACGGCAGTTCGGTTGGCCACACTGTAACAACTCTCGCCCAACCCTGTCTAGCACTACATGCCGTCTTTATGGCGACGCGTGACGCGGTCGTACTACGAGCTTCTGCGAATGTTGTGCTGCGCTGCTGGTGTGAGCATGCGATCACCGTCAGCACCTTTCCACAGCCTAGGTTTCAACCAATGTCAGGTCGCAAAAGTTGGTATATTTGGCCCACTCTTTTCACTCGGAGAACTCAATGCTGCGATTTGCTACGCCTTTCGCCTTTCTTCTCTGTCTGCTTCCCGTAACACCTGCCACGAGCGTGGCACAGCAAGCCATTGTGCGGCCCGACGTGCTTTCTGTCGGTGCCGGAACGACGTGGCCAAAGCCCGGTTATGACATTGCGCCGCTGCCCATGCATCACATCGACGATGTGGTGCGTGATGTGCGTCGTGTGACAGACCGTCTGCCGAAGGCCGTGGATGCGCGCACGCAGGAAACGGCACCGGGCGTCCAGGTAGGGAAGACCTATTACGACTTCCAGACGAATGGTGCCATGGCCAACCGTTTGACGTATTACAGCGACGGTGGCGAAACATACGTGCAGATGCTTTGGATGGTCTCGGAAGACCCGACCCGCGAGGCATCAACCGGTGCACTTGGTGCGAATCCCGCACGTGGTTCGTTCTACAACTTCATCGACGTCGCCAACCCATCCGAGCCGGTGGTCGTGATCGACAAGTGGAAGCGTCTCGAGCCAGATCGTGCCGGCTGGCCGTCGGCCATCCAGTTTTCCGATGGATCCTTGGGAACCCCGTCGCATGTGCCCATTCGCTTCTTCCGTAACGGCTCGGTCGGCGACGACATCTTCGTTGGCGGCGTTGTGCCCACGGTCGGCGACGAACGCCTGTGGCCCCGTGCAGCCGTTGGCAACGACGACGTGATTCACCTTATCTACAGCAGCCGCTCGGCAGACAATACGACATCGCAGGTGTATTACCGTCGCTCCACCGATTACGGAGAAAACTGGGAGGCCGAAGTCCAGTTCACCGGTGCATCGGGCCTCGGCTCATCGCAGCAGAATCCGCTCTATAACAGCCTTGGTGGCGACACGTACTGTGTTGCTGCACGTGGCGATACCGTCGCCGTGCTATATCTGGACAACCCCGTGCGCCAGCTTTGGATGCGCATGTCGACAGACAACGGTGCCACCTGGCCCCTTGAAAGCACACGAGTTCTGTTTGGACCGCAATGGAAAGAGATCGACTCATCTGACTACAATGTCGACGGTGTCGATAGCGTCCTGATCAAGACGGACACGGCCCTTACGCCGGGACATGACATCGACGCCATCATTGACTCGAAGGGTGTCGTCCACTTCGTCTTCTCTGAGCACTACAGCTCGGTACAATGGCGTCGTCAGGCTGACCAGACGAATCGCAGTGGCACCATCTATACGGACATGGTCACGGATCAATCGTTCGTTGGAGCCGGTCTGTGGTATGGCAACACCTCGGAAAACCTCGTGTACAAGATGGCTCCGGTTGGAGGCAAGGACGGATGGGACGGCGTTGGCAAGTTTGTGAACCGTCGATTCTACTCTGGCGGCAGCCGCTTCCCGCAGTTCGGTATTGATACCAAGGACAACCTGTATCTGACGTACACCTCGGTGAAGTCGGGAGACTTCGAGACGGTCCAGATCGACACGACGCCCACGTTCACGGCGGGCGAGACGGATACGCTGAGTGATGTCGACGGCTTGTTTGGCCACATCTTCGTGACGCACAAGCTTGCCGCCTACAACTTCTGGTCCGACCCGGTCGATCTTACGCCGACGGGCCTGAACTGCCAGTTCGGAACGATGGCCGACAACGTTGCCGACGATCACATGTACATCGCCTACTCTTGGAACGAGACGCCGGGCGATCACGTGACCAATACGGAACTGCCGGAGGAGTTTACGAACATCAACTTCATGGCCGTACCTACGTCGCGACTGAACGTCATCAACACCGTTCAGGAGGATGCCGATGCATCGACGATCGAACTTGTGCCGAACCCTGCAAACGACAAGGTCACGGTGCGCCTTGGCTCGATGGCCTCAGCCAATGTTACCATGTCTGTGATCTCGTCGCTTGGCGAGGTCATGATGACATCAACCTCGCCGATGGGCCACGTTGCTCACGGAGTCACCATTGCGACACAAGGGCTGCCTACGGGCACGTACCTCGTTGTCGTCGAAGCTGATGGTCAGCGCATTTCCAAGCAGCTGAGCATCGTTCGCTAATCTCCTTGTCCACTACGCAGAAATCACCGGGAGTAACATCCATGATCCGTAGAGTACTCATTGCCCTTGTCGCGCTGGCGGCCATCGCATCACCTGCCCTTGCCGGCATTCACGGCATTCTGACGGGTAAGGTCGTCGACAGCGATAAAAAGCCATTGGTAGGTGCCACCATTCGTGTACTTGGTACAACAAAGGGAGGCATCTCGAAAGCAGGTGGCAAGTTCACTATCGTCAACATCGTTGCCGGCAGTTACGACGTGCGCGTCACGGCCATTGGCTATGACACGATCACGAAGAACGTGCGCATCAATGCCGACCAGACCGTGACGATGGACTTCACCCTGACGCAAGGCGGTGGTACGTTGATGAAGGACGTTGTGATCCAAGCCAATCGCGAGCTTGTGCGATCGACAGACGTTGGAACAGACCGTGTGCTCGACACCAAGGCGCTGACGTCGGTGTCGCGTGACAACGTCGCCTCGGCACTGTCGCTGCAGGCAGGTATCACGGCATCGGGCAACTCGTTCGTTGTTCGCGGTTCGCGTACAACAGAAACGCAGGTGCTGGTTGACGGTCTGGCCGTCACGGACCAATTCGCCGGTGGTCTGGGTAACTCCGGTGCCACGGTGTCTGCCGCCATGCCCAGCCCGTATGCAACGGAACAGGTGCAGGCAAAGACTGGTGGTTTCGGTGCAGAGTACGGTAATGCAACGGGCGGCGTGGTGAACACGGTCGTTCGTACTGGTCGTGATGACCGTTTCGAGGGACTGCTCGCATGGCGGAAGGACGTACCCTTCCTGTTCGGTAAGGCTGGCAACGGTATCCAGTCTGGCTATCCGCTCGAAGACCTTGTTGACGTGACCTTCAGCGGTCCGATGGGCTTCGGCGGCTCGACATTCTTCGTTGCCGTCCGGAACACCTATCAGAATCACCGGAACTACGACCTGCAAGTCCTTGATCCCTACGGTAACAATCTCGGTCTGCAACCGAACAACCGTACGTGGTCGCGGAACATCACAGGCCGCATGCGCTTCGAGTTCACTCCGCAACTGACCATGCTCGTCGGCGGTATGTATGGTCTTGTCAATGGCGAGCGTAACGGCTGGTCATGGCTCTATGCAAACGACGAAGGCATGCTCGTCGACAATGCCGGTTATCCGATCCTTGATGGCAATGGCAACGTCCAGATGAACGGCATTCCTACGCGTAACGCCAAGCAGATCGCCGTTCAGGAGTTCAGCGATAATGCATTTGCGCAGATCAATCATCAACTCAGCAACAATACGTTCTACGAACTCCGTGTGTCTGTCAATGGAAAGACGACCGAAACCGGACGTCGTGTGAATGCCGAACAGCCCGACATCTTCACGGGATGGGAGCTCTATTATCCTGTCGACAATTTGAGCATCTCGGATACCCTCTATGTCGACGGACCCAACGCCATCCTTGACGCATACGACTACATTCGTACGACGCGTCGCACGGAAGACGGCCTGCTGGCCACCGAGGTCACGGCACCCAACCCGATCACAGGATACACGGAAGGTCCCGGAGATGCCTATTCCACGGCCAATCCGTACGGTCTGATCAATTACTTCTTCGCACGGGGTAATGAAGGGGGCGTTGACTTCCGTCGTGCTCGCTTCCTGCAGGTTGACGGTAACATCACGTCGAACCTTGAGATCGGCGAAACACGGCACGTGCTCAAGGCCGGTATTGAGTTCCGTTCGATGACGCTGTCGCGTCACTACAACGGCAATCCCTGGGATGGTTCGCCCTTCGTTGACGTCTACGGTTCCGACTACAGCGACGGCAACATCTACCTTGGCGTCGATCAGGACCAGCTCACGCCTGCCATTCAGCGTGCCCAGGAACGTTCCCGCCAGCCGTACTCGCCGATCACCGGCGGTCTCTTCGTCCAGGATCAGATCATGTTCAAGGGACTTGTGTTTACACCTGGTCTCCGCTTCGACTACATGGACGCCAATGCCGAGTATCGCGAGTTCTATGATCGGTTCTATCCCTATGGTTCGGACATCGGGTTCAAGGATGCAGAGCCGAAGCTCTATATCTCACCTCGTATGACGATCACCTATCCGATCTCGGAACGGCAGAACGTTCGTCTGGCCTACGGTATCTACTACATGGCTCCGCCATTTGCCGAGTTCTACGACTCGTTCAACGCAGTACAGCTTCGGGGCAGTCAATCGCTTGGCAATCCCAACCTCGAGATGCAGCGTACGAATCAATACGAAGTGTCGTACAATCACCAGCTGACAGACGATCTGGCCATTACGGCAACGGGCTTCTACAAGGACATTTACAACCAGTCTGGTCTTGCCTTCGTGCGGATCACGCCGATCCCGTTCTATCAGCGCGTGCTCTCTGATTACGGTACTGCCCGTGGTATTGAGATGACGTTCCAGAAGCGCACCAGCGACAACTGGGGCTTCAACCTGAACTACACGCTGCAGTCTGCAACGGGCACGGCGAACAACAGCGGTACAGCTGCGGCCATCGACCCGCAAACGGAGCAGCCGGCGCTTCCCGTCGAGCCCTTCCCGTTGGGCTTCGACCGTCGCCATCGATTCAACGCCGTTTTCAATCTGGAGTGGGCTGAAGGCGAAGGACCGCGCATCGGTGGCATTCCCTTCCTTGAGCGCTTCTCGGTCAACTTCTCAGGCTTCTGGCAAACAGGTCTGCCATACACGCCCGTCGATGGTCGTGGTCAGGCAGCAGGCCAGCTGAACTCGGCTCGCTTCCCGTCGAACTGGAACTCGGAGCTGCGCATCATCCGCACGATTCCGCTCAGTGGATTGCTTGGAGGCAACACCTCCATGGACATCTTCATGGACTTCTTCAACCTGCTCAACTACACCGGCGCCATCGCCTTCTATCCGCGAACGGGAAGCCCCGACAACGATGGTTCGGCACTGTTGCGCCAGCCGGGTGACTTCCCGGCAACTGCCTACTTCAAGACAGGTGATCCGGGTCGGAAGGAAACATTCTCGACCGCGCAGTACGACCGTGTCGGACGTAGGTTGTACAATGAGCGCGTCGACTTCAATCGTGACGGAATTCAGACACCCGATGAAACCTACCGCGGCTACCAGGAGTATGTCGCTACGGTGATCAGCCTGCGCGGCAACTATCAGGATCCGCGCGCGGTCTACTTTGGTGTGCGCTTCCGCTTCTGATAAACTCGAAAAACAAACACGAATACTGTCAATTCACGGAGTCATCATGAACATCCGTTGGTTTCACCGGTCAGCCTTGATTGCGATCGTTGCCATGGGCATCCTTGTGATGGGTACCTCGGCGCGAACCAAGGATCCGGTCAAAACAAAAGGCGAAAAGGGAGGCGGCGAGCAGGTACAGCGTACACCGCGCTCGACGTTCGATCAACAGTCGAACATCGTTTCGAACTTTGCCTTCACGGTCACGAACTACGGCATCTTCGGTCTTGACGTTGCCGCAAGTCGTGGCGCCGGGATCTGGCCGCGCGGGTCGCAGAATCAGTACCTGTTTGGCGCCGGTGCATGGTTCGCCGCCCTCAAGCGTCCGAAAGGTTCAACGGAACTCCGCAAGCGCGTGATCGTTGGCTATAATCCCAATTCGGGCGACAGCTGGATGGTGCCGGGTTCGATCGATGACGGATTTGAACTCCAGAACACGTCGGAAGGCCTCTACAAGAACCGTCTGTATTTCTCGACGGACTTCAACAGTGCCTCCGGTCAACCGTACGAATCGAATGCAGCATTGACGAATTGGCCGTTGTGGGACGCAGTGCCGAATGACACTCTGCGTTTCAATAACTACTACGGCTCCTACATCAACGACATCACGCTGCGCGAAAAGGGTATCTATCAGAAGGGCCCCGCCTTCATTTCTGAAGAAGATATTTTCTGTGTCTACAAAGACACTGACCTTGAGCGCTACGAGGGTGGTGCGGCACGCCGTTCCGCGGAAGGCTATCCTCTGGGCTTCCAGGTCGAGCAAACGATGTATTCCTGGGGCTTTGGCGACTATGCCGACATGGTCTTCGTGAAGTACCTGTTCATTCACCCGCAGCAATTCCAGGACACACTGTTCCAGTGCTGGATGGCGTCGGTGATTGACGTCGACATCGCCCTGACGACGAACTCACAGCTGGGTGCCGACAATGACCGTGCACGCTACTTCGAGGAAGAACCCGAGCTGAACCTTGCCATTCAGTGGACGAACGGCAATCGTGGGGAATCCGGTCGTGGCTTTGGCTATCTGGGCTTCAACTTCCTTGAGAGCCCGGCTGTTGATGCTGATGGTTTCATTCGGAAGGATAAGCGTCAGTTCGCGGTGTCGGAGCAGCTTGGTCTGCAGACAATGCGTAACTGGCCGATCACGTTCGACCCTATCGAAAATGAAGAGCGATACAACTTCATGTCGTCGCGTGATAAGGATGGCGACCAAGGTGCAGGCGACCGCCGACTCATGATGGCCACCGGTCCGTTCAACGTGAAGCCGGGCGACTCGGCTCGTATCGTCGTTGGTATCGTCCTTGCATCAACAGCACTTGGTGGCGATGCTACGGGTGAACTTGCCGACATGGCCGAGCTGACGCGTAAGGTTCGGTTCGCGCAGTTTGTCTACGACAATAACTTCCGCGCTCCTACTCCGCCGGACCCGTCGGACATCAAGGGCATGCCCTCGCCGGATCTTGCCGTGCAGATCCCGGCTGTTGGCTTCATGCCACTCAATAATGCCGTTATCATTCAGTGGGACTCGACCGCTGAACTTTCGGTCGATACACTCGAGCGCGGCATGGATTTCCTTGGCTATCGCATCTACCGCTCACGCCGTCCGGACCTCGATACGTATGATCTCGACGAGATTGCTACGAAGCGACGCAGCCCGCTTGCGTGGAAGCAGATCGGCACGCTTGCACTGCCAAGCCCGTGGGTCAAGAGTGTCAATGTTGCTGGCTCGAGCGGTGTTCGCATCGATGAGTTCGAACTGGCAGACCCTATCAAGCCAGGTCAGCGCCGATTCCTTGTCGCACGCAGTCCCTCGACGGCTGGTCCATGGGGCAAGTACTTCACGGAGTTGATCAATTCGCGCCCGGCATCATACCGCGTGCAGTCGAAAGCTGATTCGATGCTTGACGTGACACGCTTTGATACGTTCGACAAGTCCCGCTTTGTCTACTTGACAACACAATTCGAAGATCTCCCGCGTGTTCGCCGCGGCTCCGCTGCAGCCGGTACGTTCGGCGGTAACTTCCTGTTGGACACTGTCGAAGCGAAGGCTGCCAAGGATTCGCTGATCAAGCTCATCCAGGCCCGTCGCGTGAAGATGGAACCCCTTCTGTTTGCCGACACGGTGCAGTTTGATTCCGCCGGTACCAAGATCGTGAAGAACGTCCTGCGTCCGTGGGAAGAGACAAGTGCGATTCGCCATGGCGTTTTTTCACCGTACATGCGGTCGTTGCGCGGAGGCAAGTTCCTTGGTGCACGTACATTCTTCGACGACGGTGATGATAACGGTGACGGCCGGATCAATTACACAGCAAATCCGCTCCAATCCGAAAAGCTCATCAACAATGTCGATTACTACTATGCCGTGCGTGCATTCGACGAAGGCGACTACTTGCTCCCGACGCCACAGAAGTTGAACGGCAAGGCCGTTGGTCTGCCCAACGTCATCAATGTGCGTCCAGCCGCGGCGCGAGCCGGAGATGCACCGTCGGTTTCGCTTAGCGTTAGCGACGAAATGCGTGATCGTCTTGGTGGTATCTACAACATCCGTCTGCTCATCAAGGAGCCGCAGAAGTTCAATCAGATGTTTGCTGGCCGGAATCTCGAGCTTGAGTTCTACCGCGAATGGTCAAGAACAGACGGTGATCAGAATCAGCAAACCACAGATGATCAGATCGGTCTCTATGGTGTTACGATGTTCTTGCGTGACAAGGACTCGCGTCAAACGATCGGTGCATGGACGTCACTGTTGCCTCCCGAGCTCTGCCCCTCGGTGAATGTCTTCACGACACGTGGCGGAGCCCCCGGATACTTCACGGAGAACTCCAGCACATGGGTCGATACCAACCAGGTACGTATCGATACGATCTACACCAATCCGATCACGATCGATACGGTGGACTTTGGATTGCCCGACAATACCGACAAGATCCTGCGCTATGGTACGTACACCTCAGATGCTGCCTGCTTCGGTCCTTCGGGCTATGCACTTGGCGTCGTTGGTCTGGCATTTGACTATGCCATCGAACAATGGGGCGGTGAGTATCGCAAGCAGCAGAACGGCGAGGTAACAGGCGGACCGACGGACGTTTACGTTGGTGCGTCGCGTGCCAAGGCCGAGACATATAGTGCTTCGGAAGAGAACTTGCCCCCGGCCTACTTCGAGCTGCCGTTTGAAGGCTTCCAGGCATTGTGGGACGCAAGCCACAACAATGGTCCCGGCGTCTATGAGTTGGAGTTCACAGAGGGTGGTACCGAGACGATCGTCACATCATTCCGTATGGCCGAAGCTGCGGGTGATGCTCCCGGTAAGTCTCCGATCGTGCGGTTCGAGAACGTGCCGTATCTGAATGTCAAGCTCCGTAATCTGAACGAGTACAAGCGCGTCGAGGACATCAATGGTGTTCCGACGGATGTGACCGTCTCGTATGCAAAGGTTCCGTATCGCCATGTGACACAGCCGGCGCCGACGCCTGCCGAGGCAGAGCAATTCCCGAAGGCCACCCAGGTGCCGCTTGACGGTTTCACCATGGCAGCCTATGGATGGCGCAATACGCGTAACGGCGATAACTCAGCACAGCGCCGCGCCAACTTTGCTGCGGATTCCAACAACGGTCGTCCGCTTGGTCAAGGACGCTACTACCTGTCACGTGCTCTTTCGACGACCGGTAAGGACACGCTCGACTTCTGTCACGTCATTAGCGTTGGCGGTGCCGAATTCATGATCGATTACTCCTGGCGTGCACGTCGCTCGAACCGTAGCAGCTCGCTCCTGCCGCCGTCGGTAACGGTGCCGGATGCGCTGCCGCGTGCAGACTTCAAGGCAGGAGACAAGATCGTCTTCCGCACCTTTGGCGGAGCTCTTGGTTTCCCGTTCGACAACGCAAAGGTCGATATCAAGGTCGAGCAGTACGACCCGGGCGTTGCCGGTGGTGGATACAGCGAAGAGCAGCTCGATCAGGTGCAGGTTGCTCCCAACCCGTACTACGTAACACATGAAGGCATGCGGTCACCCTTCGAGGGCCGACTGTACTTCACGCGTCTGCCACGCCAGGCGACGATCAACATCTACACGTCGTCGGGCAGCCTTGTGCAGACCATCAAGCATAACGAGCTCACCAGCGAGTCACCGTCGAAGACCAGCGTCGAAGTGTGGGACCTGCTGTCCCGCAATCGTCAGCGCGTGGCAAGCCAGATGCTCGTTGCCGAGATCATCGATGACGTGACCGGTAATAAGGTGATGCGGAAGTTCACCATTGTCGTGGGCCCCGCCCGCATTATTTCAGGACAGTGAGAGGGTTGACCACGATGAAAACTACCGCAATGCATACACTTCGCGCCCTCGTCCTGATCCTCGTCGCCGCTGGATCATCGTCGATTGCAAGCGCACAGCCGATCGCCGTTACCGCAGGTGAATTCACCAAGGTTGGTCTTGCCGGCGGACAGTTTCTAAAGATCGGCGTTGGCGCCCGCGGCACCGGTATGGCCGGTGCATTCAGCGGTCTGGCGAACGATCTGACGTCGCTGTACTGGAACCCCGCCGGTGCAGCAGACATCAAGAATTACGCTGCCGATGCACATACCACATTCTGGTTTGCCGGCATGCAGCACAGCTTTGCTGCGGCTATCATGCCTGTGAGCGAAAAACTCCGCGCGGCCGTGTCCTTCACGTCGTTCAACTCTGGTGATATCCAGATCACCACCATGGACCAGCAGGATGGAACAGGCGGCATCTACAGCGTGTCGGATATTGCCCTTGGTTTCTCCCTCTCGGGATACCTCACAGAGCAGTTTGCCTTCGGTGTCACAGCAAAGTATGTGCAGCACGCATTCTCGCAGATGTCGGCCGGCGGCTTCGTCTTCGACATCGGCACACGCTACAACACCGGATTCAATGGTATGACCCTTGGCTTTACCATCACGGGTCTTGGCACTGAACAGACGTTCACCGGCCCCGAAGTGAACCGTACGAATGCTCCTTTCAGTGGCATCAACACGACACCGCTGGATATGACCTTGGCGACGTCGTCGTTCAACCTGCCCCTGTCGTTTCGTGCAGGCCTGGGTGTCGATCTGTTCAAGGGCTTCCTTGATGTTGCTCCGCCAACCGATACCGACGGTACCATCATCCACAACTGGCTTGTTGGCCTCGATTTCGAGACACTGTCAGACGTGCCCGAGCAGTTTGCCATCGGCACCGAATACACCTTCCGTGAATTCGTGACCGTGCGTGCCGGCTATCGCTTCGGCCACGACCAGTTCGGTCTTGCCGCAGGCCTTGGCCTCCGCTATACCAGTGGAGATTTCGATGGTAGTGTCGATTACTCGATCAATCCCTCGGCTAACCTGGGACTGGTAAACCGTATCAGCCTGTCGATGCGGTTCAACTAATCCAGGACGTTCGTCGTTTACTGAATGCCGCCGACAACCATGTTCGGCGGCATTCGTTGTTTCGGAGGTGTCCATGCGCAAGATCTTCATTGTCGTTCTGCTGACAGTATGCTCGCTTCGCGTCGTAGCAGAGACTAGCATCGACCTCGTAGCCGATGTCGTGCAGTTTCGCGCCGACGCAACCCATGCGCTTTGGGAGTTCCATTATGCCTTCCCCGACACAGCGTTGCGCTATGTGCCCTCGAATGGCTCCTTCGTGGGCGAGATGTACTTCAATCTGATGCTTACCAATACTCTTGGTGATACGATTCGCCAAGAGTGGATCGCCTCGGCGGCTGCAGCATCACAGACACCAATCCATGAGCGTTTCCTTAGCGGTATCCGTTCGGCCGTCGTCGCAGCTGGCCAGTACACGGTCAGCCTCGTCGCTTTCGACATGAACGATACCACGTCGCGGTCATCAACGTCGTTCACCACCGTGGTGAATCCGTTTTCGTCCGACGTTGGCATGAGTGAGATCATGTTCACATTGCCCGGCACCGACATCACACCAGGTATGGATCAGCGATTCGTTCGAAATGGACAGGCAGCCATGCCAAATCCGCGTCACGAATTCGTTGGCTCCGACCCCTGGATCTCGGTCTATGCCGAAGTCTATAATGCCAAGTCAAAGGGGCTGGGTTCGTACTCGATGTGGTACGAAGTGCTTGATAACGCTCGCCGCGAGGTCATGTCGGTATCCTTTGAACGACAAGGCCTGGCCGACGCACTCGTCGAACGCGCCGAGTTCCCGGCCGACACGTTGCCGAGCGGGGTCTATTATCTGCGGATGAGCCTGCGCAACGCCGAGGGAGACAAGACCTATGCCACCCGCGAAGACCGCTTCTACCTGATGAATCCCGACCGTCCGCCGGTGCAGCAGGAACTACTTACCGAAGACGAGCGATTCGAGCGCTCCGAATGGGCAACGCACCGTGGCGATCGACTGGAGCTCGAACTCAACCTTAGTGACGTGCTTGCATCGTCGGCCGAAAAGACCACCCGTTCTGGCTGCAATACGGAGCGAGCAAAGCAGCGATACCTGTTCACGTTCTGGAATGCTCGCGATCCTAAGCCCGAGACTGATGTCAACGAACGACTCGAAGAGTTCCGTACCTGCTATAACCGAGCACAGTCCTACTATGCCAGTCCGGCCTTCCCGAATGGTTGGAAATCGGACCGAGGAAAGATCCTGCTCAAGTATGGCATCCCTACACAGGTCGAGCAGCACTTTCAGACGACCGACAAACGTGCCTACGAGGTGTGGCTCTTCCGCAATCTGCAGGGAGGATCCTACTTCTACTTCGTTGATCGATGGGCCGACGGAAACCACCGCCTGGTGCACTCGACAATGTTCGGTGAGATCCGCGACGAAAAGTGGATGGAACGATACGTCGACATCTTCGTGTCCGATCCTGACCGAAATCGCAAATCGCGAGATGATATCCGCTGATGTCGGTGCGTGATACCATGATCACGACGCTGCTGCGCGCCGTAGGCGCGTACAGCGGCAGACGTTCGCCGTCGGCTCGTCAAGCCTTGGGACGAACCCTCGGTCATGTGATGATGCGCATCAACGCCAGACGTCGAGACATCACGACGACGAACGTCAGCCGTGCATTTCCCGAGATGGAGCCTGCTGACGTCACTTCCATCGTCCGCGGATCCTATGAGAACCTCGGCATTACCTTGGCAGAACTGCTGGCAGTACCGTCGATGTCGGCAGATGGTGTTGCATCCAGTGTCGATTTCCCGGGATTGGACGTCATCGCTGACCGCATTGCCCGACGTCAGCCAACAGTACTGGTCTCGGGTCATTACGGCAACTGGGAGCTGCTCGCCATGGCTGCCGGCATCAAGCTGGGTCATCCGCTCAACGTGGTCGTTCATCCGCAAAAGAATGCATCAGCCGATGTCATCCTGAATGGCTATCGCTCCAGGTACGGCAACAAGCTCGTGCCAATGCGGGAAGCCGCCCGCACGCTGATACGCACATTGCAGGATGGTGGCCTTGTGGCGCTGCTCGCGGATCAGCATGCAAACGCGGAGAAAGATGCGTGGGTCGAGTTCTTTGGTCGGCCCACACCAACCTACGAAGCACCGGCCGCGCTGGCGCTTCGCTTTGGTGCTCCGATCGTCGTGGCATTTGCCGAGCGACAGCCTGACGGACGCTACGTGGCTCCGATCGAGCTGATTCCGAGTGATGACCTGTCGGCGACGCCAGACGGTGTGCTTGAGCTCACGAAACGTCACGTGCAGGCGCTCGAACGTGCCATCCGCCGAAATCCGTCCATGTGGTCGTGGCAGCATCGACGTTGGCGACAGGATCGGCCATGACGAAACTTGATCGTATCGCCGTTGTTCAGACGGCCTTCATCGGCGATGTGCTGCTGACGCTGCCCATGATGCGTGCGCTGCGCGCCGAATGCCCGAATGCCGAACTCACGTTGGTGACGACGCCTGCCGGCGCCGAGATCGCCAAAGGTGTTTCGTGGATCGATCACGTTGCCGTGTTCGACAAACGCGGAGAGCATCGCTCGACGGCTGCCATGCGCGGCTTTGCCGCGGGCCTGCGGCCCGTCGATGCACTGCTGGTGCCGCACAAAAGCTTCCGCACCCTGCGCCTCGTTCGCATGATCAATGCCCCCTGCGTGATCACGTATGATGATGCGTGGACGAAGTGGGGAGCGACCGTACGGGTGCCGTATCCAGCCCCGCTGCATGATGCCGACCGACACCTGGAGCTGTTGCGGGGATTGCTGCCGACGGCGACCTGGACCAAGGAGCAGTGCGTCCCGATGGTGCTGTCTACCGAAGACGATCGTGTGCAGGCCCTGCTCCACGTAAGAGATCTTGGACCGTTCGTCGTGGTTGCGCCTGGAACGGCATGGCCAACAAAGCAGTGGCCAACGATACGAATGCAGGAAGTTGCGACGATGATCGTCAATGCCGGTCGCCGCGTTGTCGTGCTTGGTGACCGTTCTGTCCGAGGATGCATACAAGGCCCCGGAATAGTCGATCTTTGTGGGCGCACGACACTTCGTGAGTCGGCTGCGATCATTGCGATGGCGACGTCCATCGTATGCAATGACTCGGCGCCGTTGCATCTTGCATCGCTGCAGAGCGTTCCCGTGGTCGCAGTTTTTGGTCCAACAACGACTGACTTCGGATTTGGTCCGTTCGGCAGCCGCAATGCGGTCGTCGAGCAAGATCTGCCGTGCCGACCATGCAGCCCCCATGGCACGGCTGCATGTCCGCTTGGCACTCACGCTTGTATGACCGGTATCGATGCAGATCGTGTCATGCGTGAAATCGAACACCTGCATCACTCAGTACCTGCATCACCATTCACGTCGTGACGACGCAACCCATACCATGAATCAACGAAAACCATCACGTCCGTCATCCGCCCGCCGCGATGAACGCTCTTCATCATCCCGTACTTCGGACCGTCGTTCGTACGACAAGCCATCAGGCGAGCGTCGTTCGTACGACAAGCCATCGGGCGAGCGTCGTCCGTACGACAAGCCATCGGGCGAGCGTCGTTCGTACGACAAGCCATCAGGCGAGCGTCGTTCGTACGACAAGCCCTCGGGCGAGCGACGTTCGTACGACAAGCCATCAGGCGAGCGACGTTCGTACGACAAGCCATCGGGCGAGCGCCGTTCGTACGATAAGCCATCAGGCGAGCGTCGTTCGTACGACAAGCCATCGGGCGAGCGTCGTTCGTACGACAAGCCCTATCGTGAGCGTCGTACAGACGACAGACCCTTTCGTGAGCGTCGTACAGACGACAAGCCTTCAATGGAACGGCGTGAGACCGGCCAAACGCGAACCGAGTTGCCGCCGGACCAGCAGCGATTGAACAAAGCCATTGCCGATGCCGGTGTGGCGTCAAGGCGACATGCCGACGAAATGATCGCTGCCGGACGTGTACGTATCAACGGCGAGATCGTCACCGAGTTGGGCTCTCGTGTCGGCATTGATGACATGGTCACCGTCGATGGTGAACCGATCACGCGTACCAAGCACCTTACGTACGTCATTCTGAATAAGCCGAAGGACATCATCACCACAGCGTCGGATGAAAAGGGCCGGTCGACGGTGTTCGACATCGTGCGCATTCACACGCGTCTGTTCACGATTGGACGCTTGGACCGTAACACCACGGGACTGCTGTTGCTGACCAATGACGGTGAGCTCGCGCATCGGCTGATGCATCCCAGCTACGAAGTGCCGCGTGTATACCGTGCCCGCCTCGACAAACCACTCAAGCCGGTCGATGCAAAGCAGATCGCCGCAGGCGTCGAACTTGAAGACGGTATGACGTCGCCATGCGAAGTCATGATCGATCCGAGAGATTCGCACGTTGCCCACATCGCATTGCATGAAGGACGCAACCGCGAAGTGCGCCGACTATTCGAAGCACTCGGCTATGACGTCAAGTCGCTTGACCGGAAGCAGTACGCCTTTCTGACGATCCGTGGCATGCAGCGTGGCGAGTATCGTCACCTGACAAGGGATGAAGTGAACGAACTCCGTAAGCTTGTGCGCCTGTCATGAACTTCCTGAACCCACTGGTGCTGCTGGGCATGGCTGCGGCGGGAATTCCCATCCTGTTGCATCTGCTCAATCTGCGACGGCTGAAGACCATTGACTTCAGCACCGTACGGTTTTTACAGGAGTTGCAGCAAACGCGTGTGCGACGTCTGCGCGTGCAGCAGATCCTGCTGCTGATCCTACGGACGCTCGTCATCCTGTTCGCCGTGCTTGCATTTGCGCGCCCGACCATTCCTGGGTCGTTGCCGCTATTGTCGGTCGAAGCCCGCAGCAGCGTCGTTATCCTGGTCGACAATTCTGCCAGCATGGAAGCGGCTGACCAGCGCGGAGAGCGTTTCCGTCAGGCACGTCGCGCTGCACAGTCCATCATCAGCCTGCTGAAGGATGGCGACGAAGTTGCTGTGCTGCCACTTGCCGACCGTGATGCGGGACGTGCTGTCGAGTTCACACGGTCGTTTACCGTGGCCACCGAGGCACTCGAGCGTCTCGCGCTTGCCGATGGCCGGGCAGACGTCGCAGGTGGTCTGCAGGCCGCAAACATGCTCTTTACGGATGCCGCGCACGCTCATCATGAAGTCTACATCGTCAGCGATGCCCAACGCGACGTCATCGTTCGTAATCCCGACGATACGTCACGCCAGCTCACCACCGATGCCAACGTGATGCTCGTTCGCATCGGGAGTGGTGATAAGGGGCTCGAGCAGAACCTCTCGGTCGATTCCGTTGCCGTCCTTACCCGTCTGGTCCAACCGGACAAGCCGGTCGAGGTCGAAGCCTTCATTCGGAACGGTAGTACGCGCGACGCGTCGAACGTCATGGTCACGCTTGCCTTCGACGGCACCCGTGTGGCGCAGCAGGCTCTTGACATTCCGGCCGGTGCTCTGCGCTCGATCGTTGTGGCTGCACCGCCGCAGCGGCGTGGCGTGATCGCCGCAGGCGTCGAACTCGAGAACGATGCCATTGATCGGGACAACATCCGCTATGCAGGCATCACCATTCTGCAGCGTGCCCGCGTAGCCATCATCGGTTCCGGTGCCGCGGCGCGTCTTGCACAGGTTGCGCTTTCGGTGCCGGGTCTCGAAGGAAGCCTGCCCGTTGCCACGATGGTTGACGGTGTTCGTGCCCTTGGTGCAAACATGCGCGCCTACGACGTCGTTGTCTTGGCCGATGCCACCCTTGGCGGTGGTGATGCTGCACTGCTGCAGCAGTTCGTGCAGCAAGGCGGCGGTCTGGTTGTGTTCGCCGGAGATGATGCCTCAACGGCAGACGCCGTTCGGCCGTTCGGCCTTACTGTCGAATCGGTGCGAACCGCATCGGCGCAACAGCCGTGGATGATCACCGGCGTCGTGCGGACGCATCCGTTGTTTGCGGGCGTCTTCAAAGGATCGACCGACGCGGGTGGCATCGCCGAATCGCCGCGGCTGACCATGCAGCGTCCGGCGGCCGGGGGCGCCACGCTCATGAAAACACCTGCCGGACCGTTCGTAAGCGAAGGCACTTCGCCGGGCGGACGCGTCATCTACGTGGCCGCGTCGCCGCGCAGTGACTGGGGTGGTCTGGGCGCAACAGGGATATTCCCGATGCTGCTGGTTCGAAGTGTGTTGTATGCCAGCATGCCCCGTGATGCCGGCATCGAAGCGTCGATCGGCGAACGTGTGCAGGCACCGATTCCTCCGCGCATGGCCGGTACGTCGGCCTTCAGTCTGATCGACGTCAATGGCATCCGGTCTGCCGTTGCAGCGATGTCGCAGACGACTGGAGACGTCGTCATGGTGCCGGCCCAGTATCGTGCCGGCGTTGTGAAGGTGCTTACGGAAGATTCTGCCGCCGTCCTTGGCGTAACGATCCACCGCCCCGTCCAGGAGTCTGCGCTGACGTTCCTTGACGATGCAGCTTGGAAGCGCGGTGTTGCCGACATGGTCAGGGCAACCGATCGCGTCGTCGTTGTTGACGCCGCCAATGGTATGGAGCGTGCCGTCCAGCATGCCCGTATCGGCAGTGAACTGTGGCCGCTCTTCATCGTTCTTGCACTGCTGTGTGCAGTTGCAGAGATGGCAGTTGCTCGTTTCTGGGCCACCGAGTCGGCCGACACCACGATGGCGTAATTTGTAGTATGTGTGCTCCGGTCGTGCATCCCGACGTCATGCTGCTGCAGCGGCAATGTGCCGACATGCGCGGACGCATTCGTGCCGTTGTCGACGAGTGGCATGCCCTTTCGACCGTTGAACGTCCACGGCTTACAGCCCTGTATGACCGCTACTTCGGTTCGATCGAACGCGAGTACCAACGTCTGGCCCTTGATGCTGCCGAGCTCTTTCGTCGTGTCGAACTGCTCAGCATCAAGGTAGCTCGAGGAGAACGTCTCACGGCCGACATGATCGATCACGTCAATCGCGTTGTCGACAAGGAATATGCCCGCTTCCACCAACGGTTGCACCAGGCATTCGACATGAATTCCGAGCAGCGCAACGACGCCGCAGTCGCAGGCCTTGACAGCGTTGATGACGACGAGCTGATGAAGACCTACCGCATTCTTGTGAAACGACTCCATCCTGACGCCGTTGGACGTGACGACACCACCGACCCTATGTGGCAACAGGTGCAAGAGGCATACGCTGCGCGCAGCACGTCAACACTGCGATCGCTCCTCTCAATGCTCGATGCCGACGTCTCAGCCGACGCATCAACGCAAGGATGGAGCATTGAGCGGTTGCAGCGCGAGGTAGGACTGCTGACGTCGCGACTGGACATGGAGCGACGTAAACTCGAGAGGTTGCGCGCTTCGGAGCCGATCTCGATCGCCCGCGACCTTGAGGATCCTTCCTGGCGGAGCAACCATGAGCACCAGCTGCGATCGCGCCTTGCGGCGAAGCAGCGCGAGTACGACGAGACACGAAAGCGCTACGTCGAGATCACCGGTAACACCGCACTACCTGGCCGAAATCCGAACCGCACCGCTGCTGAGCAGCAGGAAGCGCAGGACTTTATGGAGAACACGTACTTTGGAGCACGATGAGCTACGTCATTGAACAGCGGGACGATCAACTCGTCAACACCTCGGCAGCCATTCGCTACGAGCTGCGCTTCGATCGCGCTCCGCAACACCTTGTGCATGTACGCATGCGCGTCGAGCGCGTCAGCAGTCCGACCATCACACTCGTCATGCCCGTCTGGGCACCCGGCAGTTACAAGGTGCGCGACTATGCGGGCTGGCAGGGGAATGTCGAGGCCTACACCGTGCGCGGTGCGCAACGCACGCGTACTACCATGCGCTGGCGCGACAAGACATCGCTCGAGGTCACGACCGATGGTGCCGACATCATCGAAGTCGACTACCTCATCTATGGTCATGAGCGGACCGTGCGCACCAATCACATCAACCGCATGCATGCCTTCATCATGCCGGTTGCCACCCTGATGTATGTTGAAGGTCGGACCGACGAGATCCATCATGTGCTGCTCAAGCACGACGCCAAGCTGTGGCCGAAGGTCTCGACCCAGCTCTCGCCCGTACGGCCTTCGTCGTCCGACGGTATCCTGCTTGGCGCCCTCAACTACGACCTGCTGGCAGACTCGCCCATTGAGATCGGAGACCATGTCGTAAAAACGTTTACGGCTGCCGGTGCGAAGCATGAGTTGGCGATCTGTGGATACCACGAAGTTGACGCCGATTGGATGGTCGAGCAGCTGGTGCGCATCGTCGACGTCGAAGCCAACGTCTTTGGCGGCGTACCGTACGACCGATACGTCTTCATCATCTGGGCATATCCCGGCGTGGGTGGCGGTCTGGAGCATGCACGTTCATCGGTCAACGCCGTCGACCCGTCAAGTTTCCTCGACAAAGGTCGTTCCTCGGGTCTGCTCTCCTTGCTTACGCACGAGTATTTCCACCTGTGGAACGTCAAGCGGATCCGTCCTGTCGAACTTGGCCCCTTTGATTACACGCGTGAAAACCTGACGTCGATGTTGTGGTTGGCCGAAGGCATGACGTCATACTATGACGACCTGTTTGCCTATCGATGCGGATTCCTGACGCAGCGGGAATACATCAACACGCTGGCGAACGACCACATCAGCAAGCTGCTGCGCGTACCCGGTCGTTTCCGCATGTCGGTGCGCGACAGCTCCACACTCGCCTGGCTCAAGCTGTACATGCAGAGTCCCGACGCCAACAACCGCTTCCCCAGCTACTATCTGAAAGGGGGCATTGTGATGCTGTTGCTGGACCTGCACGTGATCGACCATACCGACGGGAAGAAGTCGCTGGACGACGGGTTGCGGGCGCTCTGGGCGCACTACAAGGCGAATCCGGAGAAGGGGCTGACCGAGGCCGAATGCATCGCTCTGTTCGAACGCGGAACAGGCGTACAGTTGCGCGACCTGCTCAACGGATGGCTTGATGGCACAACGGAGCTACCCTTTGGCGAACTGCTTGGCAAGGTCGGATTGGAATTGGACGTATCCGTGGTGCAGCCGAAGGCAATAACATTTGGCGAAGCACGTGCCTTTGCATCGGTGCCGCCGTCGAAGTTCTACGGCTGGACGCTTGCCGATCAGGGCGGCCGTATCCTTGTCAAGTCGGTCGAAGACGAAACGCCTGCGCAGCTGGCAGGTCTTGGCATCGACGACGAGATCGTGGCTGTAGACGGCAAGCGCGTCACCTCGACCACCATGGTCGAACAGTTCCTGGCAGAACGTCGCGGCGAGCCGCGACAGCTGACATGTCACTGCGACGGCCGTATGTTTGAAACGACCATCACGCCGGCTCCGGTGCAAACCTGCTCGATCAAGGATGTAGCAACCATCTCCTCACGTCAGCAGCAGCTCCGCGACGCATGGCTCAAACGTCTGGTATGACACGACGCCCCCTCCATATCATCCTGTTGGCATGTCTGGGCCTTGGCCTGGCATCCTGTGCGTGGTATGACGATCGTATGGCGTACTTCAACACCTACTACAACATCGGTCGGATCATGACCGAGGTGCAGGACCAGTTTGAGTACCATGACGAAGGGAAGCGTGCCAAGCCACGCGTGCTTGTGCCGGGAATGGAGGGCTTCACGCAGAAGAGCGAGACGGCGCCCGGCAATACGATGTCCTTCCTGCAGGCCTTTGTCATTGAGCGTGCCAAGCTGCAGCCGGTGCAGGTCAAGGTCGACAGCGTACTGATCAAGGGCTCGAAGATCCTTGCCAATCATGGCAAGTCCGAGTATATCGAAGGTACACTGTTCGCCATGTCCAAGGCCTACTTTTTCCGCAGCGAGTGGGTGGCATCGCAGCAGAAGTGCGTCGAGATGGTCGAGAAGTTTCCCGACGGTGAATACTCGCCCGACGGACATCTGCTGCTTGCAAAGAACTACCTGTTGCAGCGCAAGATCTCGCAGGGCGAGGTCGCACTCTCGAAGTGCATCGACGTGGCATGGTACAAGGAACGCTACGATATCTTGTCCGAAGCCTACCGGATCCAGGCCGAGATGGCTATCGAAGCCGGAGATCTGGACAAAGCCGTGCAGCCATACAAGCAGGCGGTAGCCCAGAGCGAAGACAACGTACAGCGTGCCAAGTGGCAGGTCGATGTTGGCAGCATCTACTACCGTGCCGGCAGGTTTGACCTTGCGGCCAAGGCATTTGAGGATGTGTTCGAATACACAGCCGATGCGGTGGCCACCTTCGAGGCAAAGCTGTACAGGGCTGCGTCGTTGACGCAGCTGAAGAAGTTCGGCGAGGCTGAGGAGATACTGGAGGACCTCGAGGACAACCGCAGTTACGAAGAGTGGAAGTCCTTCATCGCGTCGGAACGACTCGCTCTGGAGCGAGCGAAGACGCCGGATCCGGAGAACGAGCAGGTACTTGCGCAGGAGCGCAAGGCCGACACCAGTTTTGTGGGACGTCCGGAAGTGCTGGCGCAGAACTTTCAGAAAGGTATGGAGCTGTACAAGCAGGGCAAGTACAGCGAGGCTCTGCCGTACTTTGCCCGTGCGAAGGTCATTCGTACACCAGTATATGAAGTGGCCAACAAGTACTTCGGTCTTATCAAGCAGTGGGAAGATCAGCACCGGAAGATCAATGTGCTTCGCTTTGTAGACAAAGCGGCGATGCGGGATACGATGGCCATGCAGCGCTCAAGGGAGTTGTATGCACTCGGTCGCGTGTTCGAACAGTTCGGCGACGCGGACTCTGCACTGTACTACTATCGCTTGGCGCATGACTCGACAGCCGATGCCGACGCCGAGAAAAGCCGGTACCTGTTTGCGCAGGCCAGGCTGATCAAGATGACCGATCCCGAGGCGGCCGACTCACTGTTTGAAGTCATCAGCGAACGATATCCCAACTCGGCCTACGGACGTCAGGCAAATGGTGACCTTGGCTTTTCGTCCGATGCCATCGTCGACGACGATGCCGAGATGTACCGCTCGGCGAGCAGCTTCAGGAAGATCGGTGAGTTCGATATGGCGTCCACGCGCTACAACGCCATCGTGCGTGATCATCCCACGAGCGACTATGCGCCAAAGGCACTCTATGCATTGGGCTGGATGTACGAACGAGAGGTCATCAACCCGGACAGTTCGAGATACTACTACCAGCTGTTGGTGGATCGATATCCCACGTCGGAGTATGCGCGGGACATCCGTCCAAGCCTGGAGTTCGCGCTGGCAAAGATCAATGGCGTTGACGTTGCCGACAGCTTGCTGCTGCGCGATCTTGACAAGGACCTGCTGGAGCGTGCCAAGGCAGGGGAGAAGGATGCCTTGCAGCAGATGCTCGACAACAATCAGGACATGCTGAATGGCAACATGCAACAGCTGCGGAACATACCCGGCATGAACAACGTCCCGGGTCTCAACAACCTGCCGGGCATGCAACAACCTATCGGGACGACACCCAATCAGGGTGGTCCGGGGCAGATCCCCGGTGGTGGCTTGGGACGTCCGCCGGGCAATCCATTCGGCGGTCCTCAGGGACAGGATCAGCAGTCAGACACGACGGGCACCAGACGCCCCTAGGTCACATCTCGAGCTGCGTGTGCAGGGCTATTTCTTCGAGCACTGCGCTAACCCGCAAACAGACGTCGAGTTCGCCGTGATAGACCATCGCCTTACCGGAGTGATGCACCTCGAGCGTGCACCGTTCGGCATGCTCGTAGGAACAACCGGTTGCGATGATGATCTGCTCGATGACCTCGTCGAACGTATGCCAGTCATCGTTGAACAGGATCACCCGACACATAAGGCCGACATCTTCAAGGACGTCAAGTTCGGGCGCCGCCTCGTGATCGGGCGGAAGTTGATCGTACATTCCCATTGGCTGCAAAACTACGAAATCGGCTATCTTTGTTGCCTAACACCCATCTCCCACTCCATCTGTGGATTTCGATCATGACGACACAGGAATTCCTTGACAAGCTGGACGAGATCGTCCGCGAGCGTCACATGCTCCAACACCCGTTCTACATCATGTGGAACGAGGGCCAGCTGACCATCGACATGCTGCGTGAATACGCCAAGGAGTACTACCATCAGGTGCACTTCTTCCCGACGTATGTCAGCGCTACACATGCAAAGTGCGATGACATGGAGATCCGCCAGATGCTGCTCGAGAATCTGATCGAAGAAGAGCACGGCGAGAACAATCACCCTGAACTCTGGTTGCGCTTTGGTGATGCGCTTGGCATCTCGCGCGATGAAATGAAGCAGCGTCGCTACCTTGACCACACGCGTGACTCTGTGCGCATCCTGAAGGAGCTTGCCGGCCGTGACAATGCTGCCGAAGGTCTGGCCGCTCTGTATGCCTACGAATCACAGATTCCCGAGATCTCGACCACGAAGATCGCCGGACTCAAGAAGTGGTATGATCTTGACACACCCAAGGCGCTCGAATTCTTTGCCGTGCACGAGCATGCCGACGAGATCCACCGCACGGTGACGCGCGAAGCGCTTGCCAAGATGTGTGCCACCGACGAGCAGAAGCAGGCAGCTCTGGACGCCGCGCGCGAAGCGGCCGATGCGTTCAACCTGCTGCTTGACGGTGTGTACACCACATGGTGTGCCGAGAAGGCCTCTCTGAACTGATCTGCATTGCCCCTTTACTGGCGTTTGTCTGCATGTGCCGTTTTGTAGCCTACATCGGACCTCAGATCCTGGCCGATGATCTGCTGTATAAGCCGAAGTTTTCGCTGGTGACGGCGCAATCCGTCAACGCTGGCGAAATGTCGGTGGCAGTGAACGGCGACGGCTTTGGCATTGGCTGGTATGCGCCGGAACTTGACAACGAGCCCTGTGTCTTCCGCAGCATCAAACCGTCGTGGAGCGACCAGAACCTGAAAAACCTGGCCCGAAAGATCTACTCGCCGTGCATCTTTGCGCATGTGCGGGCGGCGTCTCCGGGACTGACGGTCGAAGAGGTGAACTCGCATCCGTTTTCGTGCGGACAGTTGATGTTCATGCACAACGGTGTGCTGGGTGGCTTCAAGACCATCAAGCGACGTCTGTTGCGTACGCTCAACGACACAGCCTACGACGCGATCCAGGGATCGACCGACTCGGAACACCTGTTCGGTCTGTTCCTGAATCACATTGCCAATCCCTTCGGGACGGTGACGTGCGAAGAGATGGTGCATGCGATGACGAAGATGTTCGAGGATCTGAGCGTGTTGCTTCTGGATGCAAACGTCCGACAGCACTCGTACCTGAACCTCGCAGTGACCAACGGAACAAGTCTGATCGTGGTGCGGTATACAACGAATCCCAACGTGCAACCCGCATCACTCTACTACATGTACGGCAAGGAATATCACTGCCGTGCCGATGTGTGTGCGATGGAACCGTCACACGGTCGTCCGAGTACCATCGTGGTAGCGTCGGAACCGTTTACGGCACGTCGATCGGACTGGATGAAGGTGGAGCGGAACAGCATGATGATCATCGACGAGACCATGCGGATCCGCTTCCAGCATGTTGAAATGGACATAGAACACGAAGATTTTGAAACGATCGCACCTGAGATCGGATGAACTACGCAGCACTGATACCTCTGTTCCCGCTGATCGGCTTTTTGATCGTGGGCCTGTTTGGAAAACGCATCAACAGCGAGAAGCTGGTTGGCACCATTGCCAGCTCGGCCATCCTGATGTCGTTCATCACTGCCGTGGCAACCTTTATGGGGTTGCTTGGCATGCCGGCCGAGGAGCGGTCCTTCACCTCGACGCTCTACTCGTGGATGGCCGCCGGATCGTTCAACGTGAACATTGCCTATCAGTTCGACCAGCTGTCGATCCTGTTCACGCTGATCATCACGGGCATCGGCTTCCTGATCCATGTGTACTCGGTAGGGTACATGCATGGCGATAAGAGCTTCTCGCGCTTCTTCGCCTACTTGAACCTGTTCGTGTTCATGATGTTGAATCTGGTGCTTGCCGATAACTTCCTGCTGACGTTCCTTGGCTGGGAAGGTGTGGGTCTGGCATCGTATCTGCTGATCGGCTTCTGGTATGACCGTAAGTTCGACGGCTCGCATATCACGTGGACAGGTGATGCTGCCAAGAAGGCCTTCATCGTGAATCGTATCGGCGACTTCGGCGTGCTTGCCGCCATGTTCATGCTGTTCAATCAATTCGGCACGCTCGAATACGCCCAGATCAACAAGCTGGCTCCTGCGGTGTGGGGTGTCGGCGATACAGCCGTTACCATCATCACGCTGCTGCTGTTCCTTGGATGTACAGGTAAGAGCGCGCAGATACCGCTTGGCGTGTGGCTTCCGGATGCCATGGCGGGTCCGACGCCGGTCTCGGCCTTGATCCACGCCGCAACGATGGTGACGTCCGGTATCTTCCTCATCGCTCGCACGAACGTCCTGTTTGCACTGTCGCCCACGACCATGGCTGTCGTTGCAGGCATCGGTATCACGACGGCACTCTTTGCCGGCTTTGTGGGTCTTGTCCAGAATGACATCAAGAAGGTCCTGGCATACTCGACCGTTTCCCAGCTTGGCTTCATGTTCACGGCATTGGGCGTTGGCGCTTTCACGGCCGGCGTCTTCCACGTCATGACGCATGCCTTCTTCAAGGCTCTGCTCTTCCTTGGTTCGGGTTCGGTGATCCATGGCATGCACGAGGAGCAGGACATTCAAAAGATGGGTGGACTCAAGAAGTATATGCCCATCACGTACCGCACCTTCCTTATCGGTACGCTCGCCATCTCGGGTATTCCGTTCCTGTCCGGTTTCTTCTCGAAGGACGAGATATTGTGGTTCGCCTTCCTGAATGGTAGTCCGGTCCTATGGGGCGTTGGTGTGGCTGCAGCCTTCACCACGGCCTTCTACATGTGGCGGCTGACGTCGTTGACCTTCGACGGCGAAGAGCGCTTCGACCATCATCATGTGCACCCGCATGAATCGCCCAAGACGATGACCATTCCGTTGATCGTCCTGGCCGTCTTGTCGGTCTTCGGCGGTCTGCTGGGCGTACCGCATGTACTCGGCCATCCGCTGCATATTCCGAATCTGCTTGAGCACTGGCTTGAGCCGATCTTTGCCGTTGGCACGACCTACTTGCCCAAGCACACCGGCGATCACACCACGCTTGAGTTCCTGCTCATGGGTATCTCGACGGTTGTGGCCATCTCGGCCATCTTCCTTGCACGAAGTATCTACAGCAAGGGCACGGAGCGCGCTGCTGGCATCGCTGCCAAGTTCGGCGGTATCTACAAGCTGCTATGGAACAAGTACTGGGTCGACGAAGTGTATAACGGTGCCTTTGTTGCTCCGATTCTTGCTGCATCGCGTGACGTGCTTTGGAAGATCGTCGACGTCGTTGTCATCGACGGCATCATCAACGGTTCGGCGCGTGCCGTTGGTGCCAGCGCCGGCGTCCTGCGTCGTATGCAGACCGGCGTGGCGCAGAACTACGCACTAATCATGATGGTGGGCATCGTTGCCTTCATCGGCATGGTGCTGTGGCCGCTGCTGCGCTAACGGCGCATGTGCTTCACGGTATCCATCTATGCCGGTACACACGTCATTGAAACAGACGTGGGAGCGGTGTTCGATGATGCGGAAGCCTACACTCCGTACTATCATGTCAATGGTTTCGTTCATCCTGAGCTTCCCATCATTGCCAATGAGCGTCCGGATGCCATCCAGATGATGTCATGGGGCCTTGTGCCACGGTGGACGAAGAACGCTGCGGCGGCAGATGAGATACGGACGAAGACACTGAATGCCCGAGCCGAAACGCTCTTTGAGAAGCCATCCTTCCGCGATGCTGCCGTCAAACGTCGGGCCCTGCTACCAGTGAACGGCTTTGTTGAGTGGCGTCATGACGGTGCCATCAAGCAGCCCTACCTTGTGCGTTCGCGCGATGGACACCTGCTCACGCTTGGCTGTGTCTGGGAGGAATGGACATGTCGCGGAACCGGCGAGGTTCGCCGGACGTTCTCTATCATCACTACCGAAGCAAATGCTCTCCTTTCGTGGGTGCATAATGCCAAACAGCGTATGCCGGTGATCATTCCAACATCGGCTCGCGCGGCATGGTTGGCCGATGCCGACCGGCACGATGTGATGACGCTGATGCGGCCGCTTCATGATGGACATATCGAAGCCGCACCGCTCGACAGAGCAGTCTCTCGTATCAAGGTCAACACCGATCATCCAGAACTGCTTACACCAACTGGTCCGGCTCTTGACGAAGCTCCCGACGCATGATCCGTTCATTGTTGCTCATCCTGGCGTTATGCCTTGCCCCTTTCCAACAGATGGCGGGCGTGCCGGTGGCGAAACTTCGGGATCTTGAGCAGCGGTATGCGAATGGCGGTGACACAACGTATGTGGTGAATCTGTGGGCGACGTGGTGCAAACCCTGCGTGGCCGAACTGCCCTGGTTTGAAAAACTGCATCGTGATGACGGCGCCCTAGGTCCGATCAAGGTACTATTGGTGACTCTTGACGCGCCGAACACGATCGAGAGTGTCGAGCGATTCATTGAGCGAAAGGGCCTTACGGCCGAAGTAGTTGTGCTGGACGAAGGCAAGCCGCACAAATGGATCGATCGGGTGGATACCACCTGGAGCGGGTCGATCCCGGCCACGTTGCTTGTGCGCAAGAATGGCACGACGCGAGCATTCTACGAACGGGAATTCACGTACGACGAACTGCGAACAACGATCTCAACATTTTTATGGACGACACCAAGATGATCCGAGCAATTCTGACGGCGACATGTGCCGTGCTGATCAGCGTGATGACGATGTCGGCTTCCGACCTGCCCGACGGTGTGAAGGTAGGTGACGTTGCTCCCAACTTCGTGCTCAAGGGAACGGACGGGAAGTCGTACTCGCTCGCCTCGCTGCAGGACATGAAAGGCGCCATCATCGTCTTCACATGCAACCACTGCCCGTATTCGGTCAAGTACGAGGACCGCATCATTGCGCTGCATGCAAAGTATCTGCCGTTGGGCTATCCCGTCATTGCCATCAATCCCAACGACACGGTCATCGTACCCGAGGATTCCTACGACAAGATGATCGAGCGAGCCAAGGAAAAAGGATTTACCTTTCCATATCTGATCGACCCGACGCAGGAGACGGCTAAGGCCTATGGCGCACGCCGCACGCCACACGTCTTTGTGATCAGCAAAGTCAAGAAGAATTATATCGTTCAGTACATCGGTGCCATCGACGACGAGCCGCAGGATGCTGCAAAGGCCGAGGAAAAGTTCGTCGAATCCGCCATCGATAATCTCATCGCCGGAAAGCCGGTGGAGCCATCATTTACAAAAGCTATCGGTTGCACGATCAAGTGGACCAAGAAGTAACCATGTCCGGAACCCTGCACATCATCACCACCCCGTTTTCGGCCGATCCTGACGCCCTTGCCGCAACACGAGCCTTGTTGGCCTATGCCGACGATATCGTTTGCTGTGATGCGGCGGAAGGGGCAAGGCTGCTTCATTCCATCGATGTGGCCTCGCCGGTTACGCCGCTTGATGCCCGCATGCCCGTGGCCGAGGTAGCTGCTATCGTCAATGCGTTGCACGGCGGACACGTTGTTGCGGCATTGCTGCGCAGCGACGTTGCCGAAGATGTCGCTGCAATACAAGAGCTGTCCGATATCTGTACGACCGAAGGAATAACCGTACGTCAGGAGCAGACGCCCCAAGCCACGGCAGATTCCGCAACGTCGAAGCCTCCGGCCAAGAAGCGCCGCACAGCGACGAAGAAAGCTGCCTCAGCACCCGTTGTTGAGGAAACGCCCGTCGTTGAAGCCCCGGCTCCTCCGGCTCGGAAGCGTGCAACGCGCAAGAAGGCCGTTGCCACTGCCGAGCCTATCGCAGAGGAAGTTGTGGCGGCTGTCGTCGAAGCAGCTGCCGAGACTCCGGAAGCACCGAAATCCGAAACGACGGAACCTCAGAAGCCCAAGCGTACGCGTACGACAGCAGCGAAAAAACCAGCGAAACAATCAGTTGCTGCCGTTGTACCAACAACACCGGACGTCGTTGATGACGTCGTTCCACAAGAACCCACAGACATCGTTGTTGCGACAGCTGCAGCAGCGAAGACTGATGCTGGCGACGTTGTTTCCGCATCTGAACCTGCAGCGGATGAGCGTCGAGAGCGCCGCGCTGATCATCGACGTCGTGACGACGGTCGCGGCCGCCGAGGTCGCGGTGATCGGCAACATGGCAGAGACGACCGTCGTGAGGTCCGTGGAGACGACCGTCGTGAGGTCCGTGGAGACGACCGTCGTGAGGTCCGTGGAGACGACCGTCGTGAGGTCCGTGGAGACGACCGCGGTATCGCCCGTCAGGGTGAACGCCCCGAGCGGCGCGCTGATGACGGTGGCAGGCGCGACGATCGACCGCGAAGCCGGCGGGATCGTCATGATCGACGGGATCGCAGGGGCCCCCGCGACCGTTTCAGCGGGCCGGACCGTCGTGAGCGGCAGTCACAGCAGCCGCAACAGCCGCGACAACAACAACAGCCGCGACAGCAGCAGCAACGTCCGCCCGTTTCCTACGACGAGCAACAGCCCATGTCGAACGATACGATGTTCGGCTACCAGACCGGCCGTCGACGCGATACGCCGCGGCGAGGTGCCAAGCCAGGATTTAGCGGTCAAGCATCATATGGTGACCAGCCGCCACGACGTCGCGACAGGAACGACCGTAGCCGCGGCGGACGCCGCGACGGGTGGGAGGGCGGACAGGCGCGACAGCCACAAGGCAGGCAGCAGGGAGTATCGTACGACGAAGTTCAGCCGCGCACAAGCGACGGTCTGACGGCTGCGGCGCGCCCACCCCGCTCACGCGGAGGAGGAGGAGCACAGCGCCGTGGACCGCGCGGAGCTGCGGGACGCGACGGACAAGCCGGTGGCGGTCAGCGCGGAGGTCAACGCGGCGGACAACGTGGAGGACAACGCGGAGGCCAAGCGGGTGCTCAGCGCGGCGGCCGCGGACAACAGGCCCGTGGTAAAGGCCGCGGCAAGGGCATCGGCATGGTCACGAAGAAGCGCGATGATAGTACGGAACGTCGCAGCAAGGTGTACACGTCCCAGATGTTTATCTACAAAGAAAATCTTGACGAACGGAAACCAAAAGAACGTACCCTTCGTACAAGGCGCAAAACTTCATCAGACGAATAGGAGGCTCGATATGCGCAAGACCCTGCATGACGTTTCGCTCATGCTACTGCTGCTTGGTATCGTGACGGTCGGTACGACTGTGACAACAAGCGCTCAGACGTCCGACTCTGCAAATGCACGTCGTGATACAACGATTGTGACGATCGGGTCAGATACGTCGAAAACAGCGGCGTGGCTGCTCGATCTCTTTTCCGAGACCGGTGTCTCTACAAGCCAGCCGTACGTCATGCTCTGGGGTGGCCAGTCCATGATAAGTCGGACCGGACTGGAAGCCGATGTCGAGCCGGTCATCTCGGCAGGTGTATCATTTGGCACCGAGACAGCGAAGTCGATTCCCGGCGGAGTTCGTCGCTGCAGCCGTGACGGCCTTTACCTGTGGACGGGCCTGACGCCGGATTCATCCGCAACACAGAAGGCAACACTCGGCGTGTGGCGATTCGGCTTCGAGGAGATCGTTGCTTGGGGCTATGCAAGCGAGGAGTCCGCCTCGGGTGTGTACTTCATCCACGGCACTAACAACGGCTGGTCCATCCTTGATGTGACACGTGCACCTGCCCAGCCTGAGGAACAGTATCTGACCGATTTCGGCTCGGCCATGCGATATGGCGAAACCATGCGTGCCGGCATTGATGTCCGTTTCGGCGCCGTGTCCATCAACGCTGCATACACCTGGGACCAGATCTACACGCGTCATCTGTTCTGGAAGCAGGCCGGATCAAGTCTTCTCGAGGGCGTTGCCGACGTTCTCGTCGTCGCCTTCGTCAAAGCCGTCGGCAAGAGCTCGCCCAAGGCCGTTCCCATCATGCATTTCCTGATGCGCAATGGCCTGGCGTATGGCTTCAAGTCGTTGCGTGCCAAGAACATGACATGGCCCTTTGGCGCGGACACATCGCCGCTGAACATCCAGACGTATAGCGTGGGCCTGACCGTAAGCTTTTGACGGAAGGCGTTGACGCGATGGAATAGCAGGACAGGATAGACAAGATGGGCACGCCGCGTGGTCCTCTTTCGGGCTCTCGCCGTGTCCATCTCGTTCATTTGTGCATCTACTCCAGCACTGTGGCCAATAGGTCGTCCAACGTCTCCCGCCTACGGATGAGACGCGCCTCGCCGTTGCGCACAAGTACTTCCGGCGGTCGTAGCCGCGAATTGTAATTCGATGCCATCGTGAAGCCATAGGCACCGGCATTCAGAAATGCCAGTACGTCGCCCTCGTGAACCTCAGCAAGTTTACGATCCCATCCAAACGTGTCCGTCTCGCAGATGTAGCCCACAACAGTATAGATGCGTGGGGTGCCGGAGGGGGCAGTGACGTTCACGATGTGATGGTAGGCGTTGTAAAGCATGGGACGGATCAAGTGGTTCAGACCGGCGTCGATGCCGGCGAAGACCGTTGCCGTGGTCTGCTTCAGGACGTTGACTCTGGCAAGAAAGACACCGGCTCCGCTCACAAGGAACTTCCCGGGTTCGAACCATACGGTCACCGGCTGGCCTCGACCTTCGTTGAACGCGCGGATACGCGCGGCCAGCTTTGCCCCTAACTCTTCGACATCGGTGCTGATGTCATCGGGTTTGTAGGGAACCTTGAAGCCGCTGCCGAAGTCAAGGAAGGTGACCGTGGGAAAGAGCTCGGCTGTTTCGAGAAGGATCTCGGCACCTTGCAGAAAAACGTCGGCGTCAAGAATATCCGATCCGGTATGCATGTGCAGACCGTTGATGTGGATGCCTGCCGAGGCAACGATGCGTTGCACATGCCGCAACTGGTGGATAGAGATCCCGAACTTGCTGTCGATATGCCCCGTGCTGATACGCTCGTTACCACCCGCCATGATGTGCGGATTCAGGCGAAGGCATACGGGGACGCTCGCGCCATACTCATGGCCGAATTGCTCCAGCACGCTGATGGTGTCGATGTTGATGTGTACACCGTAGGCAACAGCCCGACGGATCTCGTCAAAGCTCACCATATTCGGTGTGAAGAGGATATCGGTCGGTGCGAACCCTGTGCGCAGACCCAATTCGACCTCTTGGATGGATACGGCGTCAAGGCCGGCGCCAAGCTCCCGCATCAACTTCAGGATTGCCGGATTGGAAAGCGCTTTACAGGCATACTTGATACGCGTTGGCATGTCGGCGAAGGCCGAGGTAAGACGCTCGTACTGACGCGTGATAATATCGGCATCATAGACGTAGGCGGGTGTGCCGGCAAGAGCGATAATGTCTTCGACCGGGACACCGCCGATGTGGTAGCGTCCGTTGACGAGTTCCATGGCGATACTGGAAATGGTTACGAAAGAGGCGTTGACCGCTGTTTGTAACGATCGATCTCGGCGGCAAGGCGTTTAATGACCATGCCAACGATCAGCGTATCATCAACATAGCCGACCACGGGGATGAAGTCCGGCATAGCATCCGTCGGCAATACGAAATACAGCAACGCACCAAGGATGATGCCGCGTGATGCCCACGACATGTGAAAGGATGTGTCGCGCAGCATGCGGAACAGCAGGCGGATGTTATGGATGAGCGTGCTGGCAGCATGCAGGCCCTTGGCATTGCCGAGTTTGGCCTCGGCTGAAGCCAGGATACGATGCTCATCTTCCGGTCGAACCGACGATGTCAACTCGGCGAACGACCGCTCGGCTGCCTTCATTGCGGGTTCTTGGAGCCACGCATGATCGCCCAGGGCACGACCACGCAATAGCCGACAACCAGGACAACCGGAGCAACGTCCAGTGCAAGAGGATTATCCCACGACGTCAGATTTCCGACATATAGCAGGACGAAGCCCACAACGATGACGGCGACGCCAATACCAAGACCGATGAAGTTGGAAGAATCCCATGGAAACGTCCACGAGACCTTCTGCGACGAAGAGCGAAACGATGATTTTGCCATGCGGCAATCTACGAATTGATTCGGCGTGATGCGAGAGTGTACCACCCGAATCATGCGCGACATTTACACCGGATCGTCGACGTATCTGGTCAGCAGGAAGTGGACAAGATTGCTCTTCGGGTCGAGCTGCAGTTTGCGACGGATCCGTTCGCGATGCTTCTCGATGCTTCTTACCGAGCAGTGTAGAAGTGTCGCGATGTCCTTTGACTGCATGGGCAGTCGCAGCAGGGCACATAGCCGAAGTTCAGATGCCGTTAGATCTGGGAAGTCCCTTGAGAGTCTTGACAGGTAACTGCTAAAGATGACATCGTATCGCTGTACGAACTCACTCCAGAGAGTGTCTTCTCGTACGACGGATTCAATATCTCGTAGCATCATCATGATCCGCTTACGAATGAGTGGGTCTACCAGATCTGCGAGCTCCGCTAAGCCATCGTGCAGGGATTGTAACAGTGATGTAAACCTGATCTGGCGCAGCAACAATGATTGCGTTGTAGAGTCGGGATCACTTGATGGAGTAGGTTGCTGTGGCATGAATCATCCTTCAGGTATGAACAAATCATATACGTCCTATCAACTGAATCC
Source organism: Candidatus Kapaibacterium sp. (assembly GCA_018882585.1). Taxonomy (GTDB): domain Bacteria; phylum Bacteroidota; class Ignavibacteria; order Kapaibacteriales; family Kapaibacteriaceae; genus ZLKRG46. Next base: position 50,875 of record VFFB01000004.1, read on the forward strand.
CACGCAGATCTGCGTGAACGACACCGTTGATCATTAAGTCATTGATCGCCGAGCCTAGCGTCGATCTTGGACATCCGGTCAATCGCTGCAGCAGGTGTGCAGGTATTGCGATCTGTGAATGTCCATGTTGGTCAGACCCGAATTCCTCTGCAATGGCACGAAGCACCGACAAGACATGGTCGCGAGCTGAGTTCTGCGCAAGGCAATCCGTCAACCTTCTGGCACTATCGACACGCTTTGCCATATCGGCGAGCATCATGTGTGCATAGCGACCATCTTCGCGATTCGCTCGCGTAAACGTGTCTAGCGGAATTGATCGTATTGTCGTCTCGACAAGCGCGACAGCCTCTGTGGCATGCACAAAGCTTCCGAATCCAGACCAGCGCACACCTACGAGCATGCCGGCATGGCACAGGCAGCTTGCATGGGTCACCCCGTCGTCTTGCCGAACTTCGGCTACGGCGCCGGATTCTATCAGTATTACGTGGTCAACCGGATCACCCGTTCGAAAGAGCGTTTGACCCGCATGGACCAACTGGCGCGACGACTCAGGAAAGAGGTCGAACCAAATGGAAGCTTCTTGTTGTGTTTTATCAGGATACATGCGAGTTCACAGGTGTTGTTCACCTGCAACGTCGCTATAACCCATCCCAACGTTTATGACAATTGTCAGGGGGTAAACAAATACGTGAGGACGTGCCGTCGATGATCAGTCCTCTACGTTCGCTGCCTTGATCAGCGCCGGCACATTTTTGAGCACAATGCGCCGCCCCTCGGTATCGATGATGTGGTCGTGTCGTAGGTCCGACAGCATTCGGATCACGCTCTCTGGCGCTGTACCAACGATGTCGGCGATCTCTTCGCGCGTAAGCTGCATGTTCAACGTTTCGCCGTCGTCCATTACGCCGAATGTCTCTCGCAGGACCAGCAGTGCTTCGGCCACGCGCTCACGGACGGACTTCTGGGCAAGTTCGACAACGCGGCGCTCGGCTTCGTCGAGCTCACCGCTCATCATCTGCATCATCCGAAGTGCCATCTGTGGGTTCTCGCGCACAGCACGAGTGATGACGTCACGCGGGATGAAGCAGACATGCGATTTTTCGACGGCTGTCGCCGCGGTGTGATAGGGCCGTCCTGCTACGAGCGACCCGTAGCCGATCACGTCGCCGGGACCGGCAAATCGTATGATCTGCTCGCGCCCGTCGTGCCCTTCTCGCGTGATCTTGACGTGGCCTGCATGAATACAAAACAAACCTTGTGGATGCTGTCCGCGTTGGAAGAGCTGTCCTCCGCGGTCGTATGCTCTGCATGTCTTGGTCGAATCAACAGTCTCCAGCTCAAGCACCGTGAGTGTCTCAAGCACGGATGTACTGTGGCTCCCGCATTCTGCACATGAGGGGACCTTGAAACCAGGCATTGGTTGACCTCCAATCCTTCTGAATACTGTTGCGGCAATGGCGAATCAATGTATGACACTGATTCATATGCAATGTACGTAGTTCACCGAACCCAGCGATGATGATCGTGAGGGTTTTCCCGGGCAGGTTGGCTCGTGCTCTCCAGACAGACGCGGAGCATCTTGCCGCAGGAGGCTTGAATACGTGCAATGTCAATGACAATCGCGGCCAGCGGCCGGGAGGAATGCCGTAGTCATGATGCGACGTTTCAGCGATCCAACCGGACCCGTTCGGAGTTGTATCGGATCATTCGCTGCATCACAAATGCCACTGCGGGAAACATTGCCGTGAACACGTACGTCTGATACCGCGGCTGAAGGTACGTAAGCATAAAGGCTACGCTGAGCAGTATCCCAATCATCAATAACGGAAGCAGCAGGGCACCATCCACACGCGCACGTCGTAACGAACCTATTGCCAGGAATACGCCCCAGACGATCATTGCCGATGTGAACAACGTCGATCCGATGTATGCAATGTTCCTCGCCTTGGGATAATATGGATCGATCGTCCACAACATGACAAGCTTCTTCAGGCTGAGCGCCATCCACTCCTGAGGATATCGTTGTGCATAGTCGATCACTGCATCGCGAAAGACAGCGTCGGCATCCAGCTCGAACGATGCCGTTACCGGCACACTGTCCAGCTTACGCACGATCTCCGGGAACCGCGGCCCTTCCCAGATCAACCATCCATCCGCATCATAGCCGCTTCCAGAGGCGCGCTCGTTAGCACCACGCCATATCTCGCGCCATGGATGCGAGACAATGCCGGTAGGGCGATTCATGACAATGGTGTTGCGAATCATCCAAGGGGCAATGACACACATCATGCAGGCAATGCTGAGCAATGCCGGACGCCACCGTCGCTGCAACAGCGGCGCCATACACAGGAGGATACCAACGAACAGAAACTCGCTGCGCATCAACGTGAGCATACCGGCAGCAAGGCCAAGGAGAAGCGGACGCCGACCGTTGTGATAAACCTGTTGAGCAGTATCGATGACGAACAGTGCGCCGACACCATACCAGATGGCACCCGATGGTGTGGCCGAAGAGATCAGTCCTGGTACGTAGGCCATCGACACCAACGCCGCATACGCACCTGCGCGATCCGTGGTCAGACGTCGTCCGATGCGAAAGACCAGCCATGGCACTAGGCCACCAAGCAGACATTGTATGATAAGTCCGGTATACACACCGGTCATTGTTGGTCCGGTAGCGGCGTAGACCATCGTGTAGAATGCCGGTACAAATGGCGGCATGAATGCACTTGGATGCGGGAGCGTTTCCGATGCCCACAGGGCAGCACGCACACTGTCGACTGGCGGATATGGCCATGCCATCCCAAAGCCTTTACCGCTTACGGCATTACGTGCGATGATCAGTTGCTCGTACGAAGCCTCGTCGTTCATGGGTGTGACGAATAGCACTGCCAACCGCATGACAATGGTTCCGGCAATGGCCAGAACCAGCAGTCGACGGGTCGATATATCCGAAAGGCTCAGCATTGCGCGTATGCTTGGCGACCTATGCGTTTGCCGATGGCTTGGTGCGGCCACGCAGCGCCAGGGCACCCATGCCCACGATGGCTCCGAACAGCGCTACGCCCGTGATGGCCGCATTCACGTCGAACATCAGAATATTCACCGCAGTGAAGACGCAGGACAGGATGAAGATCGCAGCTGCCGCGTGGGTCAGTGCTCCCATCTTTGAGGTTGCCAGACGATAGATCGTGGCAGCACCGAAGGCCAGACCTATCGCGTCGATGAAGATGGTATAGTTCAGGATCGTCTCGAAGGTCTTTCCAAGGTAGACACTCACGATGCTCAGCAGCGTGAAGGATATCAATGCCCCTTGCTGCACACCATTCGACGCGACGGAGGCGGCAAGAGAACGGGGGAGCACGCCGTCAGCCGCCATAGCCTGGATTACACGGGGGTTCGACAGCATGGCGACATTGACGTAGCCAAAGACGGAGATGACCAGGACGACCGACAGAATGGACGACCCCACGGGACCGAACATGCGCTCGACGACCAGGGCGGCGATGGACTGCGACGTTGCCAACGTGTCGAAACCCAGGACGTGGACGTATGCCATGTTAGCAAGCAGATAGACGGCCGTGATGATCAGTACGCCAATGATGATGGCCAGTGGCATGCGCCGCTCGCTGTTGCGAATCTCCCCGCCGAAGTTGATGGTGGACTGGTAGCCTCCGTACGTGAACGAGACGGCCACCATGGCCATGCCGAAGGACTTCCACAAACCGTCGGTATGCGGCTGTGTCGCTGCTAGCGAAGCTGTGGCGGGCTCGACCATAACAAGAGCCGCAATGATGCAGACAAGCATCAAAAGCTTGATGCCGATCAGTACGTTCTGTACCGTAGCACTGGTGCGCAGGCCAAGCAGATTCAGACCGTACAGAACGGCGATCATGACGGTGGCTGTCAGCGACGTCGGAACGGTCGGTATCCACGCGGCGATGTATTCCGCACCGATGATGGCCACGCCCGCGGCCGAGGCTGCATTCGACACCAGAATGATGATGTTGACGGCAAAGGCGATGACCGGATGGTAGGCAGTTGCGAAGATGCGGTAGTACGCCCCCGTGACGGGCATGACGCGCCCGACGGCAGCAAACGTCAGCGCACCGCAGACGGCAAACACGCCGCCCGTCACCCATGCAAGGTAGAACAGCGCCTCGTCTCCCGACCGGGCCGCTACCGTTGCCGGCGCTCGGAAAATGCCCATGCCGATCACCAGGCTGATCACCAGCATGATCACATCGAACATGTTCAGTTGGGCGCGTTGCGCTGGTTGCTCTGCCATGAGTCAAAGATACTACCGGGCGTCTTGTACCGGGTCAGGAAGCTGCGTCCCCACGTTTGTTAACGAACCTATGTTCGCAGGGCTTGAGTGTTCCGAAGTGCCGCAGTAGGTTCGCTAAATGTTCGTTTAAACGCATCCGATGCCTGCCACCAGGATCACCCTGCCAACGACGAACGAATTCCCCCACACCTCGTAGACCAGCCATGAACATTCGGTACATGCTTTGGATAGCCTTCATCACAGCGGCGATGTTGAGCCTTTCTATAACAGACGCTCTGGCCCAAGGCTGTGTAGCCGTCCGAGGCGGGGCCATGTGCGGTGGTGCGAATGGCGGAACCATCAACCTTCAGCCGGGTGAGTGGAGCCTTACAACGGGACTGCGGTACTTCCAGTCCTACAAGCATTACCGCGGTACAGAGGAAGAGCGTTACCGCGTCGAGCAGGGTACGGAGGTGATCAACAATGCCTCGTTCATCGATCTTGTTGCCACGTACGGCATCACGGATCGTCTCTTCGCCACAGCCATCGTGCCGTTTGCACACTTTGACCGGTCGTCGATGTACGAGCATGGCGGAAATCCTCGCTTTGACGCATCGGGTGCGCTGATCGGCACATGGGCCGGATCGCGCAACTGGACCTCTTCGGCAGGTCTTGGCGATATCCGTTTATCGCTGGGGTACTGGTTGTTCAATCCGGAAGAGAACAATTTCAACTACTCCGTTGCCCTGGGCGTGAAGCTGCCCACGGGACCATATAACGTGACCGACAACTTCTACAATCAGGGTGCGAATCGTGATCAGACCGTCGAAGGCGTGGTCGACCAGTCCATCCAACTTGGTGATGGTGGTTGGGGGGCGACGATCGACGTTCAGGGTGTGCATCCGCTGACCGAATCGATCACGCTGGTAACGAACCTTTCCTACATGGCCAACTTCACGAACACCAACGGCGTGCGTGTGCGGGGTGCAGGTGATACGTGGACGCTTGACTCGGCCGAGTTCTCGAGTGCCGACCAGTTCGGTCTGCGCCTTGGCGCGTTTTACAGCTTCGGTCATACATGGAGTGCCTACCTTGGCGGCCGCGCCGAAGGCGTTCCTGCCCACGACGTCATCGGAGAAAGCCAGGGCTTCCGCCGTCCGGGCCACGCCGTCTCGATCGAACCCGGCATCAACTACATGGCCTCAAAGCTGAACGTCTTCGTCAGCGTGCCCATCGCCGTCTACCGCGAGCGCACACAGTCGCACATCGATATGCTCCGTTCAGAGGCACGCGGCACCGAGGTGATCGGTGACGCAGCATTCGCCGACTATCTCATCAATGTCGGGGTGTCGGTCAGGCTGTAACAAGGCATGGATTTACTGGCGCAAACGCGTTATCGCTACCCCCACCACAACCGCAGCGCCGATGACGTTCAGCCACAGGAAGCTCACCACGTCGAACCACCAGCAGGCAAGAACGGTGGCCTCGGCCATGACGGCGGCCCAAAATGTCACAGTGCCGCCTGCGCGTTTGATGTAGAACGCTACCAGGAAGATGCCAAGGATGGGACCGTAGAACAGACTGCCAAGGATGTTGACGGCCTCGATGAGTGAGCCCATGCGCGTGGCAAGCATGCTCATGGCGATGCCCATGATGCCCCATGCAAGGGTGTGCAGCCGGGCGCGGCGTACGGCTGCCAAGGGGGTCTGATCGTTGTGCGGACGAAACAGGTCGTGCAGGTCGACGACGCTGGCCGTGGCCAGCGAGTGGAAGCCGGCCGAGATGCTGCCCCACGAGGCAAGAATGACGACGGCGAATACAAGACCTACGAGTCCTGCAGGCAGCATCGAGCGCACGTAGTACAGAAAGATGTAGTTGGTGTCGTTGCTCTCGGTGATGCCACTGCGCTTTACCAGTGCACGATACTCCTTGCGCAGCGTCTGAACGCTGTCGTGCGCGGCCACGTAGCGCTCACCAGCGGCGGCACTATCACGCACAACGTCGGTCGCGGCAGCGTTGAGGCGGGAGGTTGCGTCATCCCAGCGTTGTTCGATTTGAGCAGACGCCTGGGAGTTGCGCATCCGTACTTCGTCGGCCACGCGCGTGTTGAAGAAGATCGGTCCCGGCACTACGGCGTAGAAGGCAACAAGTAGTACACCAATGAACAGGATGCCGAACTGCATGGGGATTTTGACAAGACCATTCAGCATGAGCCCAATACGTGAGTCGCGCAGGTCTTTTGCCGTGATGAATCGCCCAACCTGACTTTGATCCGTGCCGAAGTACGACAACGCAAGGAAGAAGCCGCCGATGAGGCCACTCCACAGGTTGTACTTGTCGTCGAGATCAAAGGTCGTGGTGATCACGTTCATGCGGCCAACAAGGCCGGCCAGTTGGATGGCATCGCCCAAGCCCATACCGTAGGGTAGCGACTGCACAAGCCACATCCCCGCAATAACCATCGCCCCCATGATGATGCCGAACATGAGCGTTTGTGTGTAGGCAACTGACCGTGCACCACCGCGCATGGTGTACAGGAGCAATGCCCCGCCAACGATGACGTTGGTAAGATAGATGTTCCAGCCAAGCATGGTCGAAACGATGATGCTTGGAGCGTAGATGCTGATGCCTGTGCTTGCACCACGCGACAGCAGAAACAGGACGCTCGCCGCAAGACGCGTCTTGCGGTCGAAGCGACGCTCAAGGAATTCGTAGGCCGTATACACGTTCTGCCGGCGAAACATGGGCGCAAACGTCACGGCAATAACGATCATGGCCAGCGGCAGACCAAAGTAGTACTGCACGAATCGCATGCCGTCGGTGAATGCCTGTCCCGGTGCCGACAGGAAGGTGATCGCGCTGGCCTGTGTTGCCATCACGCCTAACAGGACCATATACCAAGGCATGGAGCGGTCGGCACGCAGATAGGCGTCGGCAGAATGCTGTCCGCGTCCGCGCCACATGCCATACAGCAGAATGCCCAGCAGCGTCAGACCAAAGACCAGCCAATCCGGCCAGGTCATGAGCCGATGCTCAACAAGTTTGCCATCAGCTTCATGCCGCCGGGAACGCCGGCAGGTATCTGTCGGAACAGCGATAGCGCGCAGTACACGTAATGTCCCTTGCCATGCCGTGCATAGAGCAACGATCCGGAGTATGGCTGCTCGCCGGCATCGTGCATCGAGAGCAGTGCCTGATACTGCGCATCATAGCCGTCGGGGAAGTACAGTCCACGCTCCTGCACCCATCCGGTAAAGTCAATGGCAGTAATGACATTGGGCTTCGTAAGCAATGCATGGTCAGGCTGCAGGATCGTAACCGCCGCATCCTCTTCCGTCACGCGTGCACGTGACAAGGGTAGGGGAAAGGGGCCGAGGTCCTTCGTGGACATGTCCTGTGTGGTCATGTACTGCATGACGACGGTGCCACCCTGTTCGACATAACGGTTCAGGGCGGGCATGAGATACTTCATGGAGGGGCGAACGTTGATGGCGCGGATGCCGACAAGGACGGCGTCGTAGCCAAGGAGCGTTTCGGTCTTGAGCAGAGCTTCGTCCGTGATCTCGTCGACGGTGACGCCCATGGAGCGCAGCCACTCGGGCGTATACTCTCCGGCGCCGGCAACGTAGGCAATACGCTTCGCCGCGATCTTGATGGGCTCTGCAACCACACGCACCTCTGCCGGCTGCGTGTACTGCAGGGCAGGTATGTGGTCGTAGGTGATGGTGTTCACCTGACGTGTAAATGTCGTGGTGCCGCGCGTGCCGCTTGTTTCCAGGCTGATACGTAGCGTCGACGTTCTGGTAACATTCGCATCAAGGGTGACCAGCGTATCGGTCATCGCATGTACGGTAATGCCGCGCAAGCGCGCCACTTCACGTCCAGCGTCAGAGAGCACCAGCGCTGCATTGGCAACTGGCGCATACGCACGGATGCGGGCTGTGATGCGGGCTGTGCCGGTCACGGCGGCCACAACGCGCGTCAGCGGTTCGATGCTCACGTCAGGCACGATACGAATTGCCTCGATAAGGTCGCCGCGCAGCGGGTCAAGCTTCTTGAAGCTCAGCGGCACCGATGTAACGATAGTGTCGACTCCGATAGCGAACCGCATCGTGACCGGCAAGGCCGAGGGTGTCACGGCTTCGCCGAGCAGTCGTTCGTCGGAGAGCGTAAAGAAGGCGTTCCGTGCATCCTTGGCAAGCCAGTACGGTTCCGTAACGGGAGTGGATGACGGAATCAATGCAGGAACCTGCAGTGTCACCAGGGAGTCGTGCGGACATGTCACGTTTGTGCGAACGGTGCCGTCGGGCCAGGTGACATCGGCAAGCGTGATGCTGCGTCCGGCCCTTGTTGTCACCCGCAGGGTCGACGCTGCGGAATCACCTGCGCGGGCAATGGGTGTGGCAACGGTGACGTCGGCGGTGACACCAAGGCAGGACAGCAGGACGGCGTCGATCTCTCGGAGCTTCTGTGTGCGCCAGTACGTGTCGGCAATGCCAACGATCTTTCTTCGGATCTGCAGCAGGGCATCAACGGACCTTGCGGGCTGCAGCATGTCGAATGTGTTCACAACGCCATCGATATCGCGTCCGATGTCGGCCCGTCCAACGCGTTGCCACGTCGTGTCGACGCCATCGAACAGACTCTTCACAGGCGGTGCGCCGGCCCATGTCTTGAAGTGTTCCGGTTGCACGCCCGGCGTCTGCGGCGTCCCCGCCCCCTGACTTTTATGCAGCGATCGACTGATGCCGGCAAGCTCGCCATATCCCATGCCAAGAAGCGGGTCGTATTCGCCAACCTGCATCCTAAACATGTCGTCGGTGATGGTGCTGCGATTGCCGAATCGGAAGGCATTGAACAGCAGCCGCGTGGGCTTCCACGACGTGGGGTCGGCCATGCAGGAGGCGAATGCTTCTTCGGTCACGATGGCCGATGCCGAGTGCTGACCGTGACCTGCCATCGAATCCTTGGGGAAGCGGCAGATCACGACGTCGGGACGCAGTGTGTTGATGATGCGTTTGACATCGTCAACCAGTTTTGCTTTGTCCCACTGACGAAATGTTTCGTCAGGATTCTTTGAGAAGCCGAAGTCGATGGGCCGGGCAAAGTACTGCTCGGCCCCATCGAGTGCGCGTGCGGCAAGAAGTTCGTGTGTGCGGATCAGGCCGAGGGCTGCGCCTTGTTCGCCGCCGATGATGTTCTGTCCACCGTCGCCGCGTGTGAGCGACAGGTAGCTTGTGCGGATATGCCGTCCGCGCGCGAGCCATGCCAGCAGACGCGTATTCTCGTCATCCGGGTGGGCAGCTACATAGAGCACCGACGTGAGCGTGCGAAGACGGATCAGGTCGCCGTAGATCTCGGCTGATGTCTTCGGTCGGAGTTGCTGGGCCACTGCCGTCGTGGCAAGCACCACGCTAAGGCAGCCAACGACAAGGTACCGCATACTCACTTCAGTGTCTTGAGCAGATCGTTGGCATACTTGGTGTATTCGCCTTCGCCGGACGTGCCCTTGGCAAGATCCACGACCTTGGCAGCGGCTTCGCGAGCAACATTGTTGTTGCCGGCCTTGGCAGCGATACGGGCGCGCAGCATCTGGATCCAGTATGCCTTAGGATTCTTCTCGGCTGCCTTCGTTGCGTAGTCCAGAGCCTTATCGAGCTGCTGGCCGGTCTCGAACATGTACGTTGCTGCCTGCTGATAGGGGATGGACGGATTGTTGATGGCCTTGTCAATGTTAGCCAGCAGGCGTTCCTGATTATCAGCGATGACGGGGATCGACACATGCGTGTTCTCCCATGCGATGTCGATGCTGCACGACGAGAACGTGATGTTGCCAATTCCGATCGTGAACGTTTCAACGGTTGGCGACGTGCTCGTGGGCTTCACCTTCAGACGGACGACGTCGTCCTTGGTGTCATAGCCGTTCGTTCCCCAGCTGCCGGTATTCGTGTTGAAGATGATCTCCCACTCGCTCTGACCAGGGATCGAATACAGCGAGTACGAGCCCGCCTTGACGCTCTTCCCACCGATCTGTACGTCTTCGCCAAAGGTCACCTTGGTGGCTGCGTTGGCTCCCGTGCGCCATACCTGACCGAACGGCACAAGGTCGCCAAAGACCTTACGGCCGCGCATTGACGGGCGGCTGTATGTGATCTCGACCTTCGATGTCGAGAAGTCCGACGAGACCGTCGACGAGGGCGACAGGGCAGGCAATTTGAGTTCCTGGGCTTGTGTGCCGGTAATGGCCATTATGCCAATGGCGACGGCGATGCACAGTGTTTTTGCAGTCATGATCCATCCTGTTTGGTAAATGTTGTATGTGGGAACACAAATCTACCATGTTTCGTGCCGAGGCCGGAACAAGACTGTCGAAGGGTGTTCGTTCATCACCACAGGTCGCAAAATGGCGGCGCTAATGCCAAATTGCGTTGCAAAATGGCGGTAGTGGTGCCAAATTGCAGTCATGAGAACAACACGGCACCGGATTTTTCAGCCTCCGACAGGATCGTTTTTTCTTTTTGGTCCAAGGGGCACTGGAAAAACATTGTGGACGAGGAGCGCCTTCCCGGGCGCGTTGATGGTTGATCTGCTGGATCCTGTCGAGGCACGCACCATGGCCGCACGGCCGGAACGTCTGCGGGAACGGCTTGCAGCCGCAACGGCCGTGACCAATGTTGTGATCGATGAGGTGCAAAAAATGCCGGTCCTGTTGGAGATGGTGCACCAGATGATTGCTTCAGGATCGCCGTACCGATTCATCCTTACCGGTTCGAGTGCACGCAAACTGCGTCGGGGCGAGGTGAACCTCCTTGGCGGTCGCGCCATTCGATGCGTCATGCATCCGTACGTAGCCTCGGAACTGGGATCCGATTTCGAACTTGACCGAGCGCTGCGTATTGGCATGATTCCGGTTGTTGTGGAATCCGACGACCCGGAACAAACACTTCGGTCCTACGTTGCACTCTACATCTACGAGGAGGTGCTTTCTGAGGGACTTTCTCGTAATGCCGAACAGTTTGCCCGGTTCCTGGAAGCGATCAGCTTCTCGCATGCACAGGTCCTCAACGTCTCGAACGTTGCGCGAGACTGTGGCGTAAAACGCAAAACTGTCGAACACTCCATCGAGATTCTGGAAGATCTGATGTTGGGTAGTCGTTTGCCCGTCTTTACCCATCACGCGAAGCGTGAGGTTGTCTCGCATCCCAAATTCTATTTCTTCGACACAGGCGTGTATCGAGCATTACGACCGTTTGGTCCATTGGACGACCGAACAGCAATCGACGGGCATGCCCTGGAAGGCTTGGTGGCCCAGCACCTACGTGCATACTGTGATTATGCAGCCGACGGGCGTCGGCTATACTATTGGCGCACTCGCACCAATGTCGAGGTCGACTTCGTGGTATATGGCCCAGAGACCTTCATGGCAATCGAGGTGAAGAATGTCAACGAGGTCCGCCCAGCGGATGTACGCGGCTTACGGTCGTTCCTGGAGCTCTATCCTCAGGCACAGGCGACGCTGTTGTACCGCGGAGCAGAACGACTCAAGATGCACGGCATTATGATCGAACCGCTCACGCCATGGTTGCAGGCTCTGGTGTGACCATACGCGATTTCTCGGTGTTTCCCAGCGCTTCGCGAGTGACAACCGCCGTACATCCTTCGTAATTTCGGAGGTGTTCCATTTGCACGCCACCACCATGATCAGATCGCTCGTTGTTTTGCTGCTGCTGGCCGTCCAAGCCGCTTCGGCTGTCGAGGTAACGCTGGTGTTGTTGCCTCGTGCCAACGACGGGAGTGTGTTCGCACTTGGCCAGGTCTATCAAGGTCGTAGCGGCGGTGGCTTCTATCGTCCGGAGCTGCTGCGGTATTATATCTCGGGCATCACCGTACACCACGATGGTACATCGACACGTCTGATCGACCATTATCTGCTGGTTGACGTCAGCAAGTCCGATCGCTACTCGCTGGGAGATCTTGCCGTGCAGCGTATCGACTCCATCTCTTTCTCGATCGGTGTCGACATTGCCCATAATCACCTCGATCCCGCATCATATCCAGACGGGCATCCGCTTGGCTACCAGGATCCGTCGATGCACTGGGGCTGGGAAAGCGGCTATCGCTTTGTTACGTACGAGGCAATGGCTGGCACGCAAGCCGATAAGCTGACGGCCATGATGCAGATCCACTCGGTCGATGACGCGTTGTACACGGGCCTCACTGTTCGTGCCGGTAGCACTCGTACCGAAGACGGCATCGACATCCCGCTTATCTGCAGCTATGAATACCTGCTTGAGTCCATCAACGTCAGTCGGGGACTTGTCAACCACAGCGCGCAGGGCGAGGCCATCACGCTCATGCAGAACATGGCTCGTCGCGTCTACTCCGGCGCTGTCGTCAGCTCTGTCAAGGAGCAGCACGACCTCGTCACGATCGCACCGAACCCTGCCAGCGATGTCATCGTGCTACCGACGGACGTGCGTCAGGCCACCATCATCGACATTGCCGGCAACGCCGTTGCAACAGCCAACCTGTCCGAAGGCGCCTCGCTCATGTCCGTCCACCACCTGCCCACAGGTATCTACGGCATCGTCATGCACCACGCCGATGCCCGCCGCACCCATGCTACCGTGGCCATCAACAGGTAACAGGCTCATAAGGGGGCTTTGCGGTACCGTTGCTGCAGCGCTGGTTGCTGCAGGTTGTGCCGCCGACCCGGCTGCGCCGACGCAGCCGCAGGTGCTGGTCGACGTCCCGCCGGGATTTCCCGAGCAGATCGTGCCGGCCGACAACGCCACGACATCCGATCGCGTAGCCCTTGGCAAGATGCTGTTCCACTCAACGCAGCTGTCGCGATTTCAGGACATATCCTGTGCGTCGTGCCATCTGTCGCAACATGCCTTTGCCGGCAACCGACCAGTCTCGCCCGGTACGGGCGGTGCCATGGGGACGCGCAATGCGCCATCACTTGCTAACGTTGGCTACTATCCGCATTTCATGCGCGAGGGCGGCGTGCCGACGCTTGAGCAGCAGATCGCCGTGCCGATCCAGGAGCATGCAGAGTTTGATTTCAACATGGTGCGTGCCGTAGACAGACTCAGGACTGACACGACGGTACAACGTATGGCTCAAGCGGCCTACGGCCGCGACTTGGACGCCTTTGTGCTGACGCGTGCAATCGCCGCATATGAGCGTACGCTTGTCAGCGGCCGCAGCCGCGCCGACGTCGGAACCCTCACGCCTGCCGAGCAGCGCGGTAAAGCGTTGTTCTTCTCGGATCGCACGTCGTGTTCGTCCTGTCACAGCGGCTTTCTGTACACGACCTTCGGCTTTGCCAACACGGGTATCCATGCTGCGTACACCGACCCTGGTCGCATGCGGATGACGGATGCAACGTCCGATTCAAACGTCTTCGTCATTCCCTCGCTGCGCATCGTGGCTGTCACTGCCCCTTACATGCATGATGGAAGCTATGCCACATTGCGCGACGTGATCGACAACTACAATGCCGGTGGTCATCCGCATGTCAACAAAGCTGCGGCCATACGTCCGCTTGGTCTGACGCGTGACGAGTGCGACGATATCGAGGCTTTTTTGCGTGCGCTGACCGACGAAACCTTTATCACCCGATCGCGATGAGAACACTGTACTTCGCGCTGCCCATCGTGGCGGTGCTCATGATAGTCGGCTGTGGCGAAACGACCCAGCCGGTGCCGGATGTGGCGTACGACGCCACGCCATATCAGCTATCCTACGGCAACCTTCCATCGCCCGACCTGCCAACGGACTATCCATTGACGGTACAGCGGGTAGCACTTGGTAGGGAACTTTTTTACGATGGTGTGTTGTCGCGCACCGGCGAGCAGAGCTGCGCCTCATGTCATGTGCAGACTGACGGATTCTCGGATCTGCGTCGCTACAGCATAGGCGTGCGTGGCTTGCCTGGCAAGCGCCAGGCCATGGCGGTGATGAACCTTGCATGGCATCGCGACGGATTCTTCTGGGACGGACGTGCGGCCACGCTGCGTGAGCAGGCCTTGCATCCCATTCGCGACACGCTGGAGATGGACGAGACGCTCGACAACGTCGTGCGCAAACTCTTGGCCCTGCCAGCCTACACGCAGCAGTTCAAGCGCGCCTTCGGTAGTGATACCATCACGGCAGAACGCATCGGTATCGCTCTGGAGCAGTTCATGATGTCGGTTGTGTCTACGAACAGCAAGCTCGATCGAGTGCGGCGCGGCGAGGAAACGTTCACGGAATCTGAGTTACGGGGCAGTCAGATCTTCAACAGGGAGTTTGATCCACGTGGCCGGTGGAAGGGTGGCGAGTGTTTTCATTGTCATGCCGAACCCTTCTTTACCAACGATCGCTACATCAACAACGGTCTGGATGACGACGCGTCTGTCACCGACCAAGGACGGTTCCGCATTACGGGGGTGCCGCGCGACATGGCTGCGTTCAAGGTCCCGTCGTTGCGCAACATTGCCGTCACCGCCCCCTACATGCACGACGGACGATTTGCGACGTTAGAAGAGGTGATCGATCACTACAATGTTGGCGTGAAGCGATCGCTTTCGGTCGATCCGCTCTTGCAGTACAATATGCAGGTAGGTGGACTGGGGCTGAATGAGCAAGACAAGGCCGATCTGGTGGCCTTCATGAAGACACTGACCGACGACGCATTCCTGAAGGATCCGGCGTACGCGAAGCCATAAGGGGCGGCTCTGCCGGAATGGATCGTGCTGATCCCGTCTGCATGCAGCCAACCACCGTCGTTTTACCATGCTCTTGCGCCTGATTTTCTTCCGATATTTGGGCGCTTCCCGTCCAGTATTGGCATGACAGATCGCGTGCTCACCGAGGCGTTGATCCAGTCGGAGGACGTTCACATCTTTTCGGCTATCGATGCCTCGAACCCTCTCGCAACAGCAACGGCACATCCGTCAGAAGCTTCTTAGACTCTACTACGGAGCGTCATGTGGACACATTGCTTGTTCGCTCAGTTGCATTGATATCGTTCAGGCGGCCTATTCGTGGAAGGCAGCAAGCGAAGAGTTTATCTTGTCGAAGGGACACGCTGCCGGTGCGATGTATGTCGTTCTGAATGCACTTGGCCGAATTTCAGATGAACAGCTGACCTCATTCTACAAGGATGGTACGAAACTCGCAGCTCATCCATCGGCAGGTACGAGCAGAGACATTCCGTTTGCCTTGGGGTCGCTTGGGCATGGGTTGCCCATTGCGACAGGTATTGCATACGGCAAGAACCATGTAGGACTGGCTGACAGAACCTTTGTCTTAATGTCTGATGGCGAAACGAACGAGGGCACGACGTGGGAGGCAGCACATTTTGCTGTGCGGAATAGCCTTAGCGGATTGTTCGTGATCATCGATAAAAACGGTCTGCAGGGATTCGGCCGGACGAGCGACGTGCTTGGGGACACAGCCGATCCTGCAGTGTGGCGAGCCATGGGCTTTCGTGTGATCGAGGGCGACGGCCACAATGAAGCATTCCTGAAGTCCTTTATGGACGAGACACGTCCTGATGCGGACGGAAGACCAACCGTTCTCATTGCCAACACGGTGAAAGGTTGTGGCGTGCCGTATATGGAAGATAAACTCGAATGGCATTATCTGCCGATGAATAAGGAGTTGTTCGACGATGCCATGACATACCTCGAGGAGTCTGGCCATGCGGAATGAGTTCTGTGCGGCCATCGCCAATGTGATGTCGGAATCGACGACGACGTTCTTTCTGACCGGCGATCTCGGTTTCAACGCGCTTGAGGGTATTCAGCAATTGGCCGGTAGTCGGTTCATTAATGCCGGCGTTGCCGAGCAAAGCATGATCGGCATCGCTGCGGGCATTGCCAGTTGCGGGAATGACGCCTTCGTGTACAGCATCGCCCCCTTCGCAACATTTCGGTGTATCGAACAGATCAGAATTGACGTGTGCATCCATGATCTGCCCGTATACATCGTCGGGAACGGTGGTGGTTATGGCTATGGCATCATGGGGGCAACCCACCACGCCATCGAGGACATCGGCTGCATGAGCACGCTGTACAACATGACATGCTGGATTCCGGCCTTTGCCGACGACGTACGCTATTGCATCGACAGCATGCGTGCCGAACGGAAGCCGGCCTACTTGCGGCTTGGAATGGGACGGCCGCGGCCCGCTGCCTCGGTGTGCGGACCAGCATCGCCCGTGACACTAGCAAGTGATCCAAAGGTCACCGTTGTTACGCTTGGCCCCATCATTGCCAACGTACTTGATGCACTTGAGCGTGTCGGAAGTGATGTACCGGCTGATGTTTTCTCTGTGATACGGATCCCGTTGGACGAAGCTGATATTGCCCGGATTGCAGCATCTGTTGAAGCCAGTGGACGACTGATCGTTGTTGAGGAGCACGTTGCTCGCGGCGGTTTGTCTGAATACCTCATTGCTCGACTCCACGACATGGGCCTTGACGGATTCCGCTGCAGTCGACTGTGTGCGGCAGGCTATCCTAACAAGCTTTACGGAAGTCAGCGATACCATCAGGCCCAATCGGGGCTGGATGCCGATAGAATCGCAGCGGCGTTACGGAGGACGCAATGATGACGAACGAGCATGCCGGTGATATCCGCGCACTGAAGGGGCCGATCCTTGTTGTTGGGGCAAGCGGCTTTATCGGCAGCAATCTGTTTGACGCGCTTCGGTCGCAGCGTTCTGACGTCTTTGCCGTGTCGCACAATCCGCGCTCAGCCTGGAGGTTGCGGTTGATGGGCGTAGATCCTTCAGACATCCTCTATTGCGACATTACCTACCCTAATTCGGTTACCTCACTTCTTGCATCCGCAAAGCCGGGCACGATCTTCGATTTGTCGGCCTATGGTGCCTATGCAAGGCAGCATGATGTATCGTTGATCTATTCCACAAACGTCTTGGGATGCGTCAACATTCTTGAACAGTGCGGAACCGACACGGTCTATGTGCATGGTGGCAGTAGTTCGGAGTACGGTACCAACTGTGCTTCACCTTCCGAAACATCTGTGCTTGCGCCCAACAGTCACTACTCGGTATCGAAGGTAGCTGCCGCGTACACGATCGACTACTACGGCAAGGTCCGGAATGTGCCGTGTGTCAATCTGCGATTCTTCTCGATCTACGGTCCATGGGAGGAGCCAGACCGGTTGGTGCCGCGTTTGATCGAACATGGTCGTGCAAACTCCTTGCCGCCACTGGTGAATCCCGCCGTCTCACGTGACTTCGTCTACATCGGCGACTGCGTTGACGCACTTGTTCGTGCGGCGAACCTGGCAGGCGAGGAAGGCGTGCGTGGGAACTCCATCAACATCGGAACCGGGGTGAAAACGACGATTGCAGACATCGTCGACTTGGTACGTACTGAGCTGGGAGTGACGTCCGCGCCCCAATGGGGAAGCATGCAGAACCGACACTGGGACGAAGACAACTGGTACGGCAACTATGACTTGGCGGAGCGTGTCCTTGGCTGGAAGCCCCAGACGAAACTTCTCGATGGGGTAAAAAAGACCACAGCGTGGCAGAACGAAGTGCGTTACGAGAATGTCGTGCTGCCAGCCTTTACCGCACCATCGCGTGTGGTGACCATCTCGCCTGTGATCGCCTGTTACATGGATGCAAAGGCCATTCCGTTAATGTATGAGCGGCTGGTTGCCACCTTTGCCAGGATCGGATGCGGCTATCAGATCATCTTTGTGAACGACGGATCGCCGGACGACACGCAGCAAGTGCTGGAGTCCATTTGTGCGAAGGATGCGAACGTGATGGCGGTGACGCACTCCCGGAACTTCGGTTCGCAGGCTGCCTTTGCCAGTGGCATGGAGCTGGCAACGGGCGATGCCGTGGTGCTGCTTGACGGCGATCTGCAGGACCCGCCCGAGGTGATCCCGGAGTTTTTTGAGCGATGGATGCAAGGCTATGACGTTGTGTATGGACGCCGGGTGCAGCGTGAAACGACGCCCTTCATGTCGGTTGCTTACCGTCTGTTCTATCGTGTGTTCGCCACGGTAGCGAATATCCGGATACCGTTGGACGCAGGCGACTTTTCGTTGATCGACCGCCGGGTGGTTGAACACATGCTGCGTCTGCCCGAGAAAGACCAATTCCTGCGTGGCCTTCGCGCGTGGGTTGGTTTCAAGCAGATCGGAGTTGACTATGTGCGGCCGGAGCGGCAGTTCGGTCGATCGACGAATAACCTGCGCAGGAACATCGGCTGGGCCAAGAAGGGAATCTTCTCGTTCTCGTACGTTCCGCTGGAGATCATGTCATACGTCGGGTTGTTTCTTACAGGACTCTCGGCTGTTGCCATCGTCGTGCAGACGATCCTTCGGTTGCTCAATCCCAACGTCCCACAGGGCGTCACGACCATCATCGTGCTGATCCTGTTCTTTGGTGGGGCGAACTTGCTTGGTCTATCCGTCATCGGCGAATACATGGCCAAGGTCGTCGACGAAACAAAGGCTCGCCCGAAGTTTATCCGCGACAAGGTCATCGTCAAAGGACGTCTGATCAAAGACCCGGCCGAACTCGAGAACCTTGCATCCGAGTAGAAGAGGAACGACATGCTTTCACTGAAGGACGAGCGAGGATACAATCAGGGCTTTCAGGGTACGCCCACAAACCTGGCGCGGATGCAGCGCCGCTGGGACTTCATTGCTGATGCTATCGGACCGATGGCCGGAGACCCTGCAGAACGTTGCGTGGTCGAACTTGGCTGCTCGCATGGCGCGTGGCTGCGATACCTTGTGGGCAAACTAGGTTGTCGCGGACACGGCGTCGACATTTCCGAAAAGTTCATCTCGATGGCACGCGAGGCATCGACGGACAAGACCAATCCTGTTTTTTCGGTGTTGAACTTTACAGACGAAGCCGCCGTACTGCGAACGTTCCCGCCAAACAGCGTTGATGCTGTTGTCGGCAACGGTGTACTGCATCATTTCGAGCCTCGTTTAGACGAAACGCTGCGGACGATCCATACGATCCTGAAGCCGGGAGGCAAGCTTGTGTTCATAGAGCCCAACCTTGTGAACCCCTACGTATTTCTCATTTTTCGCTTCGGATTGTTCCGTCGACTTGCCTCGCTCGAACCCAACGAAATGGCTTTTCACCGTTGGAACATTCGGCGTCGCGTCACCGCAGCAGGGTTCCGCAACTGCACGGCAACGGCGGGAGATTTTCTACTGCCAAACACGCCCGAGGCGCTGATCAGACCGGTTGTCGCCTTGGATTCAGTCCTGCAGAAGACGTTCCTACGGGAGGTTGCTCAGTCGGTGTTTGTTGTCGCAACAAAGCAAACGGAGTAGACGCTACTTCTGCACAATGATGGTGTATCCAAGGGGATCCACCGGTGAGTACTTGCCCAGTGCGATTCCGATATGCGCGACAAGCAATAGCATGGCTAGCAGGGGTAAGATCGACATCACAAATGGCAACGAGAATATGGCACGCCATAGTCTTTGCCTCAGCAAGCCGACGACAAGAACGAGGGTCTTGTTTGCAATCACTGAGATCACGGTACCTCGTGGTTTAATGTCGATCGACGAGAAGGCCGAGAATACATTCCGAAGTGAACTCGGTGTGTACCTGAAGTAGTCATGCGGTAGATAATGATAACGCGCACTCCACGGGACGGTAATCAAAGCGATACCTCCTGGCGCCAGCACCCGATACATCTCGTTCACCAGTGCCTGGTAGTCGTAGACATGCTCCAGTACCTCGGTGCAGAGAATCGCGTCAAAAAGGTCTGCTTCAAATGGAATATTTGCTCCGTCGAACGATGTGATCTCGTTGTTATCGTAGCCAAACTTTTCCGCATCTGCGATATCGATACCATGATAGCTGTACGACGGATCAAGCAGGAACCTGTATGGCGAGTCGCCACATCCTACATCCAGCATTGCGCGACGCACCTGACCTCCGTTTGTGGCTTGATGCACGCGCGGGACTTGTGCTAGCGCTGCCATGAATCGCCGAATGTCACGATAGATGGTGTAAATCTGCAGGTCAAGGATCATTCGAGCGTAGAACAACGCTCGGTCAAGGCGAGTATTGCCGCTGCTATTACGGATGGGTGTGAATGATTCGGTCTGGCGTTTCATTTGCGATTGTTGTTGTGCACCAAAGAATCGAACTCCCGGGAACCGTGTCCTCAGAATCAGCTAAGCAAGTGAGAGACGAAGAAAGTGGCGTTTATGCTTTGCCTGCCTTCAAAGTATCCGCCCGAGCAAGTACATCTGTTCTGGCGTGAGAGTGTGACCGAGGTTTGTCGTCACACAATCATGAGGAATGATCGATGCGACGGAGCGCAAAGCGGGAGCAGATGTATGCCATGGTGGAGACGTGGCAACGCAGTGGGATGAGTCAGCAGGCGTATGCCGAGCAGCAGGGCGTGTCGTATGCGACGATGCTGTATTGGTGTCGGCAGTATCGTGAGCAGCGCAAGACCGCGCAGGGGCATGAGCTGGT